>DASTUL010000124.1:0-2124 GCA_035759645.1 Lysobacteraceae bacterium | reverse complement strand
GCCTCGCGCCAGAACCACTTGTCCATCGCCGCGGCGCGCTCCCGCGCGAGCTGCGCGAACCGCCCGGCGCAGTCGTCCTCGCCGACCGCTTCGGCCAACTGCGCGATCTGCGCTTCCAGCTTGTGCAGGAACGCGTTGAGGTCGACCGGCAGGATGTGGGTCGTCCGGATGCTGGTCAGCGCGCCATCGCCACCGCACCAGCGCGAACTGAAATCCCAACCGGAAGCCGCCGCGGCGCGCAGCTCGCGGTACACCTCGTGCACGGGGCGGCCGCTGTCGCGCGCGGTGGTCACGTCCTCGATCCACGATTCCTCGCGCGGCGTGTCGCGGTCGTCCCAGTAGCGGTTGAGCAGCGCGCCGTCCGGCATCCGCACGCAACAGCGGTGCGCCTCGCCCGGGCGCAGCTCGTCGCAGCCGTCCATCCAGTACGCGTGCTCGCGGCGCAGGCGCGGCAGGTAGCGCGTGGCATGGCACACGCCCTTCTCCTCGAACAGCTCCGTCATCAGCGCGAACACCGGCGGCTGCGAACGGCTCAGGTAATAGCTGCGGTTGCCGTTCGGCACGTGGCCGTACGTGTCGATCAGGTAGGCGAAGTCGTCGGCCATCGAGCGCAGCAGGTCCTGGCGCCCGCTCTCGGCCAGCCCCTGCATCGTGAAGTACGAGTCCCAGTAGTACAGCTCGCCGAAGCGCCCGCCCGGCACCACGTAGTCGTGCGGCAACGGCAGCAGCGACGAGCCGGTCGGATGCTCCCTCGGCTTGCGCGTCAGCACGTCCCACAGCAGGTCGATATGGTCGCGCAGCGACCGGTCCGGGTCGGAGACGTACAGGCTTTCGGGCGGATGTTCGGTGGCGAAGTGCTCGCCGACGAAACGCCCGAGATCGAAGTCCGGTCGGGCATGGGTCGCCCGGTACGCCTCGAGGATGGTTTCGGGATCGCCCAACGGCGCGCAGTCGACAAAGGTCTTGCTGTCAGGAAACACGCGCGCAGTCTGGACCGCGACGAACAGTTCCTGGTAACGATCGGCCGGCGTCAGCGTGTCCGCCGGGGCGACCCTGGCGACGCGCTCGGCGTTCTCCTCGGCGTCCCGTCGCTGCAACCGTTCGGCGGCGCGCCCCTCAGCGTTCATCGCCACCGGCGCCTTCGTCCGACCGGATCCGCTTCTCCGTGTAATCCCACAACAGCCCGCCATCGACGTACACCGTGCTGCCGGTGATGTAGTCGGCATCGGCCGAGGCGAGGAACGCCGCCACGCCCGCCACGTCCTTCGGCGTGCCGAGCCGGTTGAGCGGGATGTTGGCCAGCAACGGCTCGAGCAATGCCGGGTCCTCCATGACGGCGGCATTGATCGGCGTGCGGATCGCACCCGGCGCGATGTTGTTGACCGTGATGCCCAGCGGCGCCAGCTCGACCGCCAGGTTGCGCATCAGCATCTTCATGCCGCCCTTGCTGGCCGAGTACGGCGCGTGGTTCGGGAACGGCAGCTGCTCGTGCACCGAACTGATGTTGATGATGCGGCCGCCCTGCTTCGTCGCCTTGCACTGACGCACGAAGGCCTGGGCGGCGAAGAACGCGCCTTTCAGGTTGATGTCCATCACGAAGTCGTAGTCGGCTTCGGTCACTTCGTCGAAGGCGGCAAAGCGTTCCACGCCCGCGTTGTTGACCAGGATGTCGAGCCCGCCCATCCGGCGCGCGGCTTCGTCGACCATCGCGCGCACCGCCTCGACGTCGCCGACGTCGGCCGCGAGCACGCAGCCCTGGCTGCCCGCCTCTTCGACAAGCCGGAGCGTCTCCCGCGAGTCCGCGTCGTCCTTCAGGTCCTCGACGACCACCTTGGCGCCCTCGCGGGCCAGCCGCACCGCGATGCCGCGGCCGATGCCCTGCCCGCTGCCGGTGACCAGTGCGACCTTTCCCTGCAGGCGCATGCCCGCTCCCTTGCGTGGACCGGCGTCCGAGTCTGACGCCGTGGCCGTGAATGGGGTGCAGGCAAGCATGTCCAGGCGCCCGGGCTATGCTTGCGCCTCCAGACGAACGCAACGCCCCAAGATGACCGACACGCCTGACGACAAGCCGACCGACACCCCGAACAACGCGTTCCCGGACCGCCTCTCCACCGATCCGCGCAG
>DASTUL010000123.1:0-15320 GCA_035759645.1 Lysobacteraceae bacterium | reverse complement strand
GGCTTGATCCAGCCGAGCGTCGTGGTGTCGATTGCCTGGCGCAACGCGCTCATTGCCACTTCCAAGTCGCTACCCGCCTCAGGCCGGCAGCTTGAAGTCGGCGACCGAGCGGCGCAGGTCCGCGGCGAGTTGCGCCAGGTTGCCGATCGACTCGGCCGTCTGGCTCGCGCCCTGCGAGGTCTGCGTGGTGATCTGCTGGATCGTGTTCATCGCCTGGGTGATGTTGGCCGCCGCGCCGGACTGCTGCTGCGCCGCGGACGAGATGCCCTGGATGAGGTTCGACAGGTCGGACGACACCTTTTCGATCTCGCCCAGCGCGGTACCGGCGTCTTCGGCCAGGCGCGCACCCGCGACCACCTCGGAGGTCGTCTGCTCCATCGAGCTGACGGCTTCGTTGGTATCGGCCTGAATGGTCTGGACCAGCGATTCGATCCGCTTCGTCGCGTTGGACGAACGCTCGGCGAGTCGCTGCACTTCGTCGGCCACGACCGCGAACCCGCGGCCCGCCTCGCCGGCGGAGGCCGCCTGGATGGCGGCGTTCAGCGCCAGGATGTTCGTCTGCTCGGAGATGTCGTTGATCAGTTCGACGATGGAACCGATCTCCTGCGACGACTCGCCGAGGCGCTTGATGCGCTTGGAGGTTTCCTGGATCTGGTCGCGGATCGAGTCCATGCCCGCGATCGTCTGGCGCACCACGCCGGCACCGGCCGTCGCGATGTGCACCGAGCGCTGCGCCACCTCGGCCGACTCGGCGGAGTTGCGCGACACCTGGTCGATGCTGGCCGCGATTTCGGTGATTCGGCTGGACGCCGAGTTGATTTCCTGCGCCTGGTGCTCGGCGGCCTCGGCCAGGTGCATCGCGGTGGCCTGCGTCTCCTGCGCGCTGGACGCCACCTGCACCGAAGTGTCGGTGATCGTCTGCACCAGGCTGCGCAGCTGCTCGACCGCGAAGTTGATCGAGTCCGCGATCGCGCCGGTCATGTCCTCGGTGACCGTCGCCTTCACCGTCAGGTCGCCCTCGGCGAGCGAACCCATCTCGTCCAGCAGGCGCATGATCGCCTCCTGGTTGCGGTCGTTCAGTTCCTTGGTGGTGTCGAAGCGCCGCTGCTGCTGCCGGTACAGGGTGAGCAACAGGCCGACGATCGCGATCAGCATCGCGATGCCGGACGCCACGCCGATCCAGAAGTTGGGGAACAGGCGCGTGTCGCGCACCGAGCCGAACGCGGTGAACGCATCGAACAGCTCGCCGGCATCGGCGAGTAGCTGGTCGGAACTGTTGGTGATCGCGGCCGACGCGGCCTGCGCGGCGAACAGCGGCGCGGTGGATTCCAGGATCTCGTTGAGGTCGCCCTTCATTTCCTCCCACAGGGCATAGGCCGAATCGAGCGCGGCCACGGCCGCCGGGGCGGTGACCTGCTGCAGGTCGCCCTCGCCCTGGCGCAGGCCCGCCATGTTGCGGTCGAACAGCGCGGCATCGCGGGCCAGCGCGTCGCCCGCCAGCGGGGCGTTGGCGCCGCCGGCGCGGATTTCCGCGATGCGGCGGGCCATGGCCGCCGAGGTCACGACCATCTGCAGGCCGTTGTAGACCTGCGCGGACGGGGCGCCGCTCGAGGCCAGCGCGCGCACCACCTCGTTGAGCTGCGCCTGCAGGTCGGGGACCCGGCTGCTGAAGCTTTCCGCGTTGCCGGCCAGCGCCAGCACCGCATCGCGCGACTGCAGCACGCGGTCGGCGTTGGCGGCCATCGGCGCCCAGGTGTCGGCGACTTCGGCGATCTCGCCGCTCACGCCGGGTTCGCTGCCGTAGCGCGTGCGCAGGGTCGCGACGTCCTGGTCGATGCGCGACTTGGTGGCCGCGAACGTGGTGAACGAGGCGGCGTCGCCGGCCACGGCCTGTCGGCCCTGGATCGCGAGCTGCTGCGACAGCACCTGCAGGTCCGACGCCGAGGCACTGGCGCCGGAGAGGCGCTGCCCCTGGTACGTGGCGAAGCCCGTGTTGGCGGCCAGCACTGCCAGCGAGATGCCCAACACGATGAGCCAGAAGGTGACCCCGAAGTTGCGGCTCTTGCCGGGCGTGGTTTCGATGACGGTGCTCATGGTTCGACCTCGTTGCTGCTGCGTGCGATGTAGCGGCTCAGGCCGCCGCTTGTCGGAATTCGGGAGTGCGTGCCAGCCGCTCGAGGCTGAAGACGCCCCAGGGCTGGTCGTTGAGCCGGTACGCGCGCTCGATGAAATGGCTGTAGCGGCCGCCGGCCTGGAGCTCGGATGTCTCGATCAGCTGCGGCTCGTTGAAGCTGCGCTGGCCGTAGAGTTCGTCGATCAGGACCGCCACGTCGCCGCCTGGCTGGCGCACGACGAGCATCCGCTGGCCTTCGTGCAGGACGGTGCGCTCGCCCTCCAGGAACCACTTGAGGTCGACCACCGGCAGCAGGTTGCCGCGCATGTTCGCCACGCCGAGCATCCACGGCTGCGCGCCGGGGACCGGCGTGAGCGCGGGCATCGGCAGGATCTCGACCACTTCCTCGAAGCCGGAGGCCAGGCGCTGGCGACCGACCCGGTAGCCGACGCCGCGCCACAGCCCGGGCGCGCTCATCTGCGCCGGCAGGCCGGCGACGTGCTCGAGCGACAGACGCTCGTACTCGGCCAGGATCCCGAAGGGCGTGGCCGGCATGTCACGCGGGGTGTATTCCGCGGCCGGCGCGGGCGCCGGCTTCGGCATGGAAGCCCTGGAGGCGAACTTCTGCTTCTTCATCTCAGCCGCCGAGCAGCTCGTTGATGCGCGCGATCAGGTGGTCTTCCCGCGGCGGCTTGACGATGTAGTCCTTCGCGCCCTGGCGCAGGCCCCAGGCGCGATCCGTCTCCATGTTCTTGGTGCTGACGATCAGCACCGGGATCCCGCTGGTCTCGGCGTCGCGTGACAGCGCGCGGGTCGCCTGGAAACCGTTCATGCCCGGCAGGATGACGTCCATCAGCACCAGGTCCGGCAGCTCGCGCTTGCAGACGGCGATGCCGTCCTCGGCGGTGCCGGACGCCAGCACCTGGTGCCCGTTGCGCTCGAGCAACTGGGTGAGCACCGCGGTGTCCGTCGGTGAATCTTCGATCAGGAGAATCCTTGCCATGTGCCCTGCCCCCCCGGTCAGGCGTTGACGTGCTTGCGAATCGCGTCGAGCAGCTCTTCGCGGGTGAACGGCTTGGTCAGGTACTGCTCGGAACCGACGATGCGCCCGCGCGCCTTGTCGAACAGGCCATCCTTGGAGGAGAGCATGATCACCGGCGTGCCCTTGTAGAGCTGGTTGTTCTTGATGAGCGCGCACGTCTGGTAGCCGTCCAGGCGCGGCATCATGATGTCCACGAAGATGATCTGCGGTTGCTGGTCGGCGATCTTGGCCAGCGCCTCGAACCCGTCCGTCGCCGTGACCACCTCCGCGCCTTCGCGCTTGAGCAGCGTCTCGGCGGTGCGCCGGATGGTCTTGGAGTCGTCGATCACCATGACCCTCAAGCCACCGAGGCTGCCCGCCCCGAGGCTGCCGGTAGATTGCCCGTCCTGCATCGCGTGATTTCCCCCTGGCGCGACGCTGCCAGAACGTCCCCGGCGCCGCTACTGATTCGATCCCATCTATATCCCAGTCCCCGCGCGAAGTGTCAAGCCGCGCGTGGCCGCAAGCGCAACCTGAACGCGTTTGCGTGACGCCGACGGCTGATACCATCGATCGACACCTGTCGAACGCCCAGCCATGCCCCTTGACATCGTCGTCGTGATGGATCCGATCGGGTCGATCAAGGTCGCGAAGGATTCGACCTTCGCGATGCTGCTGGAAGGCCAGCGCCGGGGCCACCGATTGCATTACGTGCTGCCCGGCGGCCTTGCGCTCGTCGCGGGCGAGGCCGTGGCGCGCACCGCGCCGCTGTCGGTGCGCGACGACCCGTCCGCGTGGTTCGAGCTGGGCGCCGCCGGCACGCGCCCGTTCCGGCCGGGCGACGTGGTGCTGATGCGCCGCGACCCGCCCGTCGACGCCGAATACCTGCACGACACCCACGTGCTCGACATCGCCCGCCGCGCCGGCGCGCTGGTGGTCAACGATCCGCGCGGCCTGCGCGACTTCAACGAGAAACTCGCCGCGCTGCTGTTCCCGCAATGCTGCGCGCCGAGCCTCGTGAGCCGGGATACGGCGGCGCTCAAGGCGTTCGTCGCCGCCGAGGGCGAAGCGGTCCTCAAGCCGCTGGACGGGATGGGCGGGCGCTCGATCTTCCGCGCCAGCGCTGGCGACCCGAACCTCAACGTGATCCTGGAGACGCTGACCGCCGGCGGCCGCAGCCTCGCCATGGCCCAGCGCTGGCTGCCGGAGATCGCAGCGGGCGACAAGCGCATCCTGCTGGTCGACGGCGAGCCCGTGGAGGTCTGCCTGGCGCGGATCCCGCAGGGCGACGAGTTTCGGGGCAACCTGGCGGTGGGCGGCCTCGGCCGCGGGCAGCCGCTCACCGAACGCGACCGCTGGATCGCCGGGCAGGTCGGCCCGGAGATGCGCCGCCGCGGGATGCTGTTCGTCGGCCTGGACGTGATCGGCGACTGGCTGACCGAGGTCAACGTGACCAGTCCCACCTGCATCCGCGAACTCGATGCGGCCTTCGGGATCAACATCGCCGGCCGGCTGTTCGATGCCATCGATGCCCGGCTGGAAGGCGCAGTGCCGGCGCCATGAACGCGGTGGTGGCGGAGGGCGGGCCGGCCAGGCCGGGCGGCATCGGCGAGCGCGAACGCCTGCGCGCCACCCTGGTGCTGTCGCTGCTGGTGCACGGGATGGTGGTGCTGGGCGTCGGCTTCGCGCTCAACGAGGCGGCGCCGGTGCTGCCGACGCTGGACGTGATCCTGACCGAGGCGACCACGGCGCTGACGCCCGAGCAGGCCGACTTCCTGGCCCAGGCCAGCAACCGCGGCGGCGGCGAGCACGACGAGGCCCGGCGCCCGCGGGATCGCCAGGCGGGCAAGCTGCCGCAGGCCGAATCCGGGGTCGCACCCGCGCCGATGCGTGCCCAGGCCCCCGCCCCCAGCCCGCCGCCCGAGGCGCGGGTGGTCACCAGCACGCAAGGCCGCGACCCCGTGGCGCAGGCCGAGGCCACCCCGCCGGTCGAGACGCCCCGGCCGTTGCCGCTGGGCGAACGCAACATCGATCGCGAACTGGCGATGGCGCGCCTGGCGGCGGAGATCCATCAGGACCGCGAGCGCTATGCCAAGCGGCCGAACCGCAAGTTCGTGTCGGCGAGCACCCGCGAGTACGAATACGCGTCGTACCTGCGCGCCTGGGTGGACCGGGTCGAGCGGATCGGCAACCTCAACTATCCCGACGAGGCACGCCGGCGCCGGCTCGCGGGCCAGGTGGTGATCAGCGTGGCGATCCGTCGCGACGGCACGGTCGAGCGCGCGGAGGTGGTCGATTCCAGCGGCCAGCCCCTGCTCGACCAGGCCGCGCTGCGGATCGTGCGCCTGGCCGAACCGTATCCGCCCTTGCCTGCGACCACGGAAGACGTGGACGTCCTGCACGTCACGCGGACCTGGCAGTTCCTGGCCGGCGGGGAAATGATCGACCGTTGACGGCGCGCGCCGTCAGCGCCGCGCGCGAGAGGCTTGCTGCTCGGCCAGCGTCAGCGCCACCTGGTTGCGCAGGTAGGCTGGTTCGATGCGCTCGGGCGCGAGCAGTTCACCGCGTGCCGCGGCACGGGCCGCGAGCCGCGCCAGGTCCGCTGCATGCGGAAGGGCGGCTGCATCCACCTGCGCGAGGCGCGAGCCCAATCGCACCGCGAGGGCACCGTCGCCGGCGGCGAAGCCAGTCCCCATGCCATGCCACTGGATGTCGTCGTCGGGCAGTTCGAGGGCGGCCGCCGGCCCTACCGTTTCCTGGTCGAGCGCGCGCACGTCTCCGTCGCGCACGGCGAACTTCCCCGCGTAGACCTCGCCCATGCGCGCGTCGATCGACGCGAGGACGTGGCGCTCCACGTCGTCGGGCGCCGCGACGCCCGCGGCGAGCACCGCCAACGTCGACAACGCCACGACCGGCCGGTCCAGCGCCAGCGCGATGCCCTGCACCAGCGAGATACCCAGCCGCACGCCAGTGAACGCGCCGGGCCCACGGCTCACCGCGAGCGCGTCGAGTTGCGACCGCGCGACGCCCGCCTCGCCCAGCAAGGCGTCCGCCCAGGGCAGCGACAGCTCCGCATGCCGGCGCGGCGCGACCTCGAAACGCTCGCGGACCTCGCCGTCGATCCAGAGCGCGACGGAACAGGCTTCGGTGGCGGTCTCGAAGGCAAGCAGCTTCATGCGGGAACAACGGGTTCGGCGGGGTCGGTGCAGGGTACCGCCGCGAAGAACGCCTCGACGTCGGCGATGTCGCGGGTGCGCGGCAGCGGCGGCAGGGAATCCAGGAACACGCTGCCGTAGCTGCGGCCAGTCAAGCGCGGGTCGCACAACACCAGCACGCCGCGATCGGATTCGGTGCGGATCAGGCGGCCGACGCCTTGTTTCAGGGCGATCACCGCCTGCGGCAACTGTTCGTCGCGGAACGGATTGCCGCCGCGGCGGCGCACGGCCTGCAGCCGGGCCTCGAACACCGGATCGTCCGGCGCGGCGAACGGCAGCTTGTCGATGACCACGACGCTCA
Source organism: Lysobacteraceae bacterium (assembly GCA_035759645.1). Lineage (GTDB taxonomy): Bacteria > Pseudomonadota > Gammaproteobacteria > Xanthomonadales > Xanthomonadaceae > CAMPJU01. The sequence continues at coordinate 8,670 of DASTUL010000123.1, read as the reverse complement.
ACGCGTCGCCGGCGACGTCGACGCCCTCGCGGAAGCTCGCCGCGCCGAGCAGCACGCCGTTGCCCGACGCACGGAACTGTTCGAGCAGCACGTTGCGCGGCGCCTCGCCCTGCACGAACAGCGGCCACGGCGCACCCCGCAGTTCCGCCGCCGCCTCGCGCAGGGCGCGGTGCGAAGCAAACAGCACGAACGCGCGGCCGCCCGAAGCCTCGAGCACGGGCCAGAGCGCGTCGACCAGTGCGCCGCCGAATCCGGGCGAACCCGGTTCCGGCATCCGCGGCGGCAGGTAGCACAACGCCTGCCTGCGCCAGTCGAACGGGCTGGGCTCGAGCAGCGTCGCCGGCGCATCCAGGCCGAGGCGTCCGGCGAGATGGCCGAATTCACCGGCGACGGCGAGCGTCGCGGACGTGAACACCCACGCCGCACGCGACTGTTCGCGATGCATGCGCAGAGGACCGGACACGTCCAGCGGCGTCGCCTGCAGGCGGAAGCCGCGCGGCGACAATTCGTACCAGCGCACCGGCGGGTCAACCGACCCGGCCTCGTCCTCGACGTCCGTTCCGCGCCAGCGCGCGAGACGGCCGGCGAAATCGCGTGCGCGTGCATGGCAGGCATCGAGCCCGGGCGCGGCTTCACGCAGCGGCTCGACGGCCGTCGCCAGGTCGTCCAGGGCGCCGGCCAGGGCGTCGAGTCCGTCTTCGACGCCCGGCGCGGCCAGTGCCCGCGCCAGCGTCCCGCGCGTCGGCAGCGCGTCCATCGCCGCGCGCATCGCCCGCAATGCCTGCTCCAGTCGTTGTGCAGGCGATTGCATGACCGCCAGTGCGCCGTCGACGCCGTTGCATTCACGCAGCGCGTCCCGCGCGAGTTCGGCGACCGGTCGCGCGCCCATCGCATCGCCGAAGAACTGGGCGGCGAGATCCGGCAGCTGGTGCGCCTCGTCGACCACGAACGCCTGCGCGCCTGGCAGGATTTCGCCGAACCCCTCCTGCTTGAGCGCCAGGTCGGCCAGCAGCAAATGGTGGTTGACCACCACCAGGTCCGCCGTCTGCGCGCGCTGGCGCGCCTGCACCACGAAGCACTCGCTCCAGAACGGGCACTCGGTGCCCAGGCAGTTGTCCGCGGTGCTGGTGACCAGCGGCAGCAGCGGCGTGTCTTCCGCCAGTCCCTCGAGTTCGGCCAGGTCGCCCATCCGCGTGCGGCCGCTCCAGGCGACCACGCGCTGGAACTGCGTCGCGGCCTCGCGGGTCGCGAACGCGGGCTCGCCTTTCGCCTGTTCCATGCGGTAGCGGCACAAGTAGTTGGCGCGCCCCTTGAGCAGTGCCGTCTTGAGCCCGGTCCCGAGCGCATCGCGCACCCGCGGCAAGTCGCGGTGGTAGAGCTGGTCCTGCAGCGCGCGCGTGCCGGTCGAGACGATTGTCTTCAGGCCTGACAGCAATGCGGGCACCAGGTACGCGTAGGTCTTGCCGGTGCCGGTCCCCGCTTCGGCCAGCAGCGTGCCGCGCGCCTCGAACGCCTCGGCCACCGCCTCGGCCAGGCGCTGCTGCGCGGCGCGCGGCACGAACGCGGGAATGTCCTTGGCGAGCGCGCCATCCTCGGACAGGGCCGCGCGGCTGGCGCGGGCGAGTGCCGACATCGAGCGGGCTTCAGTAACGCGCCGGGCGCTCGACCCGGCATTCGGCGACCCGCGCCCGTGCCGCATCGGCGCCGACACCGTCGCCGGCGACCAGGCGCACCTGTTCGACGGTGGTCCAGTGGCGGCGGCAGAGCGGGCCGACCTGCGTACCGATGGCCTGGGCGCGCCGGGCATGCGCCTCGGCGGCCGCGAAGTCGCCGAGCAGCAGCGCGGCCTCCGCGCGTTCCTGCAGCAAGGCAGGATCGTCCGGCGTCACTTCGAGCGCGCGGTCGAGCGTGGCGGCGGCTTCGGCCAGTGCACCGCGTCCCTGCTGGTCGGCCGCGAGGTCGCGCAAGTCCGCGGTGGCCGGATTGCGCAGCGGGCGCACGGCGACTTCGGTATCACTGGTTTCGCCGGCAGCGCGCACCGTCGCGACCATCTGCGCCGGCGTGGCGGTGGTGAGCGAGACCGGCGCCGGCACAGGCAGCGGCGCGCTTGCACAACCCGCAAGGACCACGAGAAAAGCAATGTGGGAGCCGCCATGGCGGCGAGCTTTTCGCGAAGAGCTCGCCGCCATGGCGGCTCCCACAGGATGCGACGACGGATCGGACATCAGTCGTCCATCGCATCTTCGTAGGCGTCGCGCGCTTCGCGTTCGCGGTCGCGGCGGCGTTCGGCGGCTTCCTCCGCCGCCTCGTAGGCGGCTTCGCGCGAGTCTTCGGCCGCGCGGCGGGCGTCGTCGTCGCCTTCGTCCTCGTCGTCACCCCAGCCGAACCAGTCGCGCCAGCTGCGGCCGCTCTCGTCCTGGTAGTAGGGATCGGGCTCGTGGTACGAACAGCCCTGGTACGGCGGCACGTAGCCGGCAACGAACGCGAAGCGCCGCGCACCCGGGCAGCTTGCATCGGTGCTGTACGTATCCACGATCCACTGCCACTCGATGCCTTCGTCGCCGACTTCCAGCGGCGCGCTCGGCAGCCGCCCGAAGATGCCCGACCACACCCGCATCGCGCCGGTCGCGCCATACAAGCCGGTTTCCTCGTTCTGGTCGTTGCCCACCCAGACCACGGCGAGGTGGTCGCCGGTGTAGCCGGCGAACCAGCTGTCGCGGCCGTCGTTGCTGGTGCCCGTCTTGCCGGCGGCGTTCAATCCGCCCAGCCCGTCGCGCACCAGCGCGCGCCCGGTGCCGGCCTGGACCGCGTGCTGCAACGCGAGCGTCACCAGGCGCGCGGCGATCGCATCGCCCTCCTGGGCCGGCGCGGGCGCGTTGTCGTAGCGGTTGAGCGCGGTGCCTTCCGGCCCGAGCACGCCGCGCACGGCGTGCAGCGGCTGGATCTGGCCGCCCGACGCGAGGAACTGGTACAGCTGCGCCATCGCGTAGGGACTCTGGTCGGTCGACCCCAGGATCAGCGACGGGTTGGGCGCCGCGTCGATCCCGGCCAGCGTGCCGAGCAGGTCGGCGATGCGTCGCGGGTCCACCTGCATGCCTACGCGCACCGTCGCCTGGTTGTAGGAGTGGGCGAGCGCGTCGATCAGTCGCACCGTGCCGTGGCTGCGGCCATCGGAGTTGTCCGGGCTCCACTGCTTGCCCGTGTCGAGGGTGACGGTGATGTCCGAGTCGTCCACCCAGCTGGCCAGCGACCAGCGATCCGGTTGCGCCAGCGCCAGCAGGTACACGAAGGGCTTGATCAATGATCCGACCGGGCGGGCGGCCTCCACCGCACGGTTGAATCCCGGCTGGGTGAACTCGCGGCTGCCGACCACCGCGATCACCTCGCCCGTGTGCACGTCGGTCATCACCAGCCCCGACTGCAGCGGGGGGCGCTTCTCGTTGTCCAGGGCCTCGATCGTGCGCGCCACCGAGCCCTCGGCGTAGGCCTGCGCGGACGGCGACATGCCAGTCATCACCCGCAGGTTCGCACCCGCCAGTTCGTCCGCGGGGTAGTCGCGTGCGAGCTGGCGGCGGACCAGGTCGACGTACGCCGGGAAACGGTTGGCCGAATGACCCGGTTCCTCGGTCACCCCGAGCGGCGCGGCCAGCGCGCGTTCGTAGGTGTCCCGATCGATCAGCCCCGTCTCGAGCATGTCGCCCAGCACGACGTCGCGGCGTTCCTTCGCGGCGTCCGGGTTGCGCCGCGCGTTGTACACCGAGGGCCCGTTGATGATGCCCACCAGCAGCGCGATCTGTTCGGTGGTCAGGTCGCGCAGGTCGCGCCCGAACCAGAACTCCGCGCCCGCCGCCACGCCGTGGATCGCCTGCGCGCCGCGTTGGCCGAGGTAAACCTGGTTGAGGTAGGTCTCCAGGATCGTGCGCTTGTCGTAGCGCGCCTCGATCAGCAGGGCGTACAGCGCCTCGTTGAACTTGCGGCTGTAGGTGACCTCGTTGCCGATGCCGAGCAGGCCGCTGCGCGCCAGCTGCTGGGTCAGCGTGCTGGCGCCCTGCACCGTCTCGCCGGCCTTCAGGTTGGCCCAGGCGGCACGCAGGATGCCGCTGACGTCGATGCCGTGGTGGTCCTTGAAGTCGCGGTCCTCGACCGCCTGCAACGTGGTCACCAGCAGTTCTGGCACCTCGTCGAGCTGCACCAGCCGGCGTTCCTCCTGCTGCTGGCCGTAAAGCGTGGCGATCCGCGCGGGATCCAGCCGCGCCGCCTCCAGCGGTTGACCGCGCGCGGCATCCTTCAGCGACGTGACGCGCCCGCCGGAAATGCGCACCTCTATCCGCAGCGGGGCCACCGGGCCGTCGACGTCGTCGAACCCGCGGCTGGCGATGAGCCAGCGGCCTCCGTCATGGAAGTAGGTCCCCGGCCGGACACCGGCACCGTCGTCGCGGTACCCGGCGGCATCGAGTTCGGTCTTGAGGGTCTGCGCGTCCATGGCCACGCCGGGTGTGAGCGCCAGCGGGCGCCCGTACACGCGCGTGGGCAACTGCCACTGCAACTGCCCGAAGCGTTCGCCGACCTGGTGGTTCAGGTACAGCATGTAAGGCACGAGGAAGCCGAGGCCGAGCCCGGCAAGGGCCAGGAACACGGTCAGCGCCCGACGGCGCCATGCGGCCGGCTTGCCGGCGCGGCCCGGCTGCCTGAGGTGCCCCCTGTCGCGCGGGTCGGGCCGGTGCTCGGGGCGATGGTCGGTGCGGCCCATGGACTCCATTTGCGACAATGCGCGGCGCGCCTGCGAATGGGCGAGTCTAGCGCAGCCCCCCACGCGCGCCGGCCGGCCGCATGTCCCGATAGTCAGCTGGAGTTGCACATTTGATCCCCACCTCCGCGGCGGAGCTGCGGTTCCTGGCCGAGCGGGCCTTCGGGCTCTGGCGCCGCGGCGTTTCCAGCCTGCGTACGCGCGGCCTGCGCGCCAGCTGGCGGCGGCTCGCGCTGCACCTGTCGCCGCTGTCGCGCGACCGCGGCGATGTCGACCTGTATGCGCCTTCCTCCGGCGCCGGCGCCCCGGCCGCGGTGCCGGCATCGCCGTCGCCGCGCGCGAGCATCGTCATTCCCGTGCACGGCCAGCTGGCCCGCACGCTCGACTGCCTGCACGCACTCGCCGCGCATCCCCCGGCAGCGGCCTGCGAAGTGATCGTCGTCGACGACGCGTCGCCGGACGGCACCGCCGCCGCCCTCGCCGGGGTCGCGGGCCTGCGCTTGCTTCGTCGAGAAACCAACGCAGGCTTCATCGCGGCCTGCAACGAGGGCGCGGCGCTCGCCCGGGGGGACTGCCTGGTCTTCCTCAACAACGACACGGTGCCGCAGCCCGGATGGCTGGACGCATTGCTCGACACGTTCGAACAGCACCCGGGCACAGGCCTGGTGGGGGCACAGCTGCTCTATCCCGACGGGCGGCTGCAGGAAGCCGGCGGCATGGTGTTCGAGGACGGGTCCGCGTGGAACTACGGCCGCTTCGAGGCGCCGGGCGATCCGCGGTTCGCGTTCGTCCGCGACGCGGACTATTGCTCCGGTGCCGCCATCGCCATTCCGCGCACCGTGTTCGCGAAGGTCGGCGGGTTCGACGCGCGGTACGCGCCCGCCTACTACGAGGATGCGGATCTCGCGTTCAAGATGCGCGCGGAAGGCCTGCGCGTCCTCTACCAGCCGGCCGCACGCGTGGTGCATGCAGAAGGCGCCACCGCGGGCACGGACCCGGACCGCGGAGCCAAGGCGTACCAGGCACGCAACCGCGCGGTGTTTGCCCAGCACTGGGCCGATGCATTGCGCGCGTATCCGGCGCGCCACGAACCCGATGCGTCGAGCGTCGCCGGCGGCCGGCCGCAGGTCCTGGTGGTCGACACGCTGACGCCTGCCCCGGATCGCGATTCAGGGTCGCTTCGACTCGTGAACCTGATGCGCCTGCTGGTCGAGCAAGGCGCACACGTGGTGTTCGTGCCGGCGGACCTGCGACATGCCGGCAGGGACACCGTGGCCTTGCAGCAGTCCGGCATCGAATGCTGGCACGCCCCGTGGACCGGCAGCCTGCCCCGGTGGCTGCGCGGGCACGGGGCGCGGTTCGACGTCGTGCTCGCGTGCAGGCATTACCTCGCCCGGGAACTCCTGCCCGTGGTGCGGCGCCATGCGCCCCGCGCGCGGCTGGTGTTCGACACGGTGGACCTGCATTACCTGCGCGAGCAACGCGGCGCGGACCTCGCGGGCGATCCCGCGATGCTGCGGGCGGCACGGCGGACGCGCGAACTCGAACTCGACGTCGTGGCGCGCGCCGACACCACGCTCGTGGTCAGCCATGTCGAGCAGGCGGTGCTGGCAGAGGATGCACCGGGGGCGCGCGTGGAAGTGCTGTCCAACGTGCTTCGCGTCGCCGGTCCCGGTCGCCCGTTCGCCCAACGGCGCGACCTGGTGTTCGTTGGCGGTTTCCGGCACCCGCCAAACGTCGACGCGGTCCGCTGGTTCCTCGCCGAGGTCTTCCCGCTGGTGCGCGCGCGGCTCCCGGACGTGGTGTTCCATTGCATCGGGGACGAGCCGCCCGGTGAACTCCGCGCGCTCGCAGGCATCCCCGGCGTGCAGCTGCACGGCCACGTGCCCGACATTGCGCCGTGGATGGACGCCTGTCGCGTGGCGGTCGCGCCGCTGCGTTTCGGGGCCGGGGTCAAGGGCAAGGTGAACTTCAGCATGGCCCATGGGCAGCCGGTCGTGGCCACGCCCTGCGCCGTGGAAGGCATGTTCCTGCGCGATGGCGAGGACGTGCTGGTGGCGGGCGATGCAGCGGGCTTCGCCGATGCGGTGGTGCGCCTGCACGAAGACGAAGCGCTGTGGTCGATGCTCGCGCGAAACGGGATGGCCAACGTCGCCCGGCATTTCTCGTTCGACGCCGCGCGCGACGCCGTGCGCCGGATATTTCTCTGACCCGGCGTTCCCGCCGTCCTGTCACGCCCGGCGCACGTCCTCGACCCCGGGCAGTGCCGCCAGCTTCCCCAGCAGCCCGGACAGCTGCCCGAAATCCCCCACGCGCAGGCGCATCCGCAGGCGCACGCGGTTACCGCGGCGCTCCTGGTCGCTCCGGATCGCGTCCACGTGCGCGTTGGCCTGGGCGATCGCATTGGTGACTTCCTTCAGCAGCCACTTGCGGTCGAGCGCCAGCAACTGGACATCGACATCGTGGCTGCCGGGCGCCTCGCCCCAGTCCACCGGCAAGCGGCGTTGCGGTTGTCGCGCGGCCAGCCGCGCGAGCGTCGCGCAGTCGGCGCGATGCACGCTGACGCCGCGGCCGGTCGTGAGGTAGCCGGCGACGGCCTCGCCCGGCAACGGCTGGCAGCAGCGTGCGAGCTGCACGAGCAGGTTGTCCACGCCCTGCACCGTGAATGCCGCGGGGCGGCTGGCCGGGCGGCGCAACGGCGTGGACCGCGCCGCGCGCGCGACCGGCTCGCCGGCCTGCGTGCGCTCGTGTTCCAGCAGGGCACGCGCCACCTGGTGCGGGCCCACGTCGCCAAGGGCGACCAGCACCTGCAGATCTTCGTCGGTCGCTGCATTGAAGCGCTCGCGCGCTGGCCCGAGGTCGGCCTGCAGCAACCCCATGCGACGCAGTTCCTTCTCGAGCAGTTCGCGCCCCGCCTGCACGTTGCGCCCGCGGTCCAGGCGGTGGAACCAGGTGCGTACCTTCTCGCGCGAACGGCTGCTGGCCAGGAAGCCGTTCGCTTCCACCAGCCAGTCGCGACGCGGCTCGGCCACCTTGCCGGTGAGGATCTCCACGCGGTCGCCACTGCGCAGCCGGTGGTCCAGCGGCACGATCCGCCCGTCGACCTTCGCGCCGCGGCAGCAGTGACCCACCTCAGTGTGCACGTGGTAGGCGAAGTCGAGCGGCGTGGCGCCCCGCGGCAGGTCGACCACCTCGCCGCGCGGCGTGAGCACGTAGATGCGGTCCTCGACCAGTTCCTGCTGCAACTCGCCCATCAGCGCGGCATCGCCCTCGGCGGGCTGTTCCAGCAGGCGCCGCATCCAGGCGATGCGCTTCTCCATCGCCGCGTCCGCCGCGCGCCCGGCTTCGCGGCCGCGGCCTTCCTTGTATTTCCAGTGCGCCGCGACGCCAAGCTCCGCCTGTTGGTGCATCTCGCGGGTGCGGATCTGCACCTCGAGCGTCTTCCCCTCCGGGCCGGCAACGGCCGTGTGCAGCGACCGGTAGTCGTTGCGCTTGGGCCGCGCGATGTAGTCGTCGAACTCGCTCGGGATCGGCGTCCACAGGGCATGCGCCACGCCGAGCGCGGCATAGCAGGCCGGGATGTCGTCGACCAGGACGCGCACCGCGCGCAGGTCGTACAGCTCGCCGATGGGCACGTCCTTGCGCTGCATCTTCTTCCAGATGCTGTAGATGTGCTTCGGGCGCCCGGCGACGTCGGCGTCGATGCCCTGCCCGGCCAGCGCCGCGCGCAGGGCAGCGACCGCCTGCTCGACATGGCGCTCGCGCTCGGTGCGCTTCTCGTCGAGCAGGCGCGCGATCTTCTGGAAGGTCTCCGGCTCGAGCTGGCGGAACGCCAGGTCTTCCAGCTCCCACTTCAGCTGCCAGATGCCCAGGCGGTTGGCGAGTGGTGCGTGGATGTCCCGCGTGAGCTGCGCGAGCCTGCG
>DASTUL010000122.1:0-3356 GCA_035759645.1 Lysobacteraceae bacterium | reverse complement strand
GATGATCAGGCAGGCGATGTCGCCGCCGCATTCGTCGAACAATGCGGTGGCCGAATCGAAGTCGTTGTAGGGCAGGGTGAGGGTGAGATCGGCGAGCGCCTTCGGCACGCCCGGCGAGGTCGGCACGCCGAAGGTGAGCGCACCGCTGCCGGCCTTGACCAGGAACGAGTCGCCATGGCCGTGATAGCAGCCTTCGAACTTGACGATACGCGAGCGGCCGGTGGCGCCGCGGGCCAGTCGGATCGCCGAGAGCGTGGCCTCGGTGCCGGAGTTGACCATGCGCACCATCTCGATGCTCGGCACCAGGCGCGTGACGGTCTCGGCCATCTCGACCTCGAGCGGATTGGGCGCGCCGAAGCTGAGGCCGTCGCGGGCCGCGCGGACCGCGGCCTCGAGCACCTCGGGATGGTTGTGGCCGACGATCATCGGGCCCCAGGACCCGACGTAGTCGAGGTACCGGTTGCCGTCGACATCGGTCAGCCAGGCGCCGTCCGCGCGCTGCACGAAGAACGGCTCGCCGCCCACCGAGTTGAATGCGCGGACCGGCGAGTTGACGCCACCGGGCATCAGCTCCCGGGCACGCGCGAACAGTGAGCGGGAACGTGCGTGGGGCTGGGCGGTGTCCATCGGGTTCCTGCAGTCAGGCGAAGCACGCCGCGTAGGCGCTCGCGGCGGCGACCGGGTCGGCGGCGTCGTAGACGCCACTGATCACGGCGACCAGGTCGGCGCCCGCCGCCACCAGTGCCGGCGCATTGTCCGGCGTAATCCCGCCGATCGCCACCCGCGGCAGGCCCAACCGGGCGGCCGCCTGCAGCAACGCGGGTACCGCGCGACGCGCGCCGGGCTTGGTCGGCGACGGGAAGAACGCACCGAAGGCCAGGTAATCCGCGCCCGCCGCGGCTGCGGCCTCGGCCCGCTCCAGGCTGTCGTAGCAGGACACGCCGATGAGCGTGGAGGCCCCGAGCAGCCTGCGTGCATCGCGCGGGTCTGCGTCGTGTTCGCCCAGGTGCACGCCGGCGGCGTCCACGGCGACGGCAAGCGCCGCGTCGTCGTTGATCACCAATGGACGGCCTGCAGTGGCACACAGCGACGCAAGCGCCTCGGCCTGGCGCCGCCGCAGCCCAGCACTTGCGGTCTTGTTGCGGTATTGCAGCCAGGCCACGTGCTCCAGCAGCGGCGCCGTACGAGCGAGCAGCCGCGCGGTGTCGGGCTCGTCCGGCGTGAGCAGGTACAGGCCACGTGCCGGTAAGCGCGCAGCACCTGCATTGGCGGCTTTCGACATGCCTTCACTTCCGGTCGAACGTGGGGAATGGGACAATAGCGACTTTCCCGCCACACCGGACCCATGAGCGAAGCCACTGCGACTGCCACCAAGTACCGCACCTGGATGTGCGTCGTCTGCGGCTTCATCTACGATGAGGCCGCCGGGCTGCCGGAGGAAGGCATCGCACCCGGCACGCGCTGGGAAGACGTGCCCGAGACCTGGACGTGCCCGGACTGCGGCGTGACCAAGGACGACTTCGAGATGATGGCGCTCTGACGCGCCAGGGCGGGGCCGCTCAGTGCGGTCGCGCGTGTTCCCGGTTCAGCTCGACCAGTCGCTCGCGAAGGCTGCCAGTGTCCGCCGCCTTCGGGTTGCGCTGCAGGTATTGCTCCAGGTCGCGGCGCGCACCGTGGCGGTGGCCCATCTTCAGGTACGCGAGCGCACGGTCGCGCAACGCCTCCGGGTGGTCCGGTTGCAGTTGCAGGATCCGGTCCGCGCTGCGCGCCGCGCGCGCCCAGTCGTCCTGTTCGCTGTAGACGCCGTGCAGGTTGCGCAACAGCCGCACCAGCATGGCCCGGTTGGACGCGGGATCCAGGATCCGGGTGAGGGCGTTGTCGTCCGGCGCCGTGCCGCCCAGGTGGGGCGTGGCGCGGTCCCGCAGCTCGTCGATGTCCAGCGGTCGCCCGCGGTTGAAGGGATCCATCACCAGCACGCCTTCGTCGCCGACCGGGAGGCGCACCAGGAAGTGGCCGGGGAACGACACGCCTGACAGCGGGACGTCGAGGCGGCGCGCCACCTCCATCTGCACCAGCGCCAGGGACAGCGGATTGCCCAGGCGCCGCTCGAACACTTCATTGAGGTAGCTGTTGCGCGGGTCGTAGTACTCGGCCGTGTTGCCCGCGTAGCCGAGTTCCTCGAACAGGTGGCGGTTGATCGCGTGCATCCTCAGCGGCTGCTCCTCGATCGCCTCGATCTCCTCGCGCAGCGCTTCGGCGTGGTCCTGCGCCAGCCGGTCGTACAGGCCTGGATCGAGCTGCGGGTACTCGTCACGTGCGATCAGCAATGCCGTGCCGAATAGCGGCAGGCTCGCGTCGTCGAGCGACGCCAGTGATTTCCAGTCCGGCAGTGAGGTGCGTTCGTGCATGAGTGGGAAGCGTGCCGCCAACGGAAGGGGCGTTCAAGCTGCGCGAAGTGATGACGTGACGGATGCCGCTATCGAATGTCTTCGGCGAGTTCGGGATCCAGGAGAAGGGGCGCACCGTTGGCCAGGCCCAGGCGCGCGGCCTCGCCCGCGTTCAGCTCCAGGACGTAGCGTGCGGGCACGCCACTCGGGTAGGACGGACAACGCACTTTGGGCGGGCATGGCGGCGTGTCACGGCGTTGCGAGACCAGTTCGAGCTGGTCGTCGAAATAGAGGATGTCCAGCGGGATGCGCGTGTTCATCATCCAGTACGCGCGCGGCGCTTCCCCTTCGTGGATGAACAGCATTCCCGCGTCGCGCGCCATGTGCTCGCGGAACATCAGGCCGCGGGCGCGCTCGGAATCGTCGTCGGCGATTTCCACTGAATAGCGTTCACCGCCGATCTCCACCCAGTGCCCGCCCGCCGATGCGCATCCGCTGGCGAGCAGCAACAGGGCCGTCCACGACAAAGCAAGCGAAGGACAGGAATGAGTGGTCATCGCACGGAATCCCGGGAGGTCACGGCAAGGACCATCGGGCAGTGGAACCCGCCGCGTCAATCGGGGCAGCCGGGGGCGGCGTGAAGCGTTCATGCGAACCCCTTCCTTCCGTCGCACGGTCCGTGCACAATGCGCGCCCCGCGGCTGGGCCGGTACCTGTACCGACACGCCTGCGGGCAACAAAAATCCGGCGGAAAAGGTGTTGACCTTCACCCCGGATGCCGTACAATGTGCGGCTCGCTCGGGCAGACTGCCTGGGCGGACGGGAGACGGCGCTGAGGCCTGATCCTACGGATCCTTGACAGTGTGCGCAGGTGACTTGTGCGGGCGTCTGGCGGGTGGACGGTTGTCCATCAGCAGACGTTCGTAACAGAGCAACAAGTCAATTCAACGGCAAGCTCTTCGGAGCGAG
>DASTUL010000121.1:0-10890 GCA_035759645.1 Lysobacteraceae bacterium | reverse complement strand
GCTCGTCGATGAACAGGATGATCTGCCCTTCGTTCTTGGATAGGTCATTGAGCACCGCCTTGAGGCGCTCCTCGAACTCGCCGCGGAACTTCGCGCCCGCGATCAGCGCGCCCATGTCGAGCGACAGCAGGCGCTTGCCCTTCAGGCCTTCTGGCACCTCGTCGTTGATGATCCGCTGCGCCAGGCCTTCCACGATCGCCGTCTTGCCCACGCCCGGCTCGCCGATCAGCACCGGGTTGTTCTTGGTCCGGCGCTGCAGCACCTGGATGGTGCGGCGGATCTCCTCGTCGCGGCCGATCACCGGATCGAGCTTGCCGGACTCGGCACGCGCGGTCATGTCGATCGTGTACTTCTCCAGCGCCTGGCGCTGCTCTTCGGCGTTCTCGTCCTGCACGGTCTCGCCGCCGCGCATCTGCGAGATCGCGGCCTCCAGGCGCTGGCGATCCGCACCGGCCGCTTTCAATGCCCGACCCGCCTCGCCCCCGTCTTCCAGCAACGCGAGCAGGAACAATTCGCTGGCGATGAACGCGTCGCCGCGCTGCTGCGCCAGCTTGTCGGTGACGTTGAGCAGGCGCGACAGGTCGTTGCCGACGCTGATGTTGCCGGCCTGGCCGGACACCTTCGGCAACTGTTCCAGCGCCTCGCCCAGGCGCTCGCGCAGCACGGGCACGTTGACGCCGGCCTGCGCCAGCAACGGTCGCGTGCCGCCGCCCGACTGGTCGAGCAGCGCCACCAGCAGGTGGGCCGGTTCGATGAGGTTGTGGTCGCGGCCGACCGCGAGCGACTGGGCATCGCCCAGCGCCTGCTGGAAGCGCGAAGTGAGCTTGTCCATGCGCATGGACGGGGTCTCCGGGATAACAGGTCCACACTGCAGATGTGGGCGTGAAGCGACGATGCAAGCGCGCCGCGCGCGTAGCGTGAACCCGCCGGCCACATCCCATCGGCCAGAATGCCCGGATGCCTACGGAAGAATCGCGACGGCCACGGCCGCCGGCACCGACCGACGACTGGGCGCTGTTCCTGGACGTCGACGGCTGCCTGCTCGACTTCGCACCTCGCCCGGATGCAGTCGCCGTGCCCGACGTGCTGCGCAAGGCGCTCGCGGACCTGGCGATGCGTCTGGACGGCGCGCTCGCGCTGGTCAGCGGACGCCCGCTGGCGACGCTCGACACCCTCTTTGCGCCACTGCGCCTGCCCGCTGCGGGCCTGCACGGCCTGGAGCGACGCGGCGCCGACGGACGACTGATCGAGGCGCCAGCGCCAGCGCCCCTGCTGGCGAAGGTGCGGCAGGACGCCCGCCGGATTGCCGACCGGCATCCGGGCGCACTGGTGGAGGACAAGGGCGCGGCGCTGGCCCTGCACTGGCGCACGGCGCCCGATGCGGCCGACGACCTGCGCGCCTTCGCGGCGGCCGCGCTGCCGTGGCTTCAGGGCTATCGCGTGCAGCCCGGGGACCATGTCGTCGAACTGCGGCCGGCTTCGGCGGACAAGGGCGACGCCATCGCCGCGTTCCTCGAGGAAGCGCCCTTCAAGGGGCGTCGCCCGGTGTTCGCCGGCGACGACCTCACCGACGAACACGGCTTCGAAGTGGTCAACGCACGCGAAGGCTTGAGCGTGCTCGTGGGCGGCCGCAAGGGCAGCGCCGCGCGCTTCGGCCTGCGCGACCCTGACGACGTGCGCGCCTGGCTCGGTTGCGGGCACGTCGCATGAGCACCCTGGACCTCGGGCTGATCGGCAACGGCAGCTTCGGCGTGCTCGTCGACGACCGCGCGCGCATCGTCTGGGGCTGCGTGCCCGCGTTCGATGGCGAACCGGCGTTCTGCTCGCTGCTGTCGCCACAGCTGGACGGTGGCGACTGGGCAATCGAGCTGGAGGACTTCAGCCACGCCGACCAGCACTACGTCCCGAACACCGCGGTGTTGCGCACGACGCTGCACGACATCCATGGTGGCACGGTCGAGGTCACCGACTGCGCGCCCCGCTGGCGCCAGCACGGCCGTTTCTACCGACCGGTGATGATCGTGCGGCGGCTGCGCCCGCTCGCCGGCAGCCCACGCATCCGGATGCGGCTGCGACCGCTTGCCGACTGGGGCGGGCGCTGGCCCGAACGAACCTGGGGCAGCAACCACGTGCGCTTCCTGGTGCCGTCGATGACCCTGCGCCTGACGACCAATGCGCCGTTGCGGCTGGTGCGCGACGAACTGCCGTTCGTGCTCGAGCGTGAACTGCACTGCGTGCTCGGCCCGGACGAGACCTTGCTGCAACCGGTGGAACGGTTCGTCCGCGACGCGGAGCAGCAGACCATCGAGTACTGGCAGGAATGGGTGCGGTTCCTGTCGATCCCGCTGGAATGGCAGGACGCGGTGATCCGCAGCGCCATCACCCTGAAGCTGTGCCAGTACGAGGACACGGGCGGGATAGTCGCGGCGCTCACCACCTCGATCCCGGAGGCGCCCGGCACGCCGCGCAACTGGGACTACCGGTATTGCTGGCTGCGCGACGCGGCGTTCGTCGTGCGTGCGCTCAATCGCCTGGGCGCGACGCGCACCATGGAGGAATACCTGCGCTACATCTTCAACCTCGCCACCGGGGAAGAGGACGAACTGCAGCCGGTGTACGGCATCGGGTTCGAATCCGAGCTGCACGAGCGCGAGGTGCCCACCCTGCGGGGCTACCGCGGGATGGGCCCCGTGCGGTGCGGGAACCTGGCCTGGGTGCAGAAGCAGCACGACGTGTATGGCAGCGTCGTGCTCGCGTCGTCGCAGCTGTTCTACGACCGCCGGCTGCAGCGCCCCGGCGACGTGGACATGTTCCGCCGCCTGGAGCCGCTGGGCGAGCGCGCGTATGCACTGCACGACCAACCCGACGCCGGGCTTTGGGAATTTCGCGGGCGCTCCCACGTCCACACCTATTCGGCGGTGATGTGCTGGGCCGCCTGCGACCGCCTGGCGCGCATCGCCGGCCGGCTGGGACTGGACGACCGCGCCGCCTACTGGCGCAGCCGGGCCGACGCGATCCACGCGCGCGTGCTCGAGCAGGCCTGGAACGCGGAACAGGGGCATTTCGCCGATGCCTTCGGCGGCGAGCGCCTGGACGCATCGCTGTTGCTGATGGCCGACGTCGGGTTCCTGCCGCCGGAGGATCCGCGCTTCGTCGCCACGGTCGAGGCGATCGGGCGCGAGCTGCGGCGCGACGACGCGTTGTTCCGTTATGTCGCACCCGACGACTTCGGGCACCCGGAAACGAGCTTCACGATCTGCACGTTCTGGTACATCGACGCGCTGGCCGCGATCGGGCGCGTCGACGAGGCGCGCGCGATGTTCGAGCGCCTGCTGGCGCAGCGCAACCACCTCGGCCTGCTGTCGGAGGACCTGGCCTTCGACACTGGCGAGGCGTGGGGAAACTTCCCGCAGACCTATTCGCACGTCGGCCTGATCATCGCCGCGATGCGGCTGAGCCGACCCTGGCAGGACGCGACATGAGCCGCCTCGTCGTCGTCTCCAACCGCGTGCCGCTGCCCGGCGAGGACCGTGCCGGCGGGCTGGCGGTGGCATTGCGCGCGGCCCTCGCCGAGGAGGGCGGCCTGTGGTTCGGATGGAGCGGCAAGAAGGTGCGGCAAGCGAGCGGCGAGCTGCACCGCCAGCGCGAAGGCAACATCGAGTACGCGACCCTGGACCTGTCGCGCGAGGACCACGCCGCGTACTACAACGGCTTCGCCAATCGCACGTTGTGGCCGTTGCTGCACTTCCGGCTGGACATGGTCGACTACACGCGCGAGACCTACGCCGGCTACCGGCGGGTCAACGCGATGTTCGCCGACAAGCTCGCGCCGCTGCTGCAGCCGGACGACATCGTCTGGATCCACGACTACCACCTGATCCCGCTTGGCCAGCAACTGCGCGAGCGCGGGATCGGCAACAAGCTCGGCTTCTTCCTGCACGTGCCGATGCCCTCCTCCGACCTGCTGGGCGCCCTGCCGGAACACGGCGAGTTGTTCGATGCGCTGTCGTCGTACGACCTGGTCGGCTTCCAGACCGTGCGCGACCTGGAACGCTTCCAGGACTACGTGCGTTTGTACGGCGGCGGCCGGGTGCTGACGCCCGGGCGCATGGAGACCGCGCAGGGCCGGCGTTTCCGCGGCGGCGCGTTCCCGATCAGCATCGACACCGGGCTGATCGCGCGGCAGTCGGCCGAAGCCGTCCGCAAACCGGCCGTGCAGCGGTTGCGGGCCAGCCTGACCGACCGCGCGATGGCGATCGGCGTCGACCGGCTGGACTATTCGAAGGGCCTGCCCGACCGGTTCCGCGCCTTCGAGCGGCTGCTCGAACGTCATCCCGACCGCCACGGCGAGATCACGTTCCTGCAGATTGCGCCGGCGTCGCGCAGCGACGTGCCGGAGTACCAGGCCTTGCGCCGCGAACTCGAGGGCCTGGCCGGGCACATCAACGGTCGGCATGCATCGCCGGACTGGACGCCGATGCGCTACGTCAACCGCAACTTCGCGCACGACATCCTCACCGGTTTCTACCGCGCGGCGGAGATCGGGCTGGTGACGCCGTTGCGCGACGGGATGAACCTGGTCGCGAAGGAGTTCGTGGCTGCGCAGGATCCGGAGAACCCCGGCGTGCTGGTCCTCTCGCGTTTCGCGGGCGCGGCGGGCGAATTGCAGGAAGCCCTGGCCGTGAACCCGTACGACGTCGACGGCTTCGCCGACACGATCGCGGTGGCGCACGCGATGCCGCTCGCGGAACGGCGGGAGCGCTGGCGCGCGATGATGGACACGCTGGAGCGCCACGACATCACCGCGTGGCGCCGCGATTACCTCGAGGCGCTGGCGCGCGCCTGACGCCAGGCCAACGTGGCCATGCGGCCGGTGCGCTGGTCGCGGCGATGCGAGAAGAAGCGGCCGGGCTCCGCGATGGTCGACAGGCCGCCACCATGGATCGCGCTCGCGGGAAGCCCCGCGCGCTGCAGCCGCAGGCGCGCGAGGGCGTAGAGGTCGACCCGCCAATGTCCCGGGCGCGTCGCGACGAACGCTTCGGCTGTTGTGGAAGCCGCCACGGCGGCGAGCCCTTTCGCCGGCGTGCCGGCTCCCACAAACGCATCGCGCACTTCGGCGCCGACTTCGTAATCCGCCGGTCCTGCCGCGGGGCCCAGCCACGCGAGCAAGCGCGCAGGCGGCGTACGCATCGCCGCTACGGTCGCCTCCAGCACGCCTGCGGCCAGCCCGCGCCAACCCGCATGCGCCGCCCCGATTTCGCCGCCGTCATCCGAGGCGAACACGACCGGCAGGCAATCGGCCGTCAGGATCGCGAGCACGACGCCTTCCGCATCCGTCACCGCCGCGTCCGCTTCTGGCTCAATCCCTTCTCCCGCCTGCGGGAGAAGGTGGCCCGAAGGGCCGGATGAGGGCACGCGCAGAACGGCTGTCCCGTGCACCTGCCTCAACCACACCGGCGCCGCCGGCAAGCCGAACCGCTCCGCCAGCTCGCGCCGGTTCGCGGCGACCACATCCGCGTCGTCGCCGCAGCGCGCGCCCAGGTTGAAATCGTCGAACGGCGGCCGCGACACGCCGGCCCCGTGCCGCAACGTGGTGAACGCCACCACGCCAGGCGGCGCCGGCCAATCCGCCAGCAACGCTGCGGTGGTCACCGGCGCTCCGCGTTCGCGCGTGCGTCGTCCCGCAATGCGCGCAGCAGCGCCTGCATGTCGTCGGGGACCGGTGCCTCGCACCGCAGCGGCTCGCCGGTTGAGGGGTGCATGAACTCCAGCGATTCGGCATGTAGCGCCTGGCGCCGGAAGCCGCGCAATGCGTCGATCAGCGCGGGGGCCGCGCCCTTGGGCAGGCGCAACGCACCGCCGTACAGCGGATCGCCCACGATCGGATGCTTCAGGTGCGCCATGTGCACGCGGATCTGGTGGGTCCGTCCCGTCTCGAGCCGGCACTCGAGCAGCGTGTGCGCGCGGAACCGCTCGCGCAGCCGGAAATGGGTGACGGCATCGCGGCCGTCCTCGCGCACCGCCATGCGGATCCGGTCGCGGGGGTGGCGGTCGATGGCGGCGGCGGCGGTCCCGCCCGACACGAGTGCGCCGACCACGACCGCGAGGTACTGCCGGTGCACCTGGCGCGCCGACAGTTGCGCCACCAGCGCGGTGTGTGCGGTCAGCGTCCGCGCGACCATCATCACGCCGGACGTGTCCTTGTCGAGGCGGTGCACGATGCCCGCGCGCGGCAACGAGGCCAGCGACGCATCGTGGTGCAGCAAGGCATTGACCAAAGTGCCCGCCGGATTGCCGGCGCCGGGATGGACCACCAGCCCCGCTGGCTTGTCGAGCACGATGACCTCGGCGTCCTCGTGGAGGATCCGCAGCGGGATGTCTTCGGCCTCGGCGCGGACCTGGGTTTCGACCACCACGACCAGGTCGACCATCTCGCCGCCGCGGACCGGATCGCGCGGCCGCACCTGTCCACCATCCAGCAACGCATCGCCGGACTTGATCCACGCCGCCAGCCGCGAACGTGAATATTCGGGAAACAGCTCCGCGAGGACGGCATCGAACCGGCGGCCTGCTGCACCCTCCGGAACCCTTGCGCGGCGCGGTTCGGCGGCGCCGGGCACGGTGTCTTTCTGCGACGGGTCGGGGATAGCCATGCTGCTATTATCCCGGCTCTTGCCCCCGGCGCCCCACGTCCCGTGCCCATGACCTTTCGTCCTGCCCTCCTGCGCCTGTCCGGCCTGTTGCTGGTGATCGCCCTCGTCCCGGGCTGCGCCAGCGTCAAGAACCTGTTCGGCGGCGAGGAGGAATCGCTGGAGAACGTGCCGGTCGAGGAGCTCTACGCGCGGGGCCATGCATCGATGAGCGGCGGCAACTGGGCGCGCGCCGAGCAGCATTTCGAGCGACTGATCGCCCAGTACCCGTACGGGCCGTACACCGAACAGGCGCTGATGGAGACTGCGTACGCGCAGTACAAGGCCGGCAAGCACGAAGAGGCGATTTCGACGATCGACCGTTTCCTGCGCACCTATCCGACGCACCGCAACGTTCCGTACTTCTACTACCTGCGCGGCCTGGTCAATTCCGGCCGCGACACCGTGTTCCTGCAGCGCGTCTGGCGGCTGGATGCCAGCCGTCGCGACCTCGCCGCGCCGCACCAGGCCTTCAGCGACCTGGGCGTCGTGGTCGAGCGGTATCCCAACAGCCGCTACGCCGCCGATGCGCGCGAGCGGATGGTGGCGCTGACCAACCTGTTCGCCCGGCACGAGATCGAGACCGCGCTGTACTACCTGCGCCGCGGCGCGTGGGTGGCCGCCGCCAACCGCGCCGAGTTCCTGCTCGAGACCTATCCGCAGAGCCTGTACCAGGACGATGCCGTGGCGGTGATCGCCGAGGCGCACACCCGTCTCGGCAACGAGACGCTGGCCGCCGACGCACGCCGGGTGCTGGAGCTCAACGCGCCGGAACACCCGTGGCTGCGTGGCGAGAACTGGCCCGACTACCCTTGGGCCATCCGCAAGCTGAATCCGTTCGCGGGCGAAGTGTCGCCGCTGGACGACTGACGATAGCCCTGTGGGAGCCGCTATAGCGGCTCCCACAACAACTGCTTATCCGCGGTATGCGTTGGTGATCGGGTAGCGCCGCTCGCGCCCGAAGGCGCGCCGTGACACCTTCGGCCCGGGCGCGGCCTGGTGGCGCTTCCACTCGCTGGTGCGCACCAGTTGCAGGATGCGCGCGACGGTCGCCTCGTCGAATCCCGCCGCGACGATCTCGTCGCCCGACTGCTCCTGGTCGATGTAGCGGGCCAGGATCGCGTCCAGCACGTCGTAGGGCGGCAGTGAATCCTGGTCCTTCTGGCCTGGCCGCAACTCGGCCGAGGGCGGACGCTCGATGACGCCCACCGGGATGACCGGATCGCCCACGGTGTTGCGCCAGCGCGCCAGTTCGTACACCTCGGTCTTGTACAGGTCCTTGAGCGGGGCGTAGCCGCCGCACATGTCGCCGTAGATCGTCGCGTAGCCGACCGCGTACTCGCTCTTGTTGCCGGTCGTCAGCAGCATCCCGCCGAACTTGTTGCTGAGCGCCATCAGCAGCGCGCCGCGCGTGCGCGCCTGCAGGTTCTCCTCGGTCGTGTCGGGCGCGTGTCCCTCGAACACGTCGGCCAGTGCCTCGAGGTAACCCTCGAACGGCTTCTGGATCGGCAGCGTCAGCAATTCCACTCCCTGCTCGGCGCACTGTTCCGCGGCCAGGTCGTTCGACAGGCCGGCGGTATAGCGCGACGGCATGCGGACGGCCGTGACGTTCTCCGCGCCGATCGCGTCCACCGCGATCGCGAGCACGACCGCCGAATCGAGTCCGCCCGACAGGCCCAGCCAGACGCGCTTGAAACCGTTCTTCCCGCAGTAGTCGCGGGTGCCGCGCACGACCGCGCGCCAAGCCAGCGCGTCTCGGCTCTCGTCGCCGTCCTCCATCCACTGCACCGAGCGGAAGCCCCGGGTCTCCGGGTCGAAGTCGACCACCAGCATCTGCTCGGTGAACGCGGCCGCGGCCGGGCGCACGGTGCCGTCGCCCTCGGCGACGAGCGAGCCGCCGTCGAACACCACCGCGTCCTGGCCGCCAACGCAGTTCACGTAGGCGATGGGCACGCCGAAGCGGCGGGTCGCGTCCTCCAGCAGCGCATCGCGGCGCGCGTGCTTGTCGCGCTCGAACGGCGAGGCGTTGATCGACAGGACCAGTTGCGCGCCGGCCTCGATGGTCGAATGCAGCGGCTCGGCGAACCACATGTCTTCGCAAATGAGCAGGCCCAGGTTCACGCCATCGAGTTCGAACACGCAATCGCCGCCATCGGGGTCGACGACGAAGTAGCGCCGCTCATCGAACACCGCGTAGTTGGGCAGTTCGCGCTTGCGGTAAGTGCGCTCGATGCGCCCATTGCGCAGGATGCTCGCGGCGTTGTAGACCACCGGGCCAATCGACTCCGGCCAGCCCACGATCGCGGTGATGCCGGTCGCGGCTGCCGCAAGCCGCGCCATTTCCCGGTGGCAGTCGCCCAGGAACGCCGGGCGCAGCAGCAGGTCCTCGGGCGGATAGCCGCTCAGCGCGAGCTCGGGGAACAGGACGAGGTCCGCCTCCCACTCGTCCCGCGCTTCCTCGATGAGCCCGACGATCCGGTCGGCGTTGCCCGCCACGTCCCCGACCGGGAAATCGAACTGGGCAAGCGCGATGCGCAACGTCATGGCCTCAAATCCTTTCCGAACACCTCATTGTCATCCCCGCGAAATTGTCATCCCCGCGAAGGCGGGGATCCATGATCCGGATGGACTGGATTCCCGCCTTCGCGGGAATGACGTTCGATTTACCCTGCCAGCCGCTTCGCGATGGCGGCGCCAAGGTCGCCGGGCGACTTGACGGTGGTGATGCCGGCCTTTTCCATCGCGGCGAACTTGCCCTCGGCGGTGCCGGAGCCGCCGGAGGCGATCGCGCCGGCGTGGCCCATGCGCTTGCCCTTGGGGGCGCTGGCGCCGGCGATGAAGCCGACGACGGGCTTGGTGACGTTTTCCGCCACGAACTCGGCGGCTTCTTCCTCGGCGCTGCCGCCGATCTCGCCGACCATGATGATGCCCTCGGTCTGCGGGTCGTCCTGGAACCAGCGCAGCGCGTCGATGAAGCTGGTGCCGTTGATCGGGTCGCCGCCGATGCCGATGCAGGTCGACTGGCCGAGGCCGACGTCGGTGGTCTGCTTCACGGCTTCATAGGTCAGCGTGCCGGAGCGCGACACGATGCCGACCCTGCCCGGCTTGTGGATGTGGCCCGGCATGATCCCGATCTTGCACTCGCCCGGGGTGATGACGCCCGGGCAGTTCGGGCCGATGAGCACGACGTCCTCGTAGCCCTTCAGCGTGTTCTTGACCCGCAGCATGTCCAGCACCGGGATGCCCTCGGTGATGCACACGATGACGCGGATGCCGGCGTCGGCCGCTTCCAGGATCGCGTCGGCTGCGAACGGCGGCGGCACGTAGATGACCGAGGCGTCCGCGCCGGTCTCCTCGACCGCGTCGGCCACGGTGTTGAAAACCGGCAACCCAAGGTGCTCGCTGCCGCCCTTGCCGGGCGTGACCCCGCCGACGACCTTGGTGCCGTACTCGAGCATCTGCTCGGCGTGGAAGGTGCCTTGGGTGCCGGTGAAGCCCTGCACGATGACCTTGGTGTTCTTGTTGATCAGGACGCTCATTTCGATCCCTTCACGGCGGCGACGGCTTTCTTCGCGCCGTCATTGATGTCGTCGGCGGGCGTGATCGCCAGGCCGGACTCGCGCAGCAGCGCCTTGCCTTCCTCGACGTTGGTGCCTTCCAGCCGCACGATCACCGGCACCTTGACGTCGACCTCCTTGACCGCCGCGATGATGCCCTCGGCGATCATGTCGCAGCGCACGATGCCGCCGAAGATGTTGACGAAGATCGCCTCCACCTTGTCGCTCGACAGGATCAGCTTGAACGCCTCGGTCACGCGCTCCTTGTTGGCGCCGCCGCCGACGTCCAGGAAGTTGGCCGGCTCGCCACCTTCCAGCTTGATCACGTCCATCGTCGCCATCGCCAGGCCCGCGCCGTTGACCATGCAGCCGATGTTGCCGTCCATGGTCACGTAGTTGAGGTCGTACTGGCTGGCCTTGACCTCGGTCTCGTCCTCCTGGCGGATGTCGCGCATCGCCACCAGTTCCGGATGCCGGAACGAGGCGTTGTCGTCGGAGTTCACCTTGCCGTCGAGCACCGCGAGGTCGCCGGACTTCAGGATCGCCAGCGGATTGAGCTCCACCAGCGCCAGGTCCTTCTCGTTGAACAGCTTGTACAGCCCCAGCATGATCTTCGTGAGCTGGTTGACCTGCTTGGACGACAG
>DASTUL010000120.1:0-10146 GCA_035759645.1 Lysobacteraceae bacterium | reverse complement strand
TTGCCCGACGCAGGCAGCTTGCGGATGCCGCCGGCCTCCTGTGCACGCGCGAACGCGGCGCCGAAGCTGCGACCCACGCCCATCACCTCGCCGGTGGAGCGCATCTCCGGCCCGAGGATCGGGTCGACGCCCTGGAACTTGGCGAAGGGGAAGATCGCCTCCTTCACCGAGTAGTAGTGCGGGACGATCTCGACCGTCGCGCCCTGCTCCGCCAGCGTCTTCCCGACCATGCAGCGCGCGGCGATCATCGCCAGCGGGCGGCCGGTGGCCTTGGACACGAACGGCACCGTGCGCGAGGCACGTGGATTGACCTCGAGCAGGAAGATGATGTCTTCGCCGTCGTCGTCGACCTGCACCGCGAACTGGGTGTTCATCAGCCCGACCACGTTGAGCGCCCGCGCCAGCGCGACGACCTGCTCGCGCAGCCGCGCCTGGGTGGCGGGCTTGAGCGAGTACGGCGGCAGCGAGCAGGACGAGTCGCCCGAGTGCACGCCGGCCTCCTCGATGTGCTCCATCACGCCGCCGACCAGCACGTTGCCGTCCTTGTCGGCGATGACGTCGATGTCGACCTCGACCGCGTTGTCCAGGAAGCGGTCGAGCAGCACCGGCGACTTGTCCGACACCTTCACCGCGTCGCGGATGTAGCGCTCCAGGTCGGCGTCGGAATGCACGACTTCCATCGCGCGGCCGCCGAGCACGTAGCTCGGGCGCACCACGAGCGGGTAGCCCACTTCGCGCGCGAGCGCCACGGCCTCGTCGGCATTGCGGGCGATGCGGTTGGGCGGCTGCTTCAGGCCCAGCTGCTCGACCAGTTGCTGGAAGCGCTCGCGGTCCTCGGCCAGGTCGATGCTGTCGGGGCTGGTGCCGATGATCGGCACGCCGTTGGCCTCCAGCGCCTGCGCGAGCTTCAGCGGGGTCTGGCCGCCGTACTGCACGATGACGCCCTTGGGCTTCTCGAGCTCGACGATCTCCAGCACGTCCTCGAGCGTCAGCGATTCGAAATACAACCGGTCGGACGTGTCGTAGTCGGTCGACACCGTCTCAGGGTTGCAGTTGACCATGATGGTCTCGTAGCCGTCCTCGCGCAGTGCGAGCGCGGCGTGCACGCAGCAGTAGTCGAACTCGATGCCCTGCCCGATCCGGTTGGGCCCGCCGCCCAGCACCATGATCTTGTCGCGGTCGGTCGGCGCGGCCTCGCACTCGTCCTCGTAGGTCGAATACAAGTACGCGGTGGTGGTCGCGAACTCGGCGGCGCACGAATCCACGCGCTTGTACACCGGCCGCACGCCGAACGCCTTGCGCAGCGCCCGCACCGCGGATTCGCTGGTGCCGGTCAGGGTGGCGATGCGCGCGTCCGAGAACCCCTTGCGCTTGAGCTGGCGCAGGCGGCGCGCATCGAGCGCGTCCAGCCCCGCTTCGGCGACCTCGCCCTCGATCGCCACCAGCTCCTCGATCTGGTCCAGGAACCACGGGTCGACGAACGAGAGCGCATGCACGTCCTCGACCGACATGCCCGCGCGGAATGCGTCGGCCAGGTAGAAGATGCGCTCTGGCCCGGCTTCCTTGACCTCGCGGCGCAGGTTGGCGATCCCGTCTTCGGTGGCGAGATCCAGGCCGGTCGGGTCGAGCCCCGCCTTCCCGGTCTCCAGTCCACGCAACGCCTTCTGCAGCGACTCCTGGAAGCTGCGGCCGATCGCCATCACCTCGCCGACCGACTTCATCTGCGTGGTCAGGCGCGCGTCGGCCGCCGGGAACTTCTCGAACGCGAAGC
This sequence comes from Lysobacteraceae bacterium, assembly GCA_035759645.1. Taxonomy (GTDB): domain Bacteria; phylum Pseudomonadota; class Gammaproteobacteria; order Xanthomonadales; family Xanthomonadaceae; genus CAMPJU01. Next base: position 8,375 of record DASTUL010000120.1, on the reverse strand, counting down.
GCGGGATCTTGGTGACGACGTAGTCGATGCTCGGCTCGAACGACGCGGGCGTCAGGCCGCCGGTGATCTCGTTCTTCAGCTCGTCCAGCGTGTAGCCGACCGCGAGCTTGGCCGCGACCTTGGCGATCGGGAAACCGGTCGCCTTCGACGCCAGCGCCGAGGATCGGGACACGCGCGGGTTCATCTCGATCACGACCACCCGGCCGGTCTCGGCATTGATGCCGAACTGCACGTTCGAACCGCCGGTGTCCACGCCGATCTTGCGCAGCACCGCGATCGACGCGTCGCGCAGCCGCTGGTATTCCTTGTCCGTGAGCGTCTGCGCCGGCGCGACGGTGATCGAATCGCCGGTGTGCACGCCCATCGGGTCCAGGTTCTCGATGGAGCACACGATGATGCAGTTGTCCGCGGAGTCGCGGACCACCTCCATCTCGAATTCCTTCCAGCCCAGCACCGACTCCTCGACCAGCACCTCGCCGACCGGCGAGAGTTCCAGGCCGCGCTTGACGATCTCCTCGAACTCCTCCCGGTTGTAGGCGATGCCGCCGCCGCTGCCGCCCAGCGTGAACGACGGCCGGATGATCGTCGGGTAGCCGACGGTCGCCTGGATGACGACCGCCTGCTCGAAGCTGCGCGCGACCTCGGCCTTCGGGCATTCCAGCCCGATCTCGGCCATCGCGACCCGGAACAGCTCGCGATCCTCGGCCATGCGGATCGCATCGCGCGAGGCGCCGATCAGCTCGACGCCATGCGCCTCCAGCACCCCGTGGTCGGCCAGGTCCAGCGCGCAGTTGAGCGCGGTCTGCCCGCCCATCGTCGGCAGCAACGCATCGGGCTTTTCCTTGGCGATGATCTTCTCGACCGTCTGCCAGTTGATCGGCTCGATGTACACCGCGTCGGCCATGTCCGGGTCGGTCATGATCGTCGCCGGGTTGGAGTTCACCAGCACCACCCGGTAGCCCTCCTCGCGCAGCGCCTTGCAGGCCTGCGCGCCCGAGTAGTCGAACTCGCACGCCTGCCCGATGACGATCGGGCCGGCGCCGATGATCAGGATGGTCCTGAGGTCGCTGCGCTTGGGCATGGATTACTCGGCCGCCTCGCCGGCACCGCTGGCGCCGTCGCCGATGTGCTTGTCCAGGAAGGCCTCCATCTTGGTGTAGAGGTTGATGTTGTTGTCCAGGTCGTAGAACCCGTGCGCTTCCTTTTTCTCGACGATGGTGACCTCGGGCGGGTTGCCCGCCTCGGTCAGCCGATCCTTGAGCAGGTCGTAGTGCGAGATCGGGACGCGCTCGTCCTTGGCGCCTTGCACCAGCATCACCGGGATGCGGATCCGGTCCACGTTGTAGGCAGGCGACTGCGCCTGCTGCTCGGCGACCGTTTCCGGCATCACGCGATTCAGGAAGTTCCGGCCCGACTCGTGCTCGGGGATGTCGCCGTCCTTGAACATGAGCGGCAGGCTGTACACGCCGACATACCCGATCGTGCACTGGTACAGGTCGGGCTCGCGCACCACCGTCTGAAGTGCCGCATAGCCGCCGTACGAGGCGCCATAGGTGCAGATGCGGTCTTCGTCCGCAATGCCCTGACCGATGGCCCACTTCACGCCGTCGGTCATGTCGTCGACCATCGTCGTGCCCCAGTTGCGGTAACCGAGGCTCTCGAACGCATTGCCGTAGCCACCGGAACCGCGGAAGTTGACCTGCAGCACTGCGTAACCGCGGTTCGCGAGGAACTGGACGTCCGGGTTGAAGCCCCACGCGTCGCGAGGTCCGTGCGGGCCGCCGTGCGGGTGGAACACCATCGGCAGGTCCTTGCCGTCACTGCCACGCGGGATCGTCAGGTAGCCATGGATGGTCCGGCCGTCGCGTGACTTGAAGGAAATGGCATGCGTCGGCGACATTTCCTCCGGATTGATCCACGCGCGCGAAGCGAGCAGGAACTTCGCCTTGTTGGTCTGCCGGTCGAACAGGTAGTACGCGCCCGGGTCCACGTCGCTGTAGGTGCGGACCAGGACATGGCGCCCGTCGCGGCTGATGCCATTGAAGACGACCGCGTGGTCGGGGAATGCATTGAGCAGGCCCGCGTAGGTCTTGGACTCGGGATGCGACGCATCGACGAAGTCGTAGCGCGGCAGGCCGTCGTCGTATCGCACCGCCAGCACCTGGCGCTGGTCGCTGCTGGTCACCCAGTCGCTCGCGACGACATTGGGGTTCGAACTGAGCGGCGTCTCCGCCCCGGTCTCGGGATCCACGACCACCCAGCGTTCGGGCTTGCCGTCGTCGGAGACCGCGAAGATGACGCGCTTGTTGTCCGCGGCGAAGCCCAATGGCCTGCGGGACTGCCCACCCATCACGGCGCGATGGATCTCGACCCAGTCGTCCCCTTCGCGACGCACGGTGATGCTTTCGTTCTCGTCGGACTGGCCGTAGCCGTAGCGCAGGTTGCCGTCGTGGTCGACGATGAAGGAACCGGCGTCCAGCGGCGAACTGGCGACGGTCCGGGTCTCCCCGTTGTCCACGTCCATCTTGAACAGGTACGCCAGGTCGACCGAGCGGGCGACGAGGATCTTGTCCTCGTCCTCTTCCAGCATGTCGACGATGTGGTAATAACCGCCGTTCGGGATGTCCGCACGCTGGGTGCCGTCGACATTGCTCGCATAGACATCGGGAATGCCGACCCGGAAATCGAAGCGGCCCAGCTTGTACGACACATACATGAAGAACCGCTCGTCATTGACCCAGCGGACGCGGTCGATGTGCTTCTTCGGGCCCCAGTCCCACTTGCCGACGAGTTGCATGTCCGCCACGCGGAACGCAGCGAGCACCGTCCGGTCGCCCTGCGGCATCGAAACAGTGATGTATTCGCCTGTCGGCGACAGCGAGACGCTGGTGAACTCCGGGTCCTTGAAGAAGTCGGCGACCGGAACCTCGCGCGCCTGGGCCCCACCCAGGTACGCCAGCCCCAGCAAAACGGGCAACACGATGCGGAAACGATTCACGATGACTCCCCTTTGTTGCGTTCCATGCTCCCCATGAAACGATCGAACAGTGGCGCGACGTCATGCGGACCGGGGCTGGCCTCTGGATGCCCCTGGAACGAGAACGCCGGCGCGTCGGACAGGGCGATGCCCTGGTTGGAGCCGTCGAACAGCGAGCGGTGCGTGACCGTCACGTTCGCCGGCAGCGTGGCTTCGTCGATGGCGAAGCCGTGGTTCTGGCTGGTGATCATGACCTTGCCGGTGGCGAGGTCCTGCACGGGATGGTTGGCCCCGTGGTGGCCGAACTTCATCTTGTGCGTGCGCGCGCCGACCGCGAGGGCGAGCAGCTGGTGGCCCAGGCAGATGCCATAGGTCGGCACCTTGCGCGTGACCAGCGTGCGGATGGCGTCGATCGCGTAGTCGCAGGGCTCCGGGTCGCCCGGGCCGTTGGACAGGAACACACCGTCGGGCTTCATCGCCAGCACGTCTTCGACCGGCGTGCGCGCAGGGACCACCGTCACGTCGCAGCCGCGCTCTGCAAGCATGCGCAGGATGTTGTGCTTCACGCCGTAGTCGTAGGCGACGACGCGGTAGCGTGCCTCGGTCCGCACGAACGCATTGCTGTCCAGGTCCAGCTGGCCGTCGCGCCAGGCATAGGCTTCGCGCGTGCTGACTTCCTGGGCGAGGTCCATGCCCTTGAGGCCGGGGAACTTGCGCGCGGCCTCGATGGCCGCCTCGACGTCGATGTCGCCCGCCATCACCGCACCGGACTGGGCGCCGCCGTCGCGTAGCAGCCGGGTCAGCTTGCGGGTGTCGATGCCGGAGATGCCCACCACGCCGCGCACGGCGAGCCACTCGGGCAGCGGCACCTCGTTGCGCCAGCTGGAGGGCCGGCGCGGCACGTCGCGCACGATCAGGCCGGCGGCCCAGGCCTTGCGGGCCTCGTCGTCCTGCGCGGTGGCGCCGGTGTTGCCGATGTGTGGATAGGTCAGCGTGACCAGCTGCCGCGCGTACGAGGGATCGGTGAGGATCTCCTGGTAGCCCGTCATCGCCGTGTTGAACACCACTTCGCCCACCGACAGCCCGGCCGCGCCGATCGAATCACCCTCGAAAACGGTTCCGTCTTCGAGGGCGAGGATGGCTGGCTGGTGCATGCGGGCGGCCCTGGAGTGGAGGCGGCCCGGAACGTGGGCTGCAGCAAGGCGCGGACTCGGTGGGGACCGGTCCGTCGCTGGGAGGTCAGGCGAGCGGGAATTCTACCGGTGACGCCCCGCCGCTGCCAGTCGCGCGGCGGCGCCCCGGTCAGCTTCGTCAAGCAGTGGCCGGCGCCGTGAGCAGGTCGCGCAGGCCGTACCGCCCCGGCGGACGGCCGTGCAACTGGCGTGCGGCGTGCAATGCGCCGCGGGCGAAGACGTCGCGGCTGGTGGCGCGGTGGACCAGCTCGATCCGTTCGCCCGCTCCCGTGAACTGCACCAGGTGCTCGCCGACGATGTCGCCCGCCCGCAGGCTCGCGTAGCGGGGCTCGGCGCCGCCCGCGGCGGCGACCTCGCCCAGCGCCAGGGCCGTGCCCGAGGGTGCATCGAGCTTGCGCGCGTGGTGCGTCTCCACGATGTCGCAATCCCAGTCCGGCAAGGCGGCGGCCGCCTGCTCGACCAGGCGCGACAACACCGCCACGCCCAAGCTGAAGTTGGCCGCCCAGGCGCACGGAATCCGCGTGGCGGCGGCATCGATCGCCGCGAACTGCGCGTCGTCCAGGCCCGTGGTGCCCGAGACCAGCGCCGCGTCGCGCTCGATGCACAGGGCGAGGATCCTGTCGAACGCCCCGGGCAGGCTGAAATCAACGGCGACATCGAATGCGGGCGCACCGGCCAGTTCGCTGGCGGCGAACTGCGGGATGCCGTCGATCACGCGCTGCCCCGGCCTGCCGCCGGAGACGCCGGCGACGATCCTGCAGCCGGGCACGTCCCGCCCCAGCCGCAACAACGCCTGTCCCATGCGGCCGGAGGCGCCGTGGACCAGCAGGCGCAGTTCGTCGGGATGATCCATGCCGGCAGGCTAGCCCAGCGGGGCGGCTTCCAGCCAGCGGTGCTTGCCTTCGGCCTTCGCGCGGTACATCGCGGCGTCCGCCGCGCGCAGCAGCCCGTCGAGCCCGTCGACCGGCGCGATGCCGCGCGCGACGCCGATGCTCAGCCCGACCTGCAAGGCATGGCCGTCGATGTCCAGTGGCGTGTCGCACGCCCCGAGCAGGCGGTCGGCCAGGCGCGCGAGCGCATCGGGGCCGCACTCCTCCGCGAGGACGACGAACTCGTCCCCGCCCATGCGCGACACGGTGTCGGTCCCGCGCACCGCGGACTGCAGCCTGCGCCCCACCTCGCACAGCAACTGGTCGCCGACGGCATGCCCGTGGGTGTCGTTGACCTGCTTGAAGTCGTCCACGTCGACGACCGCCACCAGCACGCTCGCGCCGTTGCGTTGCAGTCGTCCGGCCGCCTGCGCGAACCGGTCCTCGAGCAGCTTGCGGTTGGGCAACCCCGTCAGCGGGTCGCGGAATGCCTGGTCGTGCAGCCGTTCGGCGAGGGTGCGCGCCTCCAGGGCGCTCGCGATCATCTGGGTCATCAGGCGCAGGCCCACGACGAAATGGTCGTCCCAGGCCACGTGCCGGCGCACGGCGTCGAATCCCACCAGGCCCTGCAATGTGCTGCCTTGCCACAACGGCACGACCAGGATCGAGAGGATGCCTTCGCGCTCGAATTCGGTGCGCTCGTTGGTGGCCTCGGGTGGCAGGTCGGCGACGCGCTCGACCTGGAAGACGCGGTCCGTGCGCAACCGCGCCATCAGCCACGGGAAGGTGGCCAGCGGGACGTCCTGCAGGTTGTGCGCCTCGCGCGAGATCCCGGCGGCCACCCATTCGTGGGTGTTGCTCTGGGTGCCAGCGGCCTCGTCGAACAGGAACACGTAGGCGCGGTCGACATCGAAGAACGTGCCGACCGTACCCAGCACGGCGACGATTGCGTCGTCCAGCGCCGGACCGGTCGTGCGAATGAGTTGGGCGGAGGCCCCGGTGAGCAGCCGCTCGAACGCGAGCCGGCGCTGGAGCTGGGATTCGATGCCGTGCCAGCGGGTGCAGTCGTTGGCGGCGACGATGCGCGTGGCAGGGTCGCCCCGGGCAGGCCCGATGTGCAATTCGAGGCAGGGCGCGTTGCCGTCGCGGGCCCGTGCCATGTGCCTGCCCGCTTCCTGCAGGGGTCCGTCGCCGATCGTGGCGAGTTGCGCGCGCAACTGGCGGTCCGGATCGAGCGCTGCCAGCAATGCGCCGAGTTGCGTGCCGGGCGAGAAACCGAGCAACCGCCAGGCGCTGTCGTTCGCGCCCACCAGCGCGGTGCCGCGAAAGACGTACAACGCAACCGGGATCGCAGCCGCCACGGCCGGCAGGGCCTCGTCGACCGGGGGCGCCACGCGCGATCCTGCGCCGCTGCGAATGTCCAAGCTGGTCTCCGTCCCGCCGCCTGCCTGCAAGCTAGCGGCAGCGGCAGGGCCCACGCAAGCGCGTCAGGACACCATGCGGTCCCAGAAGCCCTTGACGCCATCCAGGAAGGTGCTGGCCTTCGGCGAATGGCGACGCGCGCCCTCGCCGGTGAAGGTCGCTTCGAATTCCTCGAGCAGTTCGCGCTGCCTGGCCGTCAGGTTCACCGGGGTCTCGACCTCGACCTTGCAGTACAGGTCGCCCGGGGAGCGGCTGCGCACCGACTTGACGCCCTTGCCGCGCAGGCGGAAGACCTTGCCGCCCTGGGTCTCGGCGGGCAGCCGGATCTCGGTCTCGCCGTTGAGCGTGGGAACCTGCACGACGTCGCCGAGGGCGGCCTGGGTGATGCGGATGGGGACTTCGCAGTGCAGGTCGTCGCCGTCGCGCTGGAAGATGGCGTGCGGACGCACTCGGACCTCGACGTACAGGTCGCCCGGCGGCGTGCCCGCCGGCCCCGCCTCGCCCTCGCCCGCCAGGCGGATGCGGTCGCCGTTGTCGACGCCGGCCGGGACCTTCACCGAGAGGATCTTCTCCTCCTCGATGCGTCCGTTGCCGCGGCAGTCCCCGCATGGATTGGTGACGACCTGGCCGCGCCCGCCGCACTGCGGGCAGGGCTGCTGCATGGTGAAGATGCCGCGCTGGATACGTACCTGGCCGCGCCCATGGCACGTGCCGCAACTGTCGAGCTTGCCGTCGGCCGAACCGGTGCCCTTGCACGGCTCGCAACCGGTGAGCGTGGGGATCTCGATGCGCCGTTCGGTGCCCGCCACCGCGTCCTCCAGGTCCAGCTCCATCACGTAGCCGATGTCGGCGCCGCGGCGCGGGCCGCCGCGCATGCCGCCACCGAAGATGTTCCCGAAGATGTCGCCGAAGATGTCGCCGACGTCGTTGAAGCCACCGCCCCCGCCGCCGCCCATGCCATGCGCGAAGGCCGCGTGGCCGTGCTGGTCGTAGAGGCGCCGCTTGGCCGGCTCGGACAGGACCTCGTACGCCTCCTTGCACTCCTTGAAGGAAGCCTCGGATGCCGCATCGCCCGGGTTGCGGTCCGGATGGTGCTTCATCGCGCTGCGGCGATAGGCCTTCTTGATGTCGTCGTCGCTCGCGGTGCGTTGCACGCCGAGGACTTCGTAGTAGTCGCGCTTGCTCATCGGCGGTTTGCCCTTCCCCTAATGCGACGGGCAGGCGCCTGCCTGCCCGTCGGTATTGCGGCCGGCCGGTGCATCAGGCCTGCTTGCTGGCGTCGTCCTTGACCTCGGTGAATTCCGCATCGACGACATCGTCGCGCGGGGCCTGGGCGCCCTCGCCCGCCGCGCCGGCATCGCCGCCGGGCTGCTGGGCGGACGCGACCGCTGCGAACAGCGCCTGGCCGGCCTGCTCCAGGGCGCGGGTCTTGCCTTCGATCTGCGACTTGTCGTCGCCCTTCATGGCGGTCTCCAGTTCGGCCAGCGCCGTCTCGGCCTGACCGATCACCTCGCCCGGCACCTTGTCGCCGTTGTCCTTGATCGCGGTGCGGGTCGCGTGGATCAGCGCATCGGCCTGGTTGCGGGCCTGCACCAGCTCCTGGAACTTCTTGTCCTCCTCGCGGTGTGCTTCGGCGTCCTGGACCATCCGCTGGATCTCGTCGTCCGACAGGCCCGAGCCCGCCTTGATCTCGACCTTCTGTTCCTTGCCGGTCTTCTTGTCCTTGGCCGACACGTGCAGGATGCCGTTGGCGTCGATGTCGAACGACACCTCCACCTGCGGCATGCCGCGCGGCGCCGAATCGATGCCGGTGAGGTCGAACTTGGCCAGCGACTTGTTGTAGCGGGCCTGGTCGCGTTCGCCCTGCAGCACGTGGACGGTGACCGCGGTCTGGTTGTCCTCGGCGGTGGAGAA
>DASTUL010000119.1:0-6172 GCA_035759645.1 Lysobacteraceae bacterium | reverse complement strand
CAAGGACGTGGTGCTGATGCCCAGCTTCGTGAACATCGGCGCGTACGTGGGTGCCGGCACCATGGTCGACACCTGGGCGACGGTCGGCTCGTGCGCGCAGGTCGGCAAGCACTGCCACCTGTCCGGCGGCGCCGGCATCGGCGGCGTGCTCGAGCCGCTGCAGGCGACCCCGACCATCCTGGAGGACCACGTGTTCGTCGGCGCGCGCTCCGAAGTGGTGGAGGGCGTGATCGTCGGCCACCACAGCGTGATCGGCATGGGCGTGTTCCTGGGCCAGTCCACGCGCATCTACGACCGCGCGACCGGCACCATCAGCTACGGCTACGTGCCGCCGTACAGCGTGGTGGTGTCAGGGCAGTTGCCGGCCGCGGACGGATCGCATTCGCTGTACTGCGCGGTCATCGTCAAGCGCGTCGACGCGAAGACCCGTTCGAAGACGTCGATCAACGACCTGCTGCGGGGGCTGGCGGAGTGACGGCCCTCCATGGCCTCGCCAATTGCGACACGTGCCGCAAGGCCCGGAAATGGCTGGACCGCTTCGACATCGCGCATGCGTTCGTCGACTACCGCGAGGAGAAGCCGTCGCCGGAGACGCTGCTCGCATGGCGCGATGCGCTCGGCGGCTGGGATGCGATGGTCAACAAGTCCTCGCCGACCTGGCGCAACCTGCCGGCCAACCGCAAGGCGCCGGGATCCGACGCGGAGTGGTCCCTGTTGCTGCGCGAGCATCCCGCGCTGGTCCGGCGCCCGGTCGTGGTGACCGACGACGGTGTCGTGACCCAGGGATTCAGCGACAACGGGTTCAAGAAGCGCTTCGGGGTCGAGGGCTGAGATGTCGGACGTCCTCGCGTTGACGCAGGAACTGATCGCGCGCCGCTCGGTGACGCCGGACGACGCCGGTTGCCAGGACTTGATTGCGGCACGGCTGGCGGCCGCGGGGTTCGACTGCGAACGGCTGCACCTGGGCGAAGTCGAAAACCTGTGGGCGACGCACGGCACCGGTGGACCGGTGCTGGTGCTGCTCGGGCACACCGACGTGGTGCCACCGGGGCCGCGCGAGGCTTGGGCGTCCGATCCGTTCGTGCCCGAGATCCGCGACGGCGTCTTGTACGGCCGGGGCGCTGCCGACATGAAGGGCAGCGTCGCCGCATTCGTCGTGGCGGCGGAACGGTTCGTCGCCGCGCATCCGTACCATCCGGGCACGCTGGCGATCCTGCTGACTTCGGACGAGGAGGGCGACGCGATCGACGGCGTGCGCCGCATCGCCGGCATCTTCCGCGAACGGGGACAACGCATCGACTGGTGCGTCACCGGCGAGCCGTCATCCAAATCGGTGCTCGGCGACCTGCTGCGCGTCGGCCGGCGCGGCAGCCTGTCGGCGATCCTCGACGTGCACGGCGTGCAGGGCCACGTCGCCTATCCGGAGAAGGCGCGCAACCCCGTGCACCTGGCGTTGCCTGCGCTGGCGGCGCTCACCGCACGCCGCTGGGACGACGGCTACGAGACATTCCCGCCGACCAGCCTGCAGGTGAGCAACGTCCAGGCCGGGACCGGGGCCAACAACGTGATCCCCGGCGACCTGCGGGTGCTGTTCAACCTGCGCTACAACCCGCACTGGAACGCCCCGACGCTGGAACGCGAATGCGAGTCGGTGCTGCAAGCGAACGGGTTGCAGCCAAGCGACTACACGTTGCACTGGCATCGCAGCGGCGAGCCGTTCCATACCCCGGAAGGACCTTTGCGCCTTGCCGCGCGCGAGGTACTGACCGCGCATGCCGGTGCGCCGCCGGAGGAAAGCACCGGGGGCGGGACCTCGGATGCGCGGTTCATAGCACCGCTGGGTGCGCATTGCGTGGAGATCGGGCCGGTGAACGCGAGCATCCACAAGGTGGACGAGCACGTGTCGGTGGCGGACCTGGAAGCGTTGCCGGGGCTGTACCTGGCGCTGGTGGAGCGCTTGCTGGGTTGACTGCCGGTCGCGGCTTACGCCGCTCCTACACGTGCGTGGTCCTTGTAGGAGCGGCGTAAGCCGCGATTGATTCACCGATCCGCCGGTACCAGCCGCAAGGTATATCGCGTCTCCCCTGGCAGGAACGGTGTGGGACGCCCCGCCGCCCATGCCTCGTGCCCAGCGCCCCAGAACGGCGACAGCGGATGCCCCGACTGCCCGCCGGGCATGTGTGCGATGCCGTTCGCCTCGTTGCCAGGCGACACCACCATGCGCTGGCTCGCGCCGGCTGCCGGCGATTGCACGCGCGGCATGTGCGAATCGCCGGGTAGTGGTTCGCGTGGCATGCAGAGCGCGTTAGCCAGGGTTCCGGGTAGTGCGCCGGCCAGCGGGTGGCAGATCGCGGTCGTGTTGCGTTCGCCCCAGGTGCGCTCCGCGAGTGGACCGATCTCCGAGAGTTCGTCGCGCACGTCGGCGGCGGCGTCCTCGAGCAACGCGTGCCAGCTGTCGAACGTGCGTGGCAGCAGGTGCGCGGGCCGTTGCTGCAGCAATGGCCAGGCGACGCCTTCGAGCTGGGGCAGCGAGGGCATCTCCGCGTCCTCGCCCAGCGCGGCGCGCGCGGGGGCCAGCAGGCCATCGGCGATGCGCTCGAGCACCGCCAGCCGCCATGCACGCACCAACCGGTAGCTGGTCGAATCGATCGCGGCATGGCCATCCCAGGTGTCGTCGGCCTCCACCAGCGCAACGAGGTTGGGCGACGGCTCGCGGGCAGCCTCGTCGCGTAGCAGCGTCCACCAGCGCGACAGGAACAACGCGCGGTCGTCCAGCTGGATCGCCAGCAGGTCGTGTTCGTCGAACCGGTCGCTTGCGAACAATGCATCGCGGATCTGCAGGCCGCGGGCGCCCAGGACGTAACCACCGTCTCCGATCGCCTGCAGCGCCGCGCCATCGACGACGCGGGTGTTGGCGGTCCATGCGCGACCGCTGGCGGGATCGACGATCGCGGGCACGCCTTCGAACGAGAGCGACCAGGGCGGGCAATCCTCCGGCTCGCTTACGCCGACCGGATCGCAACCCGGCGCGCGCTGCGGCATCGGGCCCAGCAGCTTCCAGGCGATCCGCCCGTTGGAATCGCCCACGACGAGGTTCTGCGCGGGCATGCCGGCGCGGACGGCCAATGCCTCGTCGAGCGAACCCGCGCGCGCCAGGTCGGTCAGCCCGAGGTCGATCGCGCCGGGCAGGTGGGCGACCCAGCGCAACGCGAGGGCGCTGCCGTCGTCCTCGCGATGCAGCACCGGCCCCCAGGCGGTTTCGTGAACCTGGAGCTCGACAGGGCCATCGCCGGCGACGTCGATGCGCTCGGTGATGACCTGTTCCCCGGCGCAAGCCTGCGGCCCGCAAGCCGGTACGCGCTGCCAGTCCGCCCAGTCCCCGTAGCTGTTGGTGAAGCCCCACGCGACGTGCCCGTTGCTGCCGACCACCACGCCCGGGATGCCAGCGAGGCTGAAGCCGGTGACATCGACGCGGCCGCCGGGTGCGCCTGCATCCGGATAGCGCAACCGCACGCGGAACCAGACATTGGGCGCGCGCAGGCCCAGGTGCATGTCGTCGGCGACGATCGCCCGCCCGTCGGCGGTGAGCGCGCCGGCGACCGCGAAGTTGTTGCTTCCGACGGCGAACAATTCGGAGCCCCTCTCCCGCGCGCGGGAGAGGGGTTGGGGTGAGGGCAACGCGCGAAGGTCCACCTCGCCCGCGCTCGGCAACTGCGCAGGACCACGCGCTTGACCCTGCATCGGCGCATCCCAGCGACTGCCGTCATGCGTGAGCAGCGCGTACAACGCCGGCGGCAGGTGCGGCCACACCTGCCACAGCGCCAGCTCGTCGGCGTTCTGTTCGTCCTGCAAGTCGAAGTACATGGCGATGCCGACCAGCGGCGTGTCGACGACCGTCCACGGCTCGGGTTGCTCACCCAGCAACAGGTAAGGCCACGGCTTGGCGTCCAGCGCGTCCAGGCCGGCATTGACGCCATCGGCATACGCACGCAGCGCATCGGCATGGTGCCCAGCAAAGGCATCCAGGTGCCCCGTCAGTCGCCCCCGCATCCGGTGCACGCGGATCTCGCGATCGACATCCACCGCCATCGGGCCGAACAGCTCCGCCAGTTCGCCCGCGGCCGTGCGCCGCATCAGGTCCATCTCGAAGAAGCGTTCCTGCGCATGCACCCAGCCGAGCGCGCGGTAGGCATCGGCTTCGCTGGCGGCGTCGATGGTGACCACGCCGATGGCGTCTCGCGTGATCGTTGCCGGTGCGGCCAGGCCGGTGAGCGGTTGCTCGCCTTCGAGCGCCGGGAGGCTTGCGCGCAACGCCAGCCAGGCGGCGATGATCAGCAGCACGATCAGGATCAGCAGCGCGAGCGCGCCGCGTACGAGCCACTTGCGCATTGCACTCCCCTTGGTCAGGCGGACAATCCGTCGACCTTCTGCCACCCGCGCGGCAACAACCCGCCACGCGTCGCCCGCTTCCCCGTGTAGATGTCCAGATCCTTGTACGGGATCGACATCGTCCGGGTGCCGGCGCGCACCTGCAGCGTGTCGCCCGGCGCCACCACCGCAACGCCGACCACCCGCTCCGTCCCCAGCTTCGCCTTCGGGATATCGATCAGCTTGTTGCCCTTGCCCCGGTCCAGCTCCGGCAGGTCGGACAGCGGGAACGCGAGCAGGTGGCCCGCGCTTGTCGCCGCGACCACCAGCGCATCGCCGCCGCCGGCACCGACCGGCGCGGGCTGCACGACTTTCGCGCCCGTCGTCAGCGACTGCATCGCCTTGCCCGCCTTCTGTCGTCCGACGAGGTTCTCGAACCGGGTGGCGAACCCGTAGCCATGGCTCGATGCCAGCACGAACTTCGCGTCGGGTTCGCCCGTCGCCACTGCCTGGAACGATGCGCCCGCCGCGGGCGAAAAGCGCCCGGTCAGCGGCTCGCCGTTGCCGCGCGCCGAGGGCAGCGAATGCGCCAGCGTCGAGTACGCGCGCCCGGTCGAATCGAGGAACGCCACCTGTTGCGTCGTCCGCCCGCGCACCGCGGCCAGCAGGCCGTCGCCCTCGCGATAGGACAGGCCCGCCGCGTCGACGTCGTGCCCCTTCGCCGCGCGCACCCAGCCCTTCTCGCTGAGCACGATGGTCATCGGTTCGCTCGGCACCAGTTCCGTTTCGGCCAACGCCTGCGCGGACTCGCGCGCGACCAGCGGCGAGCGCCGCGCATCGCCGAACTGCTTCGCGTCGGCCAGCAATTCGTCCTTGATCAGCTTGCGCAGCTTCGCCTTGCTGCCGAGCGTGCCGATCAGCTTGTCGCGCTCGTCGTCGAGGGCATCCTGCTCGCCGCGGATCTTCATCTCCTCCAGGCGCGCGAGTTGCCGCAGCTTGGTGTCGAGGATGTAGTCGGCCTGGTCGTCGCTGAGTTCGAAGCGCTTGATCAGGACCGGCTTGGGCTCGTCCTCGGCGCGGATGATCCGGATCACCTCGTCCAGGTTGAGGAACGCGGTGAGCAGGCCTTCCAGGAGGTGCAGGCGGCGCTCGACCTTCTCGAGGCGGTGCTGCAGGCGGCGCGTCACCGTGTCGGTGCGGAACACCAGCCATTCGGCGAGCAGCATCTTCAGGTTCTTGACCTGCGGGCGGCCGTCCAGCCCGATGATGTTGAGGTTGACCCGGTAGCTGCGCTCCAGGTCGGTGGTCGCGAACAGGTGGCCCATCAACTGCTCGGCATCGACGCGGTTGCTGCGCGGCAGCAGCACGATGCGGGTCGGGTTGGCGTGGTCGGACTCGTCGCGGATGTCCTCCAGCCACGGCAGCTTCTTCGCGCGCATCTGCGCGGCGATCTGCTCGATCACCTTGCCCGGCGACGCCTGGTGGGGCAGGGCGGTGATCACGACGTTCGCGCCGTCCTTCTCGTACACCGCGCGGGCGCGCACGCTGCCGCAGCCGGTTTCGTAGATCTGCGCGAGATCGGCGGCGGGCGTGATGATCTCCGCCGCGGTCGGGTAGTCGGGACCGCGCACGTGCTCGCACAGGTCGCGCGTGGTCGCGTCCGGGTCGTCGAGCAGGCGCACGCAGGCACTGACGACCTCGCCGAGGTTGTGCGGCGGCACGTCGGGGGCCATGCCCACGGCGATCCCGGTGGTGCCGTTGAGCAGCAGGTGCGGCAGCCGCGCCGGCATGAACGCCGGTTCCT
>DASTUL010000118.1:0-2971 GCA_035759645.1 Lysobacteraceae bacterium | reverse complement strand
ATCGGGACCGAGCACGAGAAGTTCGGGTTCCGGTTGAGCGACCTGCGGCCGCCGACGTTCGATGGCGAGCAGGGCATCGAAGCGTTGCTGAAAGGATTGACGCGATTCGGCTGGAAGCCGGTCGAAGAACATGGCCGCACGATCGCGCTGGTGCGGCACGGCGCGTCGGTGACGCTCGAGCCGGCGGGCCAGCTGGAACTGTCGGGCGCCCCGGTGCCGACGATCCACGACACCTGCTGCGAAGTCGACGCCCACCTCGTCGAGGTCAAAGCCGTCGCCGACGAACTGGGCCTGGGGTTCCTCGGCATGGGGTTCCAGCCCAAGTGGCCGCGCGACGAGATGCCGTGGATGCCCAAGGGACGCTACGGGATCATGCGCGCGTACATGCCCAAGGTCGGCGGCCTCGGCCTGGACATGATGACCCGCACCTGCACCGTGCAGGTCAACCTCGACTACGCGAACGAAGCCGACATGGTGAAGAAGTTCCGCGTGTCGCTGGCGCTGCAGCCGGTGGCCACGGCGCTGTTCGCCGACTCGCCGTTCACCGAAGGCAGGCCGAACGGATACCTCAGCTACCGCTCGCACATCTGGACCGACACGGATGCCGATCGCACCGGCATGCTCGACTTCGTGTTCGACGACGGTTTCGGTTTCGAACGCTACGTCGACTACATCCTCGACGTGCCGATGTACTTCAGCTATCGCGACGGGCGCTACGTCGACGCCAGCGGGCAGAGCTTCAGGGACTTCATGGCCGGTAGGTTGCCGGCGCTGCCGGGCGCGGTGCCGACGCTGCGCGACTGGTCGGACCACCTGACCACGGCGTTCCCGGAAGTGCGCCTGAAGAAGTACCTGGAGATGCGCGGCGCCGACGGCGGTCCCTGGAACCGGTTGTGCGCGCTGCCCGCGTTCTGGGTCGGCCTGCTGTACGACGATGCGGCGCTCGATGCCGCGTGGGACCTGGTGAAGGACTTCACGCTAGAGGAGCGCCACGCGTTGCGCGACGGCGTGCCGCGCCATGCATTGAAGCTGCCGTTCCGCGGCGCCACCGTGCGCGAGCTCGCGCTGGAGGCGCTGAAGATTTCCGCCGCCGGCCTGCAGCGGCGCGCACGCATGAACCCGAACGGCGCGGACGAGCGCATCTTCCTGCACCCGCTGATCGAGTTCGCCGAAGCGAACGAGACGCCGGCCGAGCGCAAGCTGGCGCTGTTCCGCGACGAGTGGAACGGCAGCGTCGATCCCGTGTTCCGGGAGTTTGCGTACTGAGTTCGCGGCTCAGGCGGAAGAAACGTCCCGCAATTCCCACGCGGTGCCCGCGAGCAGGCGCAACCGGTGGCGCAGCACGCTGCCGGGGATCGACGTCACCGCGATGAGGTCGATGTGCAGGTCGTCCTGGCGGCCCTCGACTTTCGCGCCGGGATCGATGGCGCCGAACGCGGGGTCGACCGCGTCCGGATCGTCCTGCGCAGCGCGCCAGCGCTCGAACAACGTACCCGTGCGCAGGGCGTCCTCCAGTTGGCGCGCGAACTCGTCCGCGCCGCGTGCATCGAACGAGAACGCGGGATCGTCGCCGCGTGCGCGCTGGGGCTCGGGCAGGCTCAGGTAGTAGCGGGTGGCCATGGCGACTCCTGTCTTTGGACTGGCGTCACATTAGCCCGATGACCAGCCCGTACAGCGTGAACTGCAGCACGTGGTAGCCGGCGTCGATCAGCCAGAGCTTCAGCGACCGCCCCGCGAACAGGTAGTTGATCCCGAAGCTGGTGGCCACGAAGCACACGCCGGCGAGCAGGCCGACGTGCACCGCGAACAGCAGCGACGTTTCCGAGCGCCCGATCAGGGCGGCCACGGCCCAGGCGGCGACCAGGCTGAGCACGAATGCGCCGCCGAATACCGCCGCCGGGTGGCGGCCCTTCGCGTCCATGTCGATGCCCGCCTCGCGGCACCACGTCTTCTTGAACAATGGCCCGTACCAGATTCCGCCGAGCACGAAGGCGGAGACGGCCGCCACCAGCACCGCCAACCAGTTCACGTCAGCCATTGCCGTTCTCCCCTGTCAGTTGGAACGTTGGTCGGGATACGCGCGTGGCAGGCCGCCCTCTTCGGGCGTGGCCTGCGTGCGCAGGTAGCGGTCGCGCAGCTCGGTCTGGCGGCTGCGCATCGGGATCGCCTCGCCGTCGAGCCACACCTGCAGCGCGACGCTGCTGACTTCCAGCGGATCGCCGGTCCACAACGCGAGGTCGGCGCGCTGGCCGACGGCGATCGTGCCGATCTCGTCGTCGACGCCCAGCACGCGTGCCGGCACGCGGGTCAGGCCGGCCAGGCCCGCTTCCCAGGGCAGGCCGTTGGCCACCGCGTTGCCCGCGAGCTGGCGCACCTTGCGTGCGTTGTGCGAGTTGTCGCCCGCCTGCGCGAACGACACCGGCACGCCGGCCGCGTGCAGGCGCGCTGCGTTCTCGAGCGTCGAGGCGATGCGGTCGAAGCTGTCGGGCAGGTTCTGCAGCGGGTCGACGAAGACCGGCACGTTCGCGGCCGCGAGTTGTGGCGCGAGCTTCCACGCCTCGGACCCGCCGGCGATCGCCACGTTGACCTCGTGTCGTTCGGCCCAGCGCAGCAATTGACGGATGTCCGCGGCGCGATGCACGCCGACGACCACGCGACCGCCGTCGTCCAGGTAGCGCCGCAACGTGTCGCGCCCGGCGGGGGTGAGGAGCGAATGCTTCGACTCCGGGGAGATGCGGCCGCGCGCTTCCGCGACAAGCTGGTCGAGCAGCATCCACTGCGCGGCGCGCGAGTTGCCGGTCAGTTCCGCGGCGCCTCCCCCCAGGTCCACGAACAGCACGCGTTCGCCGATCGGGTCGGGCGACCCGTCCATCCGGACGACCCCGCCCTGGCCGCCGATGATCGAGCCGCCCAGCGTGGCGTTGGCACTGAGCAGCGTCCAGCCGATGCCGTCGATGCGCGCCACCGGCAC
>DASTUL010000117.1:0-4333 GCA_035759645.1 Lysobacteraceae bacterium | reverse complement strand
ACCGCCGGCCCGGGCCTGGTCGGGGCGCTGCTGGTCGGCGCGGGCCTGGCGCGGGCGCTGGCCTGGGCCCTGGAGGT
Organism: Lysobacteraceae bacterium; assembly: GCA_035759645.1. GTDB lineage: Bacteria > Pseudomonadota > Gammaproteobacteria > Xanthomonadales > Xanthomonadaceae > CAMPJU01. Next base: position 4,256 of record DASTUL010000117.1, on the reverse strand, counting down.
GCCGGCGATCGGGGTCCACCACATGGAGGGCCACCTGCTGGCGCCGCTGCTGGAGGACCCGGACCTGGCGCCGCCCTTCGTGGCCCTGCTGGTCTCCGGCGGGCACACCCAGCTGGTCGCCGTCGACGGCATCGGCGAGTACCGCCTGCTGGGCGAGACCCTGGACGACGCGGCCGGCGAGGCCTTCGACAAGACCGCGAAGATGATGGGGCTGCCCTATCCGGGCGGACCCCAGCTGGCCGCCCTGGCGGAGACCGGAACGCCGGGCGCGTTCCGCTTCTCGCGCCCGATGACCGACCGGCCCGGGCTCGACTTCAGCTTCAGCGGCCTGAAGACCCAGGTGCTGCTGGCCTGGCGCGACAGCGACCAGTCGGCCCAAACCCGCGCCGACATTGCCCGCGGCTTCGAGGACGCGGTGGTGGAGACCCTGTCCATCAAGTGCGAGCGCGCCCTGGACGCGGCCGGCTGCAACACGCTGGTGGTGGCGGGCGGTGTCGGCGCCAACAAGCGCCTGCGCGCGCGCCTGCAGTCAATGGCCGCGGCGCGTGGAGGCAGGGCCTGCTACCCGCGGCCGGCACTGTGCACCGACAACGGCGCGATGATCGCCTTCGCCGGTGCGCTGCGCCTGGCGGCCGGGCAGCACGCCGATGCGTCGGTGCGGGTGGTGCCGCGCTGGGACATGGCCTCGCTGCCGCGGGTAACGTAGCGGCATGGACAAGGTTTTCATCGAAGGCCTCGAGGTCGAGGCGCGGATCGGCATCCACGAGTGGGAGCGGCGCATCCTGCAGGCGCTCGTGCTCGACGTGGACATGGGGTTCGACAACCGCGTGCCCGCGGCCACCGACTCGGTCGCCGACACGCACGACTACGAGGCGATCGGCAACCGCCTGGTCGCGTACGTGTCGCAATCGTCGTTCGGGCTGGTCGAGACGCTGGCCGAGCGCTGTGCGTCGTTGCTGATGGATGAGTTCGGCGTGCGCTGGCTGCGGCTGAAGGTGGGCAAGCCGGGGGCGTTGCGGGGGGCGCGCGCGGTCGGCGTCGTCATCGAGCGCGAGCGCGAAGGATTACCCGTGCAAGTGCCCGCCGCTGCGGAACTGCCCTCCGCCGCACAGCGGGCGCCTGCACCGGCGATCGCGACCCCGCCGGAGCCTGCGAACGAGCGCGCGCCTGCTAGTGAGCCTTCAGCCCCGGCCGCCTCGCAGGATGCCCCTGCCGCTCCCACCGGCGATGCCCGCGCACTCGCCTCGCGCTTCCGCGCCCGCCTGCGCGTCGGGCGCGAAACCTACTTGAGCCTGGGCAGCAACGTCGACGCCGAAAAGAACCTGCGCTCGGCGATCGCTTCGCTGCGCGAGCGCTTCGGCGATGTGCTGGTCTCGCCGGTGTACCGCACGCGCGCCGTGGGCTTCGAGGGCCCCGACTTCCTGAACGCCGTCGCGCGCATCGATTGCGACACGGATCCGTTCGCCCTGCACCGCTGGTTGCACAAGCTGGAAGAACAGCACGGCCGCGATAGCCGCGACGCGGACTACAGCAACCGGCCGCTGGACATCGACATCGTGTATTTCGGCAGTCTGGTGCTCGACGTCGGCGCACTGCAGTTGCCGCGCCCGGAGCTGCGCTATGCGTTCGTGCTGAAGCCGATGGCCGATATCGCGCCGGAATTCCTCGATCCGTTGCGCGAAACCACGATGGCCGAGCTGTGGGCCGCGCATCCGGAACACGACGCGCCGCCGGCGCGGGTGGACCTGGCGCTTTAGCGCTCGTTACCCTGTGACGATGGATTTGCCCTCGCTGCCGGCTTCGCTGGCCGTCCTCACCGCTGACCTCCCGCCCATCGCCGCCCTGGCCCTGCTGCTGCTCGCGGCGTGGCTGGCGGGCGTGCTGGTGCGCGGCGTGCTGTTGCGGGTGGTGGCGCGCCTGGCCGCGGCGTCGCCGTTGCATTGGGACGACGCCGTCATCCGCAGCCGCGCGCTGTCGCGGCTGGCGCAGGTGGTGCCGGCGCTGCTGGTGCTGGCCGGCATCCGGCTGATCGACGGGCTGCCGGCATGGGCGTACCTCGTGGTGCGCAACGTGGCACTGGCGTGGATCGCGCTGGCGATCGCGCTGACGCTGGGCAGGTTGCTCGACGCGATGAACGACGTCTACGAGCGCCACAGTCCGCACGCGCGCGAGCGGCCGATCAAGGGCTACCTGCAGCTCGCCAAGATCCTGGCGTGGCTGGTCGCGGTCATCCTGGTGGTGGCGGCGCTGATCAACAAATCGCCGGTCGTGCTGCTCACTGGCCTTGGCGCGATGACCGCGGTGCTGCTGCTGGTGTTCAAGGACACGCTGCTGTCGCTGGTCGCGAGCGTGCAACTGGCCAGCAACGACATGCTCCGCGTCGGCGACTGGATCGAGATGCCCAGCCAGCATGCCGACGGCGACGTGATCGACATCAGCCTGCACACGGTGAAGGTGCAGAACTGGGACAAGACGATCAGCACGATCCCCACGCACCTGCTGATCAGCGAGAGCTTCCGCAACTGGCGCGGCATGACCGACGCCGGCGGGCGCCGGATCAAGCGCGCGTTGCTCATCGACCAGGGTTCGGTGCGGTTCCTGGACCAGGAGGAACGGCAACGGCTGCGCCGCATCGCGCTGATCGACGAGTACCTGGACCAGCAGCGCGAGGACCTGCTGGACTACAACGCGCAGCTCGAGGCCGCCGGCAAGGATCCCGTGAACAACCGCCGCGCGACCAACCTTGGCACGTTCCGGGCGTACGTCACCGCCTACCTGCGCTCGCACCCCGGCGTGCACCAGGAGATGACGCTGATGGTGCGCCAGCTCGATCCCACGCCGCAGGGCCTGCCGCTGGAGGTGTACTGCTTCTCGGCCGACGTGGGCTGGGAGGCTTACGAAAACCTGGCGGGCGACATCTTCGACCACCTGCTGGCGGTGCTGCCGGAATTCGGGCTGCGGATCTACCAGCAGCCGGGCGGTGCCGACCTGCAGGCCGGGCTGCAGGCCGCGCTGATGCCGCAAGCGGAGGCTTGACGGACAGTACCGGGGCGATCCGGCAGAATGCAGCGCTCCCTCGCACGCGACGACCAGGCATGACGGCAGGCATGACGGCAGGCACCTCCCCGGGCGGTTCGATCCTGGTGACCGGCGGATCGAAGGGCATCGGCCTGGCGATCGCGCGGCGCTTCCTCGCGGAGGGCTACACGACGATCGTCTGCGCGCGGAACGCAGAGGCGCTCGAGGCTGCGCGTGCGTCTTCGTCGGGGCTGCACGCTTTCGAATGCGACATGACCCGGGCGAACGACATCGCGCGCCTCGCCGATCGTGTGGGGGAACTGGTCGGCACGCCGGACGTGCTGGTCAACAACGCCGGCGCGTACGTGCCCGGCCAGCTCCATGCCGAGGACGAATCGGTCCTTGAGCAGATGCTCGCCACCAACCTGTTCAGTGCCTATCGCATGACCCGCGCGCTGCTGCCCGGGATGATGGCGCGCGGCTCGGGCACGATCATCAACGTGTGCAGCACCGCGTCGATCACGGCCTACCCGAACGGCGGCTCGTACTGCATCGCCAAGCACGCCCTTCACGGCTTCTCGCGCACCCTGCGAGAAGAGATGAAACCGCATGGCATCCGCGTCGTGTCCCTGCTGCCCGGCGCCACCCTGACGGCGTCGTGGGAAGGCGTCGACCTGCCGCCCGAACGGTTCATGCCGGCGGAGGACGTCGCGGAGATGGCATGGACCACGCATCACATGTCGTCGCGCACCGTGGTCGAGGACATCCTGATGCGGCCGTTCCTCGGGGACATCGGCTCGTGAGCGGCGCCATGGGAAAGCGTGTCGCCATCCGCCTCGACAAGGAGACGATGAAGTTCTCCGCGGGCCACTTCACTATCTTCGGGCCGGGCGAGCGCGAACGGCTGCACGGTCACAACTTCAAGGTCGGCGTCGTGCTGCACGCCAGCGTGGGCGAGAACGGGCTGTGTTTCGACTACGGCATCTACAAGCGCAAGATGGTCGCGCTGTGCCGAGAACTGAACGAGTACTTCCTGCTGCCGGGGCGCTCGCCGTTGCTGGTGATCGAGGAAGACGGCGATTCGGTCGTCGCGGTCTTCGGGAGCGAGCGCATTCCGTTCCTGCGCGCCGACGTGCTGGTGCTGCCGATCACCAACGTGACCGTCGAGGAACTTGCGGCGTATCTGCTTGCACGCCTGGCGACGGATGCACGGACGCTGGCCGGGCACGGCATCCACG
>DASTUL010000116.1:0-11740 GCA_035759645.1 Lysobacteraceae bacterium | reverse complement strand
GGCGTGGCGCCGGCGGCGGAAGGCTACGACCGCTTCATCGTGAAATACCGGGAAGGCAGCGAGGCCGCGGCCGGCCCGCGCATGGCGCAGGCCGCCATCGCACGCCTGGGCGAGTTGTCCGTGGGCGGCAAGGGCGTCCGGCTCGGGGTGATGCGCAAGCTCGCCGTCGGCGGCCACGTCGTGAAGGCCGACCGCAAGCTCGACCGCGTCGAAGCGGCCGCGCTGATGCAGCGGATCGCCGCGAACCCGGACGTCGAGTACGTCGAGGTCGACCAGCTGATGAAGCCGGTGCTGACGCCCAACGACACCTACTACAGCCAGTACCAGTGGGACTTCTACGAAGCCGCGGGCGGCATGAAGATCGACCAGGCCTGGGACACCACCACCGGCAGCGGGGTCGTGGTCGCCGTCATCGACACCGGCATCACCACCCACAGCGACCTGGGCGCCAACATCATCGGCGGCTACGACTTCATCAGCGACTCGGGCATGGCGCGCGACGGCAACGGCCGTGACAGCAACCCGGCCGACCAGGGCGACTGGTACGCAGCGGGCGAATGCGGCGCGGGCGTCCCCGCGGCGAACTCGAGCTGGCACGGCACCCACGTGGCGGGCACGGTCGCGGCGCTGACCAACAACGCCAAGGGCGTGGCCGGCGTCGCGTACGGCGCCAAGGTCGTGCCGGTCCGCGTGCTGGGCAAGTGCGGCGGCTACACCTCCGACATCGCCGACGCGATCATCTGGTCGTCCGGCGGCACCGTCAGCGGCGTGCCGGCCAATGCCAACCCGGCCGAAGTCATCAACATGAGCCTGGGCGGCGGCGGCAGCTGCTCGGCCACCTACCAGAACGCCATCAACGGCGCGGTCGGCCGCGGCACCACGGTGGTCGTGGCCGCGGGCAACGAGAACCAGAACGTGTCCAACTCGGTGCCCGCCAACTGTTCGAACGTGGTCGCGGTGGCTTCCACCACGCGCCAGGGCGGGCGTTCCAGCTTCTCCAACTACGGCAGCGGCATCGACGTCGCGGCGCCCGGCAGCGACATCGCCTCCACCCTCAACAGCGGCACCACCACGCCGACGACCGAGGGCTACGCGATCTACTCCGGCACCTCGATGGCTGCCCCGCACGTCGCGGGCGTGGTCGCGATGATGCAGTCGGTGGCGGCGTCGCCGCTGTCGCCGTCGTCGGTCGAGGCGATCCTCAAGGACACGCTGCGTGCGTTCCCGGTTTCGATCGACCAGCCCATCGGCGGCGGCATCGTCGATGCGGCGGCTGCGGTCGCCGCCGCGGCAGGCGGCGGCGGTGGCGACCCGGGTGGCGGTTCGCTCGCCGACGGCGTGCCGGTCACCGGCATCTCCGGGGCCAGCGGCAGCGAGCAGTCGTGGACCCTGGTCGTGCCCGCCGGTGCCTCCAACCTGACGTTCCAGATGTCGGGCGGCACGGGCGACGCGGACATGTACGTCAACTTCGGGTCCGCCGCGACCACGGGTGACTGGGACTGCCGTCCGTATCTCAACGGCAACAACGAAACCTGCACGTTCGCGGCCCCGCAGGCCGGCACCTACCACGTGATGCTGCGCGGCTACACCAGCTTCTCCGGCGTCAGCCTCGTGGGGAACTACGACACCGGCGGTGGTGGCGGCCAGGCGTTCTGGCAGAACACCGGCAACTACACCATCAGCGACCTGCAGACGACCGAGAGCCCGATCGCGGTCAGCGGACGCAGCGGCAACGCGCCGTCGACCCTGTCGGTGGACGTCGACATCGTCCATACGTACAAGGGCGACCTGGTCGTCAACCTGGTCGCGCCGGACGGCAGCACCTACCTGCTGCACAACGGCTCGGGCGGTTCGGCGAACGACATCCACGCGACCTACACCGTCAACGCCTCCTCCGAGGCGGCCAACGGCACCTGGAAGCTGCGCGTATACGACCGCTACAACGGCGACACCGGCTACATCGTCGCGTGGAGCCTCACGTTCTGAGGCCTCGACCCTGATGCGGCACTTCGACCCCGGCCTCGTGCCGGGGTCTTTTTAGGCCGGCTCGAACCGGTTCGCGTCGACGTTCTTGCGGACTTTCGCCGGATCCCAGATGCGGCCGTTCATCGCGATGTACACGCCCGGCGGCAGCGACTGCACCGCGCCGACCGCGGTGCCGATGTTGAACTCGGCGTCCGACCCGCGGAAGCGCGCCGGGTTCAGCGCGCCGGTCAGCACGATCACCTTGCCGGGGATGGCGGCGAGCACGCGCGCGGTCTCGACCATGCTGTCGGTGCCGTGGGTGACCAGCACGTGGCGCGCGTCCTGCGCGGCGATGGTGTCACGCACCAGTTCGCGATCCGCATCGTCCAGGTGCAGCGAGTCCTTGCGCAGGATCGGGATGACCTCGAAGCGGAACGCGACCTCGAGTTCCTCGAGGATCCGGCCGATCTGCGGGTCGCCGACCTGGAAATCCGACTTGTCGTCGAAATAGATCTTGTCGATGGTGCCGCCGGTGGTGACGACGCAGAGGTGGTCCATGGGGGCGCCCGGCATGGCTGGAGACGCGCTGGATTATAGGCGCGCGGACCGCGCGCGCAGGCCCGGCCAGCTCGACGCAACCACGACGGCGAGCGCCAGCGCGATCTCCGTGAGCGCGAAGCCGCGTTCGGCGGGCCGCGTCCAGGCCACCATCACCCCGTGGCTGAACCAGCCCAGCGCGAGCACCCCCGCCCAGAACGCAGCCTTGCGATGCCCGCGCCAGCGCGCGACGGCGAGCAGCAGCGGCGGCAACGCGAACACGGACACGGCCACCGCCGGGCGCGGATCGTCCACGAACCAGGCAACGAACAACACGCCGAGCGCGAGCAACGCGCCGACCAGGACGCGGACGCTCGTGTCCGTCGCCATCAGGAGAGCTTCGCGGCGAGGGCCGCGATGCGCCGGCCGAGCGCGCGCGCCAGTTCGGCTTCGTCGTCGCTCGGCTGCGGATCGTCGTTCGATCCGGAGACGTGGCTCGCGCCGTAAGGCGTGCCGCCGCCGCGTGTCGCGCTCAGCGCACGCTCGGTATAGGGGATGCCGGCGATGACGCAGCCGTGGTGCAGCAGCGGCACCATCATCGAGAGCAGCGTCGCCTCCTGGCCGCCGTGCATCGTCGCGGTCGAGGTGAACACCCCAGCGGGTTTCCCGACCAGCGTACCGCTGGTCCATTCGGCGCCGAGGCCGTCGATGAAGTGCTTCAGCGGGGCCGCCATGTTGCCGAAGCGGGTGGGACTGCCGAGCAACAGGCCGGCACACTCGGACAGGTCCGAACGTTCCACGTAGGGCGCGCCATCCTCCGGCACCGGCGGCGCGGCCACTTCCGTGAGCGGCGCGACGGGCGGCACCGTGCGCACGCGCGCGGCCATGCCCTGCACTTCGCCGATGCCGCGCGCCACGTGTCGCGCCAGGCGCGCGACCGAACCGCCGCGGCTGTAGTAGAGGACCAGGATTTCCGGCATGGCGGCGCGTTCGCGGGCGGGGCGGGCACACAGGATAGGCTACCCTCCGCGCATGGAGCCGCTGGACACCTGGAACCGCTGGACCGAGCGCCTGCGCGACCGCGCGCGGATGGGCTCGTTCTTCCGTTTCCTGTGGCGCAACTTCCTCGACGACCGGCTGTTCGAGGCGGCCGGCGCGCTGTCGTTCACCACCGTGTTCGCGCTGGTGCCACTGTCGATGGTGGTGTTCGGGGTGCTGCAGGCCTTCCCCGTGTTCGACGAGTGGAGCAAGCAGCTCAGCAGCTACATCTTCGCCAACTTCGTGCCCAGTTCGGCGAGCAAGGTCGAGTCCTATCTCCAGGGATTCGCCGACCGCGCCCAGGACCTCACGACGCTCGGCGTCATCGCCCTCGTGGTCTCTCTGCTGATCACGCTGACCAGCGTGGAGACGACGTTCAACCGGATCTGGCGGGTGAAGGCGCCGCGTCCGAAGTTCAGCCGATTCCTCGTCTACTGGACGGTGCTCACGCTCGGGGCGCTGGTCGCCGCGGCGTCGCTGGCGCTGTCCACCCGGTTGTTCGCGCTGGCGGTCTTCGAGACGCAGCCGGGCCGCGCGATCGAGGACCTGATGCTGCGGCTGGCGCCGGTGGCGATCGAGCTGCTGGCGTTCACGATGCTCTACCGGGTCGTGCCGCACCGGACGGTGCACTGGCGCCACGCGTTCGCGGGCGCGGTGCTCGCCGTGGTGATGTTCGAGCTGGTCAAGGGCGGCCTCGGCCTGTTCCTGGGCAGCTTCCGCTCGTACGAAACCATCTACGGCACGGTCGCGTTCGTGCCCATCTTCCTGATCTGGGTATTCCTCGGCTGGGTGTCGATCCTGCTGGGTGCCTCGCTCGGCTCGTCGATCTCCGCGTTCCGCTACCAGCCCGCGTCGATGCGGCTGCCGGAAGGCTACGAGCTGTACGGCATCCTGCGCATGCTCGGCCGGTTCGCGCAGGCGCGCGAGAAGGGAGAGGGGTTGCACAGCGACGACATCGCACGCATGGAGCCCATGCTGACCGATGCGCTGGTGCAGCAGCTGCTGGCGGAACTCGAGGAGATCAAGTTGCTCAGCCGCGCGGAAACGGGCGAGTGGCTGCTGGCGCGCGACCTCGGCGACCTGAGCCTGGGCGAACTGTACGAGACCTGCCAGCTGCGGATCCCGGTGGCCGAGGCACACTTGCCGTGCCGCGACGACGCCCTCGGGCACATGGCGGTCGGGGCGCTGGACGAACTGCGCCTGCCGCTGCGCGACCTGCTCAGGCGCAAGGTCGCTTCCATTTACCAGGATCCAGACGGAGCCAGCCGATGACCTTCCCGCGACACGCCGCCTTCGGGCTCGCCACACTGTTTGCGCTCGTCCTGATCGCGGGCTGCAAGCCGCAGGGGGATGCGGACGCCGGTGCCGACTCAGCGGATACCGCATCGGTGGAAGACGGCGCGACAGATGCACCGGAAGCGCCGGCAGCGCCGGATGCCGCGCCCGCATTGCCGGAACACCCCACGCTGCGTGTCACCACGCTAGGCGGCGGCGACTACGACCTGGCCGACCGCCGCGGCAAGTGGGTGGTCGTCAATTTCTGGGCCACCTGGTGCGCGCCGTGCCTGAAGGAAATGCCGGAGCTGTCGGCGCTCGACGCGATGCACGAGCACATCGAGGTCATCGGCCTCGCGTACGAGGACATCGATGTCGCGGCCATGCGCGAGTTCCTCGACTCCCATCCAGTGGTGTATCCGATCGCGATCGTCGACGTGTACGACCCGCCCGCGGATTTCGAGACGCCGCGCGGGTTGCCGATGACCTACCTGCTGGCCCCGGACGGAACGGTGGCCGAACGCTTCCTCGGCCCGGTCACGGCCGCCGACATCGAACGGGTGATCGCGGCTGCCGGCGGCCCCGCGGCCTGAAGTTTCAGGACTCGCGCAACCGCGGGCGCAGCGTCGCGAGGTTGCACGGCGTCGTGCGTGAATCGAGCTGGGCGCGGATGATGTGTTCCCAGGCCGTGCGGCACGCGCCGGTCGAGCCCGGCAGCGCGAACAGGAACGTACCGTTCGCCAGGCCGGCGAACGCACGCGACTGCAGCGTGCTGGTCCCGATCTCGTCGAAGCTCAGGCTGCGGAACAGTTCGCCGAAACCCGGCATCTGCTTGTCGAGCAGAGGCACCAGCGCCTCCGGGGTCGAGTCGCGGCCGGTGAACCCGGTGCCACCGGTGACCAGGATCCCGTCCACGCCTTCGTCCGCGATCCATTGCGACACGCGCGCGCGCAGCAGGTAGCGGTTGTCGGGAACGATCGCGCGATCTGCCAGCCGATGGCCGGCCTCGGCCAGCGCGCCGGCCAGGTAGTCGCCGGACGTGTCGTTGGCCGCGGTGCGCGTATCGGAGACCGTGAGCACGCACAGCCGCAACGTGATGAAGCCATCGTCGTTCATCGATCCTCCGTGAGCCGCGCGAGTTCGTCGGCCTGGTGTTCGCGCGCGAGCCGATCGACCAGCGCATCGAGGTCGCCCTGCAGCACGTTCGGCAGGTCGTACAGGGTCAGCCCCTCGACGCGGTGGTCGGTGATGCGGCCCTGCGGGAAGTTGTAGGTGCGGATGCGCTGGCTGCGGTCGCCGCTGCCGACTTGCAGCTTGCGGTCGGCGGCTTGCGCCGCCGCGCGCTTCTCGATCTCGGCCTCGACCAGCATCGCCTTCAGCCGCTTCATCGCCTTGTCGCGGTTGGCGTGCTGGCTGCGCTCGGTCTGCGACTCGACCACGACGCCGGACGGCACGTGGGTGATGCGGATGGCCGAATCGGTCTTGTTGACGTGCTGCCCGCCGGCGCCGGAGGAACGGAAGGTGTCGACCTTCAGGTCCGCGGGATTGAGGTCCACTTCGGCCATGTCGGCCTCCTCGGCGATGATCGCGACCGTTGCCGCCGATGTGTGGATGCGGCCCTGCGATTCGGTCTCGGGAACGCGTTGCACGCGGTGGGTGCCGGACTCGAACTTCAGCCGCGAGTACGCGCCGCGCCCCTCGACGTGCGCGACGATCTCCTTGTACCCGCCGTGCTCGCCCGGATTGGCGGACTCCACGTCCACCTTCCAGCCCTGGCGCTCGGCATAGCGGCTGTACATGCGGAACAGGTCGCCCGCGAAGATCGCGGCCTCGTCGCCGCCCGTGCCTGCGCGCACTTCGAGGTACAGGCCGCCCTCGTCGCGCGCGTCCTTCGGCACGAGGTGCGACATGAGCTCGGCTTCGAGTGCTTCCAGCCGTGCCCGTGTCGCTGCGACTTCCTCGTCCGCGAGCGCGCCGAGTTCGGGGTCGTCGCGCAGGGCCTGCGCCGCGGCCAGGTCCGCGCGGGTGCGCGACTCCGCCGCCAGCGCGTCGGCCAGCGGCTCGAGTTGCGAGAACTCCCGCGACAACGCGCGGAACCGTTGCGCATCCGACGCGGCGGACGGGTCGGCGAGCAGCCGCTCCAGTTCCTCGCGGCGCTCGGCCAGCGCCTCGAGCTTGCGGCGCAGCGAGGGGTTCACCGCGGGTCCTGCCGCGGGTCGTCGCGCAGGAACAAGCGTTCCGCGGCGCGCGCCAGTTCCGCATCGCCATCGGCGGCCGCCTCGCGCAGCGCGGCGGTGGGGGCATGCAGCAACCGGTTGGTCAGCGCGTGTGCGAGTTGATCGAGCACCACGCCCGGCTCGTGCCCGGCGGCGAGCTGCCTGCGCGCGCGCTCCAGCGCGGCATCGCGCACCGCCTCGCCGTGCGCGCGCAGCGCCCGCAGCGGCGCGTCGTTGCTGGCCACCTGCAGCGCCTCGGCGAAGCGCGACACCTGCAGGTCGACGATCGCCTCGGCCTCGGCGGCGGCCTCGCGGCGGCTGCGCCGGTTGTCCTCGATCGCGCGTTCCAGGTCGTCGATGGTGTGCAGGAACGCATCCTCGAGGTCCGCCACGGCCGGGTCGATGTCCCGCGGCACCGCGAGGTCGAGCAGCAGCATCGGCCGGTGGCGGCGGCGCGCGAGCGCGGCGGCCACCTGCTCGCGGAGGATGACCGGCTCGCGGCTGGCGGTCGCCGACAGCACCACGTCCGCCTCGGCCAGGTGGCGGTCGAGCTCCGACAGCGGCAGCGCGACGCCGCCATGCCGGCTGGCGAGTTCCTGCGCGTGCGCGAGCGTGCGGTTGGCCACCAGCAGGCGCCGGACGCCGCCTTCGCTGAGATGGCGCGCGGCCAGCTCGATGGTTTCGCCGGCGCCGACCAGCAGCACCGTCGAGTCTTCCAGCCGGGCAAAGGATTCCTGCGCCAGGCGGACGGCGGCCGATGCGACCGACACCGGGTTGGCGCCGATGCGGGTCTCGGTGCGCGCGCGCTTGGCGGTCGCGAAGGCGTTCTGGAACAGGCGGTCGAGCGTCGTGCCCAGCGCGCCCGCGCCGCGCGCCAGCGCCCAGGCTTCCTTCACCTGGCCCAGGATCTGCGGTTCGCCGAGCACCAGCGAATCCAGCCCGGTGGCGACCCGGAACAGGTGGCGTGCCGCGGCGGCATCGCTGTGGTGGTAGAGATAGGCGTGCAGGTCGCCGGGAGCGTCCGGATGGGAGCCGCCCGGATGCGAGGCGAGCCAGCCGGCGAGCGAACGGCCGTCGTCATCCGCCATCGCGTACAGCTCGGTGCGGTTGCAGGTGGAGAGCAACGCTGCCTCGTGCACGCCCGGCAGTTCACGCAGCGTGGCCAGTGCCGCGGGCACGGTGTCGGCGGCAAACGCCACCCGCTCGCGCAGCCGGACCGGCGCGGTCTGGTGGTTGATGCCGAGCACATGCAGGCGCGCGCGGGGAGGGGTCATCGTGTCCTAAGCTGGGCGACTGCACCCGAAAGGCGCCATTCTACCGGCCCCTCCCGGCCCACCACGCGAGGTCACGCACCGCCCATGCCGACATCCAAGCGCTTTGCCGCCGGCGCCTTCGCGGCCCTCCTGGCCGCGACCCTCCCCGCCGCCGCGGCAACGCCGCCGGAGGACGCCGCCGCGAGTGGTCCACTGGAGGCCACCCTGGCCGGGGAATACGCGCTGCAGGGCGGGCAGTTGCAGGAAGCGGCGACCTGGTACCTGCGCGCCGCGCGCGCCGCACCCGGCGATGCGGCGCTGGCCGAGCGCACCGCGCGGATCGCACTGCTCGCCGGTGATGACGGGACGGCCGCCGCGGCGCTCGCGCTGTGGCAGGAACGCGCGGCCGCGACGCCGGCGATGCGCGCGATCGAGACCAGCCTGGCGCTGCGCCGGGGCGACGAGGCCAAGGCGACGTCCCTCGCGATCGCGCTCGCGTCGATGGGCGAGGACGGCTGGCGCCATGCGCTCAATGCGCTGGGCAGCGGCGGCAAGGACCTGGCGCTCGCCGGCCGCGTGCTCGGTGCAGTGGTCGACGCCGATGCGATCCCGCCGCGGCTCGACCCGTGGCTTGCGTTCGGTGGCCTGGCGCAACGGCTCGACCAGACGGCGTTGGCCAAGCGCATCGTCGACGAGGTGGTGGCGCGGTTCCCGGACGAGCCGCGCGTCGCGCTGCTGCGTGCCAGCCAGCAGCGCGAGGCAGGCGACGTCGACGCCGCCCGCGCCACCCTGGCGCAGGTGGAGGCGGTCGCCGTCGGCGACGAAGAACTGCGCCTGGCGCTCGCTTCGGAATACGACGCGCTGGGCGACCCGACCGCGGCGGCGGCGGTGCTCGCACGCGGGCCGCAGGACGAGTACACGTTGCGGTTGCGCGCAGCACTGCTGGCCCAGGCGGACGACAAGGCATCGCTCGCGGCGCTGTACGCGGAACTGCAGGAAGATTCGGCACGTCCCGATCCGCAACGACGGCTTCTGCTGGGCCAGGTGGCGGAATTCCTGGAACTGCGCGAGGAGGCGCTGCGCTGGTACCGCAGCGTGCCCGGCGGCCCGGCGCGGTTGCAGGCACGGCTCCGGATCGCCGCGTTGCTGCACGCGCTGGACCGCGATGCCGAGGCTTTCGCGGCCCTGCACGCCTTGCAGGCCGATGCCGATGCACACGAGGACGCGCGGCGCGATGCGTACCTGCTCGAGGCCGAGCTGCATCGCGACGCCGGCGATCCGGAGGCGGAGATCGACGCGTTCGCGCGCGGGCTCGCGGCCTACCCGGACGATCCGGACCTGCTGTATGCACGGGCGCTGGCCTGGGAACGTCGCGACGACATCGCGCGGGCGGAAGCGGACTTCCGGCAGATCCTGGTGGCGCAGCCCGACAACGTCGCGGCGCTCAATGCGCTGGGCTACACGCTCGCCGACCGCACCGACCGCCATGTCGAGGCACTCGAGCTGATCGATCGCGCCCGCGTGGCGGAACCCGACAACGCCGCGATCATCGACAGCTACGGGTGGGTGCTCTACCGGCTCGGGCGCCACGAGGAAGCGCTGGTGGAGCTGCGCCGCGCGTTCGCCTTGCAGAAGGACGCGGAGATCGCGTCGCACATCGCCGAGGTGTTGTGGGTGACCGGGCGTCGCGACGAGGCGCGGGAATTCTTCGACAAGGCGCGCGAACTCGATCCGGAGAGCCGGGCGCTGCAACGTGCGCTCGAACAGACCGTCGACCGCGCGCAGCAGGGAGGCGACCGGTGATCGCCGGGCATGCGTTGCGCGGCGCGCTGGCGGTCGCGGCGTGCCTGGTCCTCGCGGCCTGCGCCGGACGGCCGGTGCGCGAAGCGCCGCCGGTGGCCGCCACCGCGGCGATGGCCACCCAGCAGGCGCGCGAGGCCGCGTTGCAGGCCGACGCCGAGTGGTCGCTCGCCGGGCGCGTCGCGCTGGCCAACGGGGACCGCGGCGGCAGCGGGCGGCTGGACTGGCGCCAGGCCGGCGACTCCTACACGGTGTCGCTGAGCGCGCCGATCACCCGGCAGAGCTGGCGGCTCAGCGCGGGACCCGACGGCGCCACGCTGGAAGGCCTGGAGGGCGGGCCGCGCCATGGACCCGATGCCGCGGCGCTGCTGCTGCGGAGCACCGGTTGGCAGATCCCGCTCGGGGCGTTGCCTGCCTGGCTACGCGGCGCACGCGCCCCTGGCCTGGGCCCGGCGACGCTCGCCTACGGCGCCGACGGTCGCCTGGCCCGGATGGAGCAGGGGGGCTGGACCATCACCTATTCGAACTGGGGGCTGCCCGGCGCGACGGCCACGCAGGCGGGCGCCGGGGTCGCGCTCCCGCATCGGCTCGAAGCCGTTCGCGGCGAGGCCCGGGTGCGCCTGGTGGTCGACGCCTGGGACCCGGCCTCGGAAGGGTCCTGACGTGGGAACCGAGGGGATGGGGGAGGGCTGGTCCGCGTGGCCGGCGCCCGCGAAGCTCAATCTCTTCCTGCGGGTGACCGGACGCCAGCCCGACGGCTACCACGCCCTGCAGACCGTCTTCCGCCTGCTCGACTGGGGCGACACCGTCCGGCTCCGCCCGACCGGTGACGGCGTGGTCCGCAGGGTCGGATCCCCGCTTCCCGGACTCGAACCGGCGGACGACCTCACCGTCCGCGCTGCCAAACTCCTTCAATCAGAGGCGAAAAGCACGCAAGGCGTCGACATCGTCGTCGAAAAGTGCATCCCCGCCGGCCGCGGGCTGGGCGGCGGTTCGTCCGATGCAGCTACCACGCTCCTGGCCTTGGACCGGCTCTGGAGGCTCGGTTGGAGCCGCGAGCGGCTGGCGACCCTGGGCCTGCAGCTGGGCGCCGACGTCCCCGTGTTCGTGCATGGCCGCAATGCCTGGGCCGAGGGGGTGGGCGAACGGCTCGTCCCCATCGACCTCCCGCCCGCCTGGTACCTGCTGGTCGACCCCGGCGTGCATGCGCCGACCGCAGGCCTGTTCCGGGCCCCTGAATTGACGCGCGATGCAGCGCCCGCGACAATAGCGGACTTCCGTTCCGGACCTGGCCTCGGCAATGCGTTCGAGCCGGTGCTGCGCCGCCGCGAACCAGCCGTCGAGGCTGCCTTCGCTGCGCTGGCGCGCTTCGGCACGCCGCGGTTGACGGGGACGGGCAGCGCCTGTTTCGTGGAGTTCGCCGAGCGCGAGGCCGCGGACGAGGCACTGGCCCGGTGGCCCGGCGGCCTGCATGCCTGGGTTGCCGCTGGTGCCGCGCGTTCCCCGCTGCTCGACGCGCTGGGGGCGGACGGCGACGGTTAGCGTCACAGGGGCGTCGCCAAGAGGCCCAAGGCACCAGGTTTTGATCCTGGCATTCGTAGGTTCGAATCCTACCGCCCCTGCCAAGAAGAGCTGCACATGTCTGTCCAGGAAGAC
>DASTUL010000115.1:0-3079 GCA_035759645.1 Lysobacteraceae bacterium | reverse complement strand
CTCGACGTGAGCCCGGCGACGATCCGCAACATCCTCGCGGACCTGGAAGAGGTCGGCCTGCTCGCATCGCCCCACACGTCTGAGGGCCGCATCCCGACGTCGCAGGGCTACCGCGTCTTCGTCGATTCGCTGCTCCAGCTCAAGCCGCTCCCGGAGGTGGAGATGGCGCGGCTGCACGAGGAGCTGCCCGCCGGCAGCGGAACCCAGATGCTGCTCGGAAGCGCCTCCGAGCTGCTGTCGGCCATGAGCCATTTCGTGGGCGTGGTCAGCGTCCCGCGGCGCGAGTCCTTCGCGTTCCGCCACATCGATTTCGTGCCCATCGGCGCGCAGCGGGTTCTCGCGATCCTGGTGTTCGCCGACAACGACGTCCAGAACCGGATCATCCAGACCCGGCGCCCTTACGACGCCGGGGAGCTCGAGCGCGTCGCCAACTACCTGAACCGCCATTTCGCCGGCCGGCCCCTGTCCGAGATCCGCGCAACCCTGCTGCACGACCTGCAGACCGCGCGCGACGAGATGCAGTCGCTGCTCGCCCACACCGTGGACCTCGCCGCGGAGGCGCTGCGCCCGGAACCGGGCGGGACATCGGGCGAGGACATGCTGCTGGCGGGGCAGACCCGGCTGATGGGCGTGCAGGACCTGTCGGACCTCGACCGGTTGCGCGACCTGTTCGACGCCTTCGCCCGCAAGCGCGAGATCCTGCAACTGCTCGAGCGCACGATCGAGGCCCAGGGCGTGCGCATCTTCATCGGCGAGGAAACAGGGCTGGCCCCGCTGGAGTCCGTCTCCCTCGTCACCGCCCCTTACGCGGCCGCGGACGGGCAACTGCTGGGGGTGGTCGGCGTGATCGGCCCGACCCGGATGGCCTACGACCGCGTGATCCCGGTGGTGCAGGCCGCCGCCGACGTGCTGGGCTCCGCGCTCGCCGACCGGGGTTGACCAGCCCAGGGTTGAAACCCTCCCGCCCGACCCAATACCACCCGGTCTGGGCGGCGCAGTGCCGCGATGGAACCTGCCAGCGATGACCACCGACCCCCGGCGCGACGACGCGCCCGACAGCGACGCCCCCCGCGAGGACGACCCCCACGCGGTCGACGTCGAGTTCCTGAAGGCCGAACTCGAACAGGCGCGCGCCGAGATGCTGCGCGACCGTGCGGACCTCGAGAACCAGCGCAAGCGGATGGCGCGCGAACTGGAGTCCGCGCGTCGCTTCGCCAACGAGCGCCTGCTCTCCGACCTGCTGCCGCTGTTCGACAGCATGGAGGCGGGCCTGGCGGCGGCCGCGCCAGCCGACCCGCTGCGCGCGGGCCTGGAACTCACGTTGCGCCAGTTGCACCGGATCGCCGAATCCAATGGCCTCACCGAGGTCGCGCCGGCGGCCGGCGACGGCTTCGACCCGGAGCGCCACCAGGCGATGAGCGTCGTCGACGCGCCTGGCGTGCCGCCGGGCGCCGTCGCGCAGCTCTACCAGAAGGGCTATGTCCTGAACGAACGCCTGCTGCGCCCCGCGCTGGTGGTCGTGGCGCGCCAGGACTGAGGCCCGGCGCGCGGCCTGGCGCTTGAACGCGCGCGCGGCCGGCCCCAGATCACCCGCATCGGCGACATCCATCGGCGGCCCCGCCGCCTGACCAACATCCGAGATACGAGAGGGAGCAAGACCATGGCCAAGATCATCGGCATCGACCTGGGCACGACGAATTCGTGCGTGGCGATCATGGAAGGCGGCAAGGCCCGCGTCATCGAGAACAGCGAAGGCGACCGCACCACGCCATCGGTCGTCGCCTACACCAAGGACGGCGAAGTACTGGTGGGCGCCTCCGCCAAGCGGCAGGCCGTCACCAATCCGCACAACACCTTCTTCGCGGTCAAGCGCCTGATCGGCCGCAAGTTCACCGATGCCGAGGTCCAGAAGGACATCGGCCTCGTCCCTTACAAGATCGTGCAGCACGAGAACGGCGACGCCTGGGTCGAGACCAGCGACGGCAAGAAACTGTCGGCGCAGGAGATCTCCGCGCGGATCCTCGAGAAGATGAAGAAGACCGCCGAGGCCTACCTGGGCGAGACGGTCACCGAGGCGGTGATCACGGTGCCGGCGTACTTCAACGACTCGCAGCGCCAAGCCACGAAGGACGCCGGCAAGATCGCCGGGCTCGAAGTGCGCCGCATCATCAACGAGCCGACCGCGGCCGCGCTGGCCTACGGCATGGACAAGAAGGGCGGGGACCGCAAGGTCGCCGTGTACGACCTCGGCGGCGGCACGTTCGACGTGTCGATCATCGAGATCGCGTCCGTCGACGGCGAGATGCAGGTCGAGGTGCTGGCGACCAACGGCGACACCTTCCTGGGTGGCGAGGACTTCGACAAGCGCGTCATCGACTACCTCGTCGAGGAATTCCAGAAGGACCAGGGCATCGACCTGCGCAAGGATCCGCTGGCCCTGCAGCGCCTGAAGGACGCCGCCGAGCGCGCGAAGATCGAGCTGTCGTCCTCGCAGCAGACCGAGGTCAACCTGCCGTACGTCACCGCCGACGCCTCCGGGCCGAAGCACCTGAACATCAAGCTGACCCGGGCCAAGCTCGAGGCGCTGGTGGACGACCTGGTCAGGAAGACCATCGAGCCGTGCCGCATCGCGCTCAACGACGCGGACCTGCGCGCCAGCGACATCAGCGAGGTGATCCTGGTCGGCGGCCAGACCCGCATGCCGAAGGTGCAACAGGCGGTCGGCGAGTTCTTCGGCAAGGAGCCGCGCAAGGACGTCAACCCGGACGAGGCGGTCGCGATCGGCGCCGCGATCCAGGGCGGCGTGCTGGCCGGCGACGTCAAGGACGTGCTGCTGCTCGACGTGACCCCGCTGAGCCTGGGCATCGAGACCCTGGGCGGCGTGTTCACCAAGATCATCGAGAAGAACACCACGATCCCGACCAAGGCATCGCAGACGTTCTCCACCGCCGAGGACAACCAGACCGCGGTCACCGTCCACGTGCTGCAGGGCGAACGCGACCAGGCCCGCTACAACAAGTCGCTGGCCAAGTTCGACCTCACCGGCATCGATTCGGCGCCGCGCGGCATGCCGCAGGTG
>DASTUL010000114.1:0-3832 GCA_035759645.1 Lysobacteraceae bacterium | reverse complement strand
GGTGGCGCGGCTGCTGCGGGAGTTGGGCGGTCGTGAGTGGCTGATGGCCAGCCTGCTTTACGGCAGCGGCCTGAGGCTGATGGAGTGCCTGCGGTTGCGGATCAAGGACGTCGACTTCGCGCGCAACGAAATCACGGTCCGTAGTGGCAAGGGAAACAAGGACCGGAAGACGGTGCTTCCCGGAAGCCTGCGCGATGCGCTGCTGCGGCAGGTCGACGAAGCGCGGGTGCTGCATGGTCACGACGTGGACGCCGGGTTCGGGGCGGTATCGCTGCCGAACGCGCTGGCCCGGAAGTACCCCAACGCCCCGGCCGAGCTGGCTTGGCAATTCCTGTTCCCGGCCGCGCGGCGCGGCCTGGATCCGCGCGATGGACGGGAAAAGCGGCACCACATCGACGAGAAGGTGCTGCAGCGCGCGGTTGCGGCGGCCGCGAAGCGGGCGGGCATCGACAAGCCGGTCACGCCGCACGTGCTCCGCCACTCCTTCGCGACCCACTTGCTGGAAGCCGGGCAGGACATCCGGACCGTCCAGGAGTTGCTCGGCCACAAGGATGTCGCGACCACGCAGATCTACACGCATGTCCTCAATCGCGGCCCGGGTGGCGTGCTGAGCCCGTTGGATCGCTGACGTGGCGGTCGAGGAAGCCGACGCCCTCGCGCCCTTCGGCCCGGCGGTCGCTGCTGCATTGGTCGCGGGGCTTCTGGCCTGCCTGCAACTGCCCGAACTGCCGCCATGGCCGGTATTGGCGCTGGCGTTCGCGCTGGGAATGCGCGGTTGGATCGGTGGCAGGCGCATCGGGCGCCTGGCCGGAGTCTCCTTGCTCGGCATCGGCCTGTGCGGCCTGCATGCGGCACGCACGCTCGAACAGCAACTGCCGCCACAGTTCGAGCGCGCGGATGTCGAGGTCACGGGCACCGTCGTCGACCTCCCGCGCCACGAACCGGATCGCACCGCGTTCCGCTTCCGCATCGACGCCGGCAGCACGATGCCGCCGCACCTGCGCGGCCGCATGCTGCAACTGGCGTGGTACGACGAACGCGGCGCCGGGCCGGATCCCGCCCGCCAACGCATCGAACCCGGCAGCCGATGGCGTATCGACGTCCGCCTGCGCGCACCGCGCGGTCTGCGCAACCCGGGCGGACCGGACAGCGAGAAACAGGCCCTTGCGTACCGCGTCGCCGCCGACGGCTACCTGCGCGACACCGAGACGGCGGAGCGCATCGCGCCGCCAGCAGGCATCGACGCCTGGCGCGCACGCACCTCGGCTCGCATCGCCGCGACCGTCCCGCACGAGGCCGCGCGTTTCGTGCGCGCCCTCGCACTCGGCGACACCCGGGCGCTGGACCTGCACGACTGGGAGATCCTGCGCAGCAACGGCCTGACCCACCTCATCGCGATCTCGGGGTTCCATGTCGGCCTGGTCGCGGGATTCTTCGCATTGCTCACGGCCGGTGTCTGGCGCTTGCTGCCGACGCTCGGCCGCCGCTTTCCGCGACAGCACGCAGCGGGCGTGGCGGCATTGGTCGGCGCGGCGGGTTACGCGGCGGTGGCAGGCTTCGCGTTGCCGACCGTACGCACGGCGTTGATGATCGGCGTGATCGTCGCGGCCCGGTTGGCGCGTCGCGGGCACGGGATGGCGGATGCGCTCGGGCTCGCGGCGATCGCGGTCGGGCTTGTCGATCCGCTGGCGCTGTTGACGCCGGGCTTCTGGCTCAGCTTCGGTGGCGTCGCGTGGCTGCTGTGGTGCCTGCCGCCCGGAAGCGAGCGCAATCCGTTGCACGGGCTGGCCAGTGCGCAGGCGGTCGCGACGCTCGGGTTGCTGCCGTTGACCGTGGTGCTGTTCGGGCAGGCATCGCTGTCGGGTCCGCTCGCCAACCTCGTGGCGGTGCCGTGGTGGAGCCTGGTGGTCGTACCGCTGGCGCTGTTCGGCACCGGCCTGGAAGCCTTGAATCCGGGCGCGGGCACCTGGGCGTGGCACTGGGCAGCGACGGCGTTCGGGTGGAGCTGGCCGGGCTTCACGTGGCTGCACGACAGCGGCCTGGCGCTGTGGTGGCTGCCGGAGGCGCGCTGGTATGCGTTGCCGCTCGCGCTGCTCGCCGCGTTCTGGACGCTGCTGCCGCGTGGCGTGCCCGGCAAGCCGTTCGCGCTGCTGCTGTGGCTGCCCTTGCTCTGGCCGTCGCGCCAGGCGCCGGCGCATGGCGAGGTCGAGCTCACCATGCTCGACGTGGGGCAGGGGCTCTCCGTCGTCGTCCGTACCGCAAGCCATGCGTTGCTCTACGACATGGGACCCGCGATGCCGGGGGGCTTCGATGCCGGTGCACGCGTCGTGGTGCCGGCGTTGCATGCCATCGGGGTGCGCACGCTCGATGCCGCGGTCGTCAGCCACGGCGACAACGACCACGCGGGCGGCTGGCCGTCCGTGCGCGCGGCATTCCCGGCGCCTGCGTATGCCCCGGAAGGCTCCCCGGTGTCGGGCGAGTTCGACTGTATCGCCGGCCACGCCTGGGAGTGGGACGGCGTCCGCTTCCGCTTCCTGCACCCGACGCCGTTCTTCCCGTACCTCGGCAACGAGGCGAGCTGCGTGCTGCGCATTGAATCGCCGCACGGTGCGGCACTGCTCACCGGGGACATCGGGGACATCGTGGAACGCAAGATCCTGCGCGACGATCCCGATGCGGTGATCGCCGACGTCGTGCAGGTCGCGCACCACGGCAGCAAGCACTCGTCGGACTGGGATTTCGTGCATGCGACCGGCGCCACGCATGCGCTGGTCGCGGCGGGCGCGGACAGCCGCTTCAACCATCCGCATCCGCTGATCGTGGAACGCTGGGGCGGCGCAGGTGCGCGCCTTGCCAACACCGCCGACGCGGGGGCGCTGCGGGTCCGGATCGAGCGCCGCGGCATCCGCGTCGAAGGGCGCCGCGAATCCGACCGCCGGTTGTGGGACGCCGTCCGCCAAAGGACGCCCTGAAGCCCGGTGGCGCTGGGCTATCCTGTCCGTCGTCGTGTGCGGGCCCCCGGGCCGGAGGTAGAGCGTGCTGGAACTGGTCCTGGCGGGCGGGTGGCCGATGATCCCGTTGCTGCTGCTGTCCGCCCTGGCGCTGGCGATCATCGTCGAGCGCTTCTGGTCGCTGCGGCGCAGGACCGTGCTGCCGCCGGGGCTGGGCGAGGAAGTGCGTGCCTGGGCCGCGCACGGCCGCCTCGACCCGAACCACATCCAGTCGCTGCGCCGGACCTCGCCCCTGGGCGAGCTGCTGGCGGCGGCGCTCGATGTCCGCCACCGTCCGCGGGAACAGATCCGCGAGCGGGTCGAGGACGTCGGCCGCCACCTCGTCCACCGCATGGAGCGCTACCTGAACGCGCTCGGGACCATCGCCGCGGCCGGCCCGCTGCTGGGCCTGTTCGGCACGGTGGTCGGCATGATCCAGATGTTCCTGGGCATCCTCGACCACGGCGTCGGCGACGTGAACCAGCTCGCGGGCGGCATCGGCAAGGCGCTGGTCTGCACCGCCACCGGCATGATCGTCGCGATCCCGGCGCTGGCGTTCCACCGCTATTTCCGCGCGCGCATCGGCACCTACATCGTCGACATGGAGCACGAGGCGATCGCGCTGATGGACGTCCTCGACCCGCGCGGCGACCTGCGTCCGGCAACCGCGGGCCTGGCGCCCGACGCCGACGCCTGACCCCGACGCCGCATGCGCATCCGCGACCACCGCGCGTTCGACGAGCCGGACATCAACCTGGTCCCGCTCATCGACGTCATCCTGGTGCTGATCATCTTCTTCGTGGTCACCACCACGTTCGATGCGCGCTCGATGCTCAAGCTCG
>DASTUL010000113.1:0-10277 GCA_035759645.1 Lysobacteraceae bacterium | reverse complement strand
CCGAACTCGGAAGTGAAACGCAGCCGCGCCGATGGTAGTGTGCATCCGCATGCAAGAGTAGGTCATCGCTGAGCATCTACAACAAAACCCCGGCCAAAAGCCGGGGTTTTTCTTTGGCTGGAGTTTATCGCCGGGATAATGCGGAGATAATCTTTCCGAACCTAGATGGCGGCTGCGGCCATCACCATCAGCGCCAGCACGCACAGGTACCCGCCGGCCCAGAGGGCGCTCCTCAGGTAATGCCAGCCGCGCAGGTAGGCGACCCCGTGCAGGATCCGGAAGCCGACGAAGGCGAGCGCAAGCATCGAGACCAGGCCTGCGTCGACGCCGGCGAACTGCGCCATCAACACGCCAGCCGCGAACGGCGCAAAGGCCTCGAACGCGTTCAACTGGGCCGCATTGGAACGGACCACCACTGGATTCTGCTGGCGCGCCAGCCAGCCGCGTGGGTCCCGGTTGTCGTAGCGCTCGCCCGAACGCTTGGCGATGACGGTCCACATGTAGGGCAGGAAGGCGGCGGCGAGAATGCACCAATAAGCGATGGCCATGCTGGTCTTTCCCCTTGGATGACCGCGCCAGCGTAGCCCAAAAAAAGGCGGCGCCCGGAGGCGCCGCCGTCATGCAGCCCGTCGGTCCGGGCGGACTTATCCCGCGTCGGCCGGCTCGGCCTCGGCTGTCGGCTCAACCGCGGCGTTCGCCTCGCCCAGCGATGCCTCGCGGGTCGCGCGGAACGGATTGCCCTCGCGCCATTCCGGCCAGTTGTCCGAGCCCGCGATCTGGCGGCCCACCGCGTACAGCGCTTCGAGATCCTGGATGATGCCTTCGAAGTTCCAGTCCGCGCTGAACTCGTCGTCAGGCTTGTGATAACGCTTCGCCGTGTAATCCTCACCCGCGGCCTTTCCCGCTTCCGCGCCACCCTCGACCAGGTCTTCGCCGCCCTCGGCATACAACGCCGGCACGCCGGCCTTGGCGAAGTTGAAATGGTCAGAGCGGAAGTAATAGCCGCCGGCGGGATTCGACTCCTCGACCAGCGTGCGTTGCTGTTCCGCGGTGATGGTCTCCAGGATGTCCTCGAGCTCCGAGCTGCCCTTGCCGACCACCACCATGTCGCGCGACGGTCCGCTGACACTCATGCCGTCGAGGTTGATCGCCGCGACCGTCTTCGCCATCGGGAAGGCCGGATGCGCGACGTAATACTTGGAGCCCAGCAGGCCCGACTCCTCGAGCGTCACTGCGACGAAGGCGACCGAGCGCGCCGGGGCAGGCTCCTGCGCCGCGAACGCGCCGGCGATTTCCAGCATCCCCGCCACGCCAGTCGCGTTGTCCACGGCGCCGTTGTAGATCTGGTCCCCCTCGCCTTCATGCTTGCCCAGGTGGTCCCAGTGGGCCGTGTAGACCACCGCCTCGTCCGGCGCCTCGGCACCCGGCAGCACGCCGACGACGTTGCGCGAAGACTTCTCCTCGATGGTGCTCGACAGGTCGAACGAGACCGTCGCATCCAGCGGTACCGCCTCGAAGCCGCGCTTGCCGGCGGCTTCGTACATCGCCTTCAGGTCCAGCCCGGCGTCCGCGAACAGTTGCGCGGCCGCCTCCGCGGTGATCCAGCCCTGCGCCGGCAGGCGCTGCTCCGGATCGTCTTCGGGGCGCAGGTCGAATTGCGGGCCCGACCACGAGTTGCGCACCACGTCCCAGCCGTACGAGGCGCCGGGCGTGTCATGCACGATCAGCGCCGCCTTGGCGCCCTGGCGCGCGGCTTCCTCGTACTTGTAGGTCCAGCGACCGTAATAGGTCATCCGGTTGCCCTCGAACAGCGCGTCGTCGCCCGCATGGAACCCCGGGTCGTTGACCAGGAGCACAACGGTCTTGCCCTCGACGTCGACGCCTGCGTAGTCGTTCCAGTCCTGCTCCGGCGCGTTCACGCCGTAACCGACGAACACCAGCTCGCTGCCGTCGACCTTGACGCTGGTCTCGCCGGAGCGGGTGTTGATCACCATGTCCTCGCCGAAAGCGAGCTCGCGAGATTCACCCTCGCCTGGCTGGATCACCAGCACCGTGGATTCGTCGGCGGTGGTCTGCACCATCGGCACGGTCTGGAACCACTGGCCATCGATGCCCGGTTCCAGGCCGATGCGCTCGAACTGGTCGCGGATGTATTCCACGGTCTTCTCGCCACCGGGGCTGCCCGGGGCGCGGCCCTCGAATTCGTCGGAGGCCAGCACCTGCACCATTTGCGAGAAATCTTCGGGTGTGATTGCTGGCTGGAACTGGTGGCCGGTGGTTCCGGACGTGGCCGGGGCAGCCGCCTCGGCGGGTGCGGCTTCCGGCTCGCGGTCGCATGCGGCCAGGGCCACGGCCGCGGCCAGCGCGAAAAAGAGGAAACAACTGCGGTTCGTCATCGGGGGTCTCCGAGGCGGGGAGACCCGATTCTATGCCAGCGCCCGGGGCCAGCCCGGCGGGTCAGTCCTGCGGCGCGCGATCGCCCTCGTAGCGAACCGCGGTCGCGCCCGTCACCGGGCCGGTCTGTGCGGTG
Organism: Lysobacteraceae bacterium; assembly: GCA_035759645.1. Classification (GTDB taxonomy): domain Bacteria; phylum Pseudomonadota; class Gammaproteobacteria; order Xanthomonadales; family Xanthomonadaceae; genus CAMPJU01. The sequence goes on along the minus strand of DASTUL010000113.1, from coordinate 7,747 downwards.
GCGTGCACGTACAGCTTCACTTCGCGCTCGAACACCAGCGGTCCGTCCACCCGCGCGCCCTGCGCGATGACGATGCGCTGCGGCTCGCGCTTCCCGAAGGAGAACGGGAACCAGTTGTTGTCCGGCTTCTCGACTCTGATCCCGCCCTGCACGTGCGAATCGATGCCGACCGTGATGTCGCCGTTGACCGTCTCGATGCCGCCCGCCAGGTCGGTGTCGACCAGGCCGATGGCGCCGTTGACCGTGCCGATGTCGCCCGCCACGCGACCAGCGCGATCGACGAACACGCTGCCGTTCACCGTCTCGATGTCGCCTTGGACCTGGACGCCCGTGCCGAGCCGGATGGCGCCGTTCACTGTCTCAAGCGAGTGCGCCTGCGCGTCGTCGGCCACGCGGATCGACCCGTTCACCGTCTCGGCATCGCCCACCTCGGCGCCCGCCTCGATCCGGATGCTGCCGTTGACGGTGCTCAGCGTGCCGTACTGTTCGCCGGCCTCGGCGGTGATGCTGCCGTTGACCTTCTCGATGTCCGTATCGGCGGCGAAGGCCGGCGCGATCGCCAGCGATAGCGCCAGGGCGAGGATGCGGGACGTGCGGACCATGGGGATTCTCCGTTGCTCTGGATGGCTACAATCCCACGTGTCCGCGCCGCGGTCACCTGTCTGAAGTCACTGGGAAGAATGTCTCGTGCCGCAAGCGCCGTCCCCGTCGCCGCGTCCCCGCCCACTTGTCCTGCTGATCCTCGACGGCTGGGGCCATCGCGACGACCCCGAGGACAACGCGCTGGCCCAGGCGGACCTGCCCAACTGGCGGCGGCTGTGGGCCACCGAACCGCACACGCTGGTGCACACGGAGGGCCGCCACGTGGGACTTCCCGACGGCCAAATGGGCAATTCCGAAGTCGGCCACATGAACCTGGGCGCCGGCCGGATCGTCTACCAGGACCTGACCCGGATCGACGCGGCGATCGAGGACGGCGGTTTCTTCGCCAATGCCGAACTTCGCGCCGCCTGCGCCGCGGCCCGCGACAGCGGCGGCACGCTGCACCTGATGGGGCTGCTGTCGCCCGGCGGCGTGCACAGCCACGAGCAGCACCTGTTCGCGATGCTCGAACTGGCGCGGCGCGAAGGCGTGCCGCAGGTCGCGGTGCACGCGTTCCTCGACGGCCGCGACATGCCGCCGCGTTCGGCCGCGCCGAGCCTGATGGCGCTGCAGAATGCGTGCGACGCGGTCGGCATTGCGCGCATCGCCACCGTGGGCGGCCGCTACTTCGCCATGGACCGCGACAAGCGCTGGGACCGGCTGCGCCGCGCCTGGGACGCCATCGTCGAGGGCGTGGCGGAGCACGACGCACCCAACGGATCCAGTGCACTCGACGCCGCCTACGCCCGCGGCGAGAACGACGAATTCGCCACCCCGACCACCATCGCCGGCGGCGTGCCGGTGCGTGACGGCGACGTCGTCGTTTTCATGAACTTCCGTGCCGACCGCGCGCGCCAGTTGACCGCCGCGTTCGTCGCGCCCGGTTTCGACGGCTTCGACGCGCGCCGCCCGCGGCTGTCGCGGTTCACCTGCCTCACCGAGTACGACGCCACGCTGCCGGCGCCGGTCGCGTTCGCACCGGACGACCTTCGCGACACGCTGGGCGAGGTGCTCGCCGAAGCCGGCCTCACGCAGCTGCGCATCGCCGAGACCGAGAAGTACGCGCACGTCACCTTCTTCTTCAGTGGCGGCCGCGAGGATCCGTTCCCCGGCGAACAGCGCATCCTGGTGCCCAGCCCCAAGGTCGCCACCTACGACCTGCAGCCGGAGATGAGCTGCCCGGAACTGACCGCGCGGCTCGTCGAGGCGATCCACGCCGGGACCTTCGACGTCATCGCCTGCAACATCGCCAACCCCGACATGGTCGGGCACACCGGCGACCTGCAGGCCGCGATCCGCGCGGCGGAAGCCGTCGACCTGGCGCTCGGCGCGATAGCGGCCGCGGTGCGCGAAGCGGGCGGGGCGCTGCTGGTCACCGCCGACCACGGCAACCTCGAGATGATGCGCGACCCCGCTACCGGGCAGCCGCACACGGCGCACACCATCGGCCCGGTGCCGCTCGTGTATGTCGGCACGCGGCGCACGACGCTGCGCGAAGGCGGTGCATTGCGCGACATCGCACCGACCATGCTCGACCTGCTCGGCATGCCGCGGCCGGACGCAATGACCGGGCGCAGCCTTTTCGACGACGCCACCGGCTGATGCGCAGCCCCGGCCTGCTTGCGCTGCTGGGCTGCGCGCTGGCGCTGGTCGCCGTGGCGCCCGCCGCCGCACAAGACCGGGATGCGACCGAACAACGTCTCGAGCGCGCGCGCACCGAACTCGAGGCGATCGCCACGCAACGCCGCAAGCTCGAAGGCGAACGCGGCGCTGCGGCACGGGCGTTGCGCGATGCGGACGAACAGGTCGGCAACACCGCCCGCCAACTGGCGGCGCTCCAGCAACAGGTCGACGAGCGCACGTCGGCGCTGGCGGACCTGCACGTCCGCCGCGATGAATTGACAGACAGCCTCGCGCGCCAGCGCAAGTCGTTGGCCGCGCTGCTGCGCGCGGCGCATGCGCTGGGTGAAGACGCGCCGCTCAAGCTGCTGCTGGCGCAGGACCGCGTCGCCGATGGCCAGCGCTTGCTCGCCTACCACGGCTACCTGCAACGCGAGCGCGCGCGAAGGATCGACCAGCTGGCGGCGGAGCTGCAGGTGCTTGCCGCCGTCGAAGTCAGCATCGAGGCGGAACGGGTGGCCCTGGAGGCCGCGCGGACGGCCCAACAGGAACGCCTGGATGCGCTGGAGCGAGATCGCACCGCGCGGGCCGGCACCCTGGCGCAACTGGAAAGCCGCTACCGCGACCGCGCCACGCGCGAGAAGGCACTCGGCCGCGACGTGAAGTCTCTCGAACGGTTGCTCGCCACGCTGCGCGAAGCCGCCGCACGGGCCGCGCGCGAACGCGCCGCCGCGCAGACACCTGCCACGCCTGGCACACCCGCGGTCATCGCTTCGCCTGGCGGAATTCGCGTCGGCGGCCTCGGCTGGCCTGTGGCGGGGTCGTTGCTCGCCGCCTACGGCGCACGCATGCCGGATGGCCGCCGAAGTGACGGCGTGCTCATCGCCGCGGATGCCGGCACCGACGTGACCGCCGCCGCCGCCGGCCGCGTCGTCTTCGCGGACTGGATGAACGGCTACGGCCTCATCCTGATCCTCGACCACGGCGACGACACCATGAGCCTGTACGCGCACAACGACACCCTGCTGCGCGACGTCGGGGACAGCGTCGCCCGCGGCGACGTCGTGGCGCGCGTCGGCAGTTCCGGCGGGCAGGGACGTCCCGCGCTGTATTTCGAACTGCGCCGCAACGGCGCGCCGGTCGACCCGCGCAGCTGGCTCGAGCGGCGCTGACCGCCAGGCGATCGACCCGGCAGCCGGCGTTCACCCCGCGACAACCCCCATCCGCATAATCGGAAGCATGCTCTTCGAACGGGCCGAGCCCGGAGGTTCCATGCGCGTTCCCACCCTGCCCCTCCTGGTCCCGCTCGCCCTGGCTCTCGCCTGCGCGCCCGCACTTGCGCAACAGGCGCCGGAGGGCGAAGACGCTCCGGCTGCACCGAACGACCCGCAGGCCGCGCTCGCCGATCGCGGCGAGGAGAGCGACACGGTCCCGCTGGAAGAGATCCGCCGCTACGTGGCGGTGTTCAACATGGTCCGCGAGGCCTACGTCGAACCCGTCGACGACAGCACGCTGATGCAGGCGGCGATTCGTGGCCTGCTGCGCGATCTCGACCCGCACAGCGCGTACCTGGAAGAGGACGCCAGCGATAACCTGGCCGAGCGCGCCCGGGGCGCCTACGAAGGCATCGGCGTGGAGATCGTGCGCCAGGACGACGACACGCTCCTGGTCATCGCCCCGATCGACGGTACGCCGGCGGCGCGCGCGGGCATCAAGCCCGGCGACCTCATCGTGGCGGTCGACGGCCGGCCGTTGTCGGGCTCGGCGCCAGACTCGGACCTGCTGCGCGGCCCCCCGGGCAGCGAAGTCGTGCTGACCGTGGTCCGCGAGGTCCTCGACGAGCCGCTGGACATCACCGTCGTGCGCGACACCATCCGCGTCGCCAGCGTGCGCGGCCGCATGCTCGAGCCCGGTTACGCCTACGTGCGCATCAGCATGTTCCAGGCCGACACCGGCGCCGATTTCGCGAGCGAGCTCGATCGCCTGGCCGCCGAAGCGGACGGCGACCTGCGGGGCCTGGTCATCGACCTGCGCAGCAACCCGGGCGGCCTGCTGACCACCGCCGTGCAGGTGGCCGACGAGCTGCTGGAGAAGGGCACCATCGTCACGACGCGCGGGCGCCTGGCGATCAGCGACACCGCGTTCACCGCAACGCCGGGCGATCGGCTCGACGGTGCGCCTGTCGTGGTCCTGGTGGACGCCGGCTCGGCCAGCGCCGCGGAAGTCCTGGCCGGCGCGCTGCGTGACAACGACCGCGCGCGGGTGATCGGCAGCCGCACCTTCGGCAAGGGCTCGGTGCAGACGGCGCTGCCGCTGGACAACGGCGACACGGTGAAGCTCACCACCGCGCGCTACTACACGCCGGACGGCACCTCCATCCAGGCGACGGGCATCAAGCCCGACGTCGTGCTGCAACCGGAAGGCGACGAAGGCGATGCCGTCGCACGCGTCACGGAGGCCAGGCTGCCCGGGCACCTGGATGCCGAAAGCGAGGTGGCGACCGCGCTGGAACCCGGAGACGTGCTGGAAGGGCAGGCGCCGATCGACGCGGCACTGGCCGAGCTCAAGCGCATGACTTCCGTCGCAGTGACCAACCGCACGGGGTAGCGGCGCCGCCCGCCGTTAGCATGGCCCCGTGCCCGCCGCATCGGCGGGCCTTTCGTGACCGGGGACGCCATGCTCACCATCCGCGCGCTCAGCAAGACCTACGCCAACGGCGTGCACGCACTCAACAACGTCAGCCTGGACATCCCGCGCGGGATGTTCGGACTGCTGGGTCCGAACGGCGCCGGCAAGTCCTCGCTGATGCGCACGCTGGCCACGCTGCAGGAGGCCGACAGCGGCAGCGCGGTGCTCAACGGCGAGACCGGCGAACCCATCGACGTGCTGCGCGACAAGGCCGCGGTGCGCCGCCAACTCGGCTACCTGCCGCAGGACTTCGGCGTGTACCCGAAGGTCAGCGCGGAGGACCTGCTGGAACACTTCGCCGTGCTCAAGGGCCTGTCCGCGCGCAAGCAGCGGCGCGAGGTCGTCGATGCGCTGCTGCAGCAGGTCAACCTGTGGGATGCGCGCAAGCGCAAGCTCGGCACGTTCTCCGGCGGCATGCGCCAGCGTTTCGGCATCGCGCAGGCGCTGCTCGGCAACCCCCGGCTGGTGATCGTGGACGAACCCACCGCCGGCCTGGACCCGGAGGAGCGCAACCGCTTCCTCAACCTGCTGGCGGAGATCGGCGAGAACGTCGCGGTCATCCTGTCCACGCACATCGTCGAGGACGTCACCGACCTCTGCCCGACGATGGCGATCATGAACAAGGGCGAGGTCCTGCTGACCGGCAAGCCCGGCGCCGCGATCGACGCCCTGGCCGGGCAGGTGTGGCGCAAGCAGGTCGACAAGGCCGCGGTCGCCGGTTACGAAGAGGCGCACGTGGTGCTGTCCAAGCGCCTGGTCGCCGGCCAGCCGGTGCTGCACGTGTTCAGCGCCGACGCACCCGAAGCAGGCTTCGAACCGGTCGCCCCCGACCTCGAGGACGTCTACTTCCAGCGCCTGCGCCTGCACGCGCGCAAAGCCGCCTGACGGGCCGCGCGCATGACCTTCGAATTCTTCCGCTTCGAGCTGCGCGAGCAGCTCCGCTCCCCGCTGCTCTGGTTGCTCGCGGCCCTGTTCGCATTGCTGGCCTTCGGCGCCGGCGCCAGCGATTCCGTCCAGATCGGCGGCGGCATCGGCAACGTGCACCGCAACGCGCCGGTGGTCATTGCCACCTTCATGACGGCGTTCACGCTGATCGGAATGCTGATCATCACGATCTTCATCACCGGGGCGCTGCTGCGCGACTTCGACCTGGGTACGTCCGAGCTGTTCTTCGCCAGCCCGATCCGCAAGCGCGACTACCTGGCCGGGCGCCTGGGCGCAGCGCTGCTGGCCAGCATGGCGTTCTACGTGGTGATCGCCGCAGGATTGTTCCTGGCGCAGTTCATGCCGTGGATCGACGAGGCACGGCTGGGGCCGGTCTCGCTGACCCCGTACCTGTGGGCGTTCGGGGTGATGGTGGTGCCCAACGTGCTGTTCACCGGCGCGCTGCTGGCGCTGCTGGCGGTGACGACGCGCAACATCCTGTGGGTCTATATCGGCATCATCGGCTTCCTGGTGCTGTACGGCATCAGCGGCACGCTGCTGCGCGACCTGGACAACGTCACCCTCGCCACGCTGCTCGACCCGTTGGGCATCCGGGCCATGTCGCGCACGGTGCGCTACTGGTCGGCGGCCGAGCGCAACGCCAACCTGCCGGAGGTCGCGACCTACCTGCTGGCCAACCGCGCGCTGTGGGGCACCATCGCCATCGCGCTGTTTGCCGCCACGTTCGCGCTGTTCCGCACCGAGCGCAGCGGGACCGGGCGGAAGCTGTGGCGGCGCCGCAGGAACGGCCTCACCACGACGGCCTTCGCCACGCCGAAGCCCCACGCGGTCGCCGTGCCGCGCGTCACGCCCGCGTTCGGCGGCAACACCACCCGGCGCCAGTTCCTGCGCCAGCTGCGCTTCGACACGATGGGTGTGTTCCGCAGCGTGCCGTTCCTGGTGCTGCTGGTGTTCGGCATGACCAATTTCATCCCGGTCGCGCTCGACATCTCCACGATGTACGACACGCCGGTGTGGCCCATCACCTCGCAGATGCTGCAGGCGCTGCAGCAGAGCTACGGGTTCCTGCTGATCATCATCGTGCTGTTCTACGCCGGCGAGCTGGTGTGGAAGGAGCGCGCGGCGAAGATCGACGAGGTCACCGACGCCATGCCGGTGCCGGACTGGGTGCCGCTGCTGGCCAAGTTCTGCGCACTGGTGGCGGTGGTCATCGGCTTCCAGTTGGTCGGCGCGCTGACAGCCATCGCCATCCAGCTGAGTTCCGGCTACACCGCGCTCGAGCCGTTCGTATACCTGAAGACCCTGGCCATGGACTCGGTCATCTACGTGCTGATGGGCGGGTTGGCCCTGGCGCTGCAGGTGCTGAGCAACAACAAGTTCCTCGGCTACGCGCTGCTGATCCTGGTGCTGGTGCTGCAGACCGCGCTCGGCCTGATGGACTTCACGCACAACCTCTACAACTTCGGCGGCTGGCCCAACGCGCCGTATTCCGACATGAACGGCTACGGCCATTTCCTGACGGGGCAGCTGGCGTTCCAGGCGTACTGGGCGCTGTTCCTCTTGGCGCTGATGCTGCTGTGCACCGCGCTGTGGGTGCGCGGCGTCGGCGGCGGGCGCAAGCAGCGGGTCGCGCTGGCCAGGCAGCGGCTGCATGGCCGGCTCGGCATGGCGCTGGGACTGGCGGCGGTGGCCTTCGTGGCCTGGGGCGGGGTCCTGTTCTGGAACACCAACGTCCGCAACGACTTCATTTCGCCTGATGAGCAGCTGGACCTGCAGGCGCGCTACGAGCGCGAATACAAGCAGTACGAACACCTGCCGCAGCCACGGATCCTGGCCAGCCATTCCGAGGTCG
>DASTUL010000112.1:0-3231 GCA_035759645.1 Lysobacteraceae bacterium | reverse complement strand
GATGTCCGTCAGGTAGTACTCGCCCTGCGCGTTGTCGGCGGACAGGCCGGCGAGCCAACGCTTCAGCGCCGTCGATTCCGCGGCGAGGATTCCCGTGTTGACCAGGCCGATGGCGAGCTGGTCGGCGTCGGCGTCCTTGTGTTCGACGATCGCCGCCACGTTGCCCTGCGCATCGCGCACGATGCGCCCGTAACCCGTCGGGTCGGCCGGTTCGGCCGCGAGGACCGCCAAGCGTTCCGGCGCCGCGAGCAGTGCGCGTAGCGTCGCGGCGCGAATCAGCGGCACGTCGCCATACAGCACCAGCACCTGCGCGCCGTCCGGCACGCCCGGCATCGCCTGCGCGACCGCGTGGCCGGTGCCGAGCTGCCGCGCCTGCTCGGACCAGTGCAAGTCACCCTGTCCCGCGAAAGTGGCCTGCACCTGGTCGCCGCCATGGCCGTGCACCACGTGGATGCCGGCGGGCCGGAGTTCGCGCGCGGTGGCGATGACGTGACCCAACATGGACTTGCCTGCGATGCATTGCAGCACCTTCGGCAGGTCGGACTTCATCCGCTTGCCTTCGCCAGCGGCGAGGATGACGACGTGCAGGGGTGTGGTCATGCTGCGGCCCGGTGGTTGCGATGCGTCACGGGAATTCTAGCTGCCACCGGCTGCTACGATGCCGGCCAATGAGCCTGACCCGCCAGAGCCGCCACTACTTGCTGATCGGCGGTGTCCAGTGGCTGGTGGATTGGGGCGTGATGGTCGCGCTCAGCCATTCCGGCATGCCGATCGAGCCGGCCAACATCCTGGGCCGCGTCAGCGGCGCGGCGCTGGGCTACTGGCTCAACGGTGCGATCACCTTCGCCGGCGACGACACCGCGCTGGGTCCCACCCAGTTCACCCGCTTCGCGCTGATGTGGCTGCTGACCACGGCGATCAGCACTTGGGCAATGGGCAGCATCGACGACTGGTTCGGCCTCAAGTGGGCCTGGCTGGCGAAGCCCGCGGTGGAACTGGGCCTGGGCGTATTCGGCTTCGTGCTGTCACGGCACTGGGTCTACAAGCAATAGCGGCAGGACGCGGTCGACCGGCAGTGCGGGAACCGCGCCGCGATGGCCGCGCATCGACGTCGCACGGAACAGGGAATTGAGGATGGCTTCCTCGGTGGCCTCGGCGACAGCCAGGAACAGCGGGTCCATCGCGTCGTTGTGCAGCGTACCTGCGCCATGCACGGTCGCGCCCTGGTGGCGCCGCACGGAATCGGCGTTCGAGAACGCGATGACATAGTCGCCGGAGCCGTTGGACATGGAAGCGCCGGTACGCGCCAAGCCAGGCACTGCGCGCTTGGCAAGGCGCTCGAGCTGGCGCGGGTCCAGCGGCGCATCGGTGGCGACCACGATCATGATGCTGCCGTCGCCGTCGGCGACCGGCGCCTCGATGCCGGCGGCCAGCGCGGCCGGGTCCGGCAGGTCGCGCCAGACCGGCACACCGTCGATGACCAGGCGGCCGCCGTAGTTGGTCTGCACGAGGACACCGACGGTGTGTCCGGCGGGCGTGACCCGCGAGCTGGTGCCGATGCCGCCCTTCCAGCCGAACGCCACCGTGCCGGTACCCGCGCCGATGGCGCCTTCCTCCACGTTGGTGGTGGAGGCGGACGCGAGGGCCGCGCGAACGTGTTCCGGCTGCAGCGGACGCGCGCGGATGTCGTTGAGGAAGCCGTCGTTGGTCTCGCCGACCACCGGGTTGAGCGAACGCACGCCGACCATGCCCGGCAGCCCGAGCTGCCACTCCACCAGCGCATCGGCGGCCTTCCACACACCCAGCGTCCCGGTCAGCAGGATGGGCGTCTCGAGCTCGCCGAGCTCGCGCACCTGGGTGACGCCCAGCAGCTTCCCGTAACCGTTGGCGACGAACAGGCCCGCCGGCACGCGCTCGGCATACAGGTCGCCGCCATGCGGCAGGACCGCGGTGACGCCGGTGCGCACGTCGTCTGCCTCGATGACGGTCGCGTGGCCCACGGCCACACCGGGCACGTCGACGATGGCGTTGAGCGGACCGGGCGGCAGCGTGCCAATCACCACGCCAACATCGCGGGCGCGCGGGCGCTCATCCCCTTGCGCGGACGATACCGACGGGATGCACGCCAGCACCAACGCTATCCAGCCAAAGGTTCGCATCACACACCTCCTTCGTCGGTGTGCCGAGCCTAAACGGAAAAAGCCGGCACGTGGCCGGCTTCCTCGTCTTCGGTGATCGCGGCTCACGCCGCTCCTACCGGTCCCTCAGTGCTTGAGGTTCTTGCGCAGGCGCTCGAGCGCCTGCAGCTGCGCGGTGACCTCGGCCATGCGCTGCTGGGCTTCGGCGACTTCCATCGCTTCGCCACGGTGCGCGAGGATGCGCTCGGCCTCTTCCTTCGCCGCGCGCACCGACGCCTCGTCGATCTCGTCGGCGCGGATCGCGGTGTCGGCCAGCACGGTCACGACCTGCGGCTGCACCTCGATGATGCCGCCGGAGATCGCGAAGTCGAGCTTCTCGCCGCCGGGCAGCGTCACCACGACCTTGCCCGGCTTGAGCCGGGTGATCAGTGGGGCGTGGCGCGGCGCGATGCCGAGCTCACCGAGCTCGCCGGTGGCGACGACCATCTCGGCCTCGCCGTGGAAGATCTCGGCCTCGGCGCTGACGATGTCGCAACGGATCGTGGATGCCATGGTCTTCGCTCCGACGGCTTACGCCGCGACCTTCTTGGCCTTCTCGACGGCTTCGTCGATCGAGCCGACCATGTAGAACGCCTGCTCGGGCAGGTGGTCGTACTCGCCATCGACGATGCCCTTGAAGCCGCGGATCGTTTCCTTCAGCGGCACGTACTTGCCCGGCGAGCCGGTGAACACCTCGGCCACGTGGAACGGCTGCGAGAAGAAGCGCTCGATCTTGCGCGCGCGGGCCACGGCCAGCTTGTCGTCCTCCGACAGCTCGTCCATGCCCAGGATCGCGATGATGTCCTTGAGCTCCTTGTACTTCTGCAGCGTCGACTGGACCCGGCGCGCGGTCTCGTAGTGCTCGTTGCCGATCACGTTCGGGTCCAGCTGGCGCGAGGTGGAGTCGAGCGGATCGACCGCCGGGTAGATGCCCAGCGAGGCGATGTTGCGCGACAGCACGACGGTGGCGTCGAGGTGGGCGAAGGTGGTCGCCGGCGACGGGTCGGTCAGGTCGTCCGCGGGCACGTACACGGCCTGGATCGAGGTGATCGAG
>DASTUL010000111.1:0-9236 GCA_035759645.1 Lysobacteraceae bacterium | reverse complement strand
CTCGCCCTCACCGGGCGACGAGGCCAGGTCCACGACCTGCTACATGTGCGCCTGCCGCTGCGGGATCCGCGTGTGGCTCACGGATGGGCGGATCCGCTACATCCAGGGCAACCCGGCGCATCCGGTCAACAAGGGCGTGCTCTGCGCCAAGGGTTCGGCCGGGATCATGCAGCACCACTCGCCGGCGCGGCTCACGAAACCCCTGTTGCGGGTGGGCGAACGGGGCTCCGGCGAGTTCCGCGAGATCGAATGGGACGAGGCGCTGGCGCTGGCGACGTCCTGGCTGGCGCCGATCCGCGAGCGCAACCCGGACGAGCTGGCGTTCTTCACCGGCCGCGACCAGTCGCAGGCCCTGACCGGTTGGTGGGCGCAGCAGTTCGGCACGATCAACTACGCGGCGCACGGCGGCTTCTGCTCGGTGAACATGGCCGCGGGGGGGCTGTACACGCTCGGCGGCTCGTTCTGGGAATTCGGCGAGCCCGACTGGGACCACACGCGCTACCTGATGCTCTGGGGCGTGGCCGAGGACCACGACTCGAACCCCATCAAGCTCGGCCTCGGCAAGCTCAAGGCACGGGGCGCCAAGGTCGTCGCGGTGAACCCGGTGCGCACCGGCTACGGGGCGATCGCCGACGAGTGGATCGGGATTCGCCCGGGCACCGACGGGCTGTTCGCCTTCGCGTTGATCCATGAATTGCTGCGCCTGGACCGGATCGACCTGGACTACCTGGTGCGGTTCGCGAATGCGCACTGGCTGGTGGTGCGCAATCCGGGCGCGGCGGACGACGGGTTGTTTGCGCGGGATGTCGATGGCCAGGTCCTGTGCTGGGACAACCAGCACGATGGCAGCGCCGTCCCGGCCGACAACATCGGGCTTTTCCCCGCCGTCGTCGGCGAATACACCCTCCCCGACGGCCGCACCGCCGTCCCGGTCTTCCAGCTAATCGCCGAGCGCTACCTCGACCCCCAATACACCCCCGACGCCGTCGCCGACCGCTGCGGCGTCCCGGCCGACACGATCCGCCGCATCGCGCGCGAACTCGCGCAGGCCGCGTTCGAGTCGAACCTGCGCCTGCCGATCCCGTGGACCGATGCCTGGGGCCGGCAGCACGCGGACATGGTCGGGCGCCCGGTCGCCATGCACGCGATGCGCGGCATCAGTGCGCACAGCAACGGGTTCCACACCTGCCGCGCGCTGCACCTGCTGCAGTTGCTGCTCGGCGCGGTGGATGCGCCGGGCTCGTTCCGCTACCAGCCCCCGTACCCGAAGCCGATTCCGCCTGGCAACCGGCCGGGCAGGACGCGACGGGCGGATGGCTCGCTCGACGGCGGCCCGCTCGGCTTCGTGCATGGCCCGGAAGACCTGCTGGTCGACACCGAAGGCAGGCCGCGCCGCATCGACCACGCGTTCTCGTGGGCCTACCCGCTTTCCGCGCACGGAATGATGCACACCGTCATCCGCAACGCCTGGGCGGGCGACCCTTACAAGATAGACACGCTGCTGATGTTCATGGCCAACATGGGCTGGAACTCGGCGATGAACACCGCCGAGACGTTGCACTGGTTGACCGACAAGGATGCGGACGGCGAGTACCGCATCCCGCGCATCATCTACAGCGATGCCTACGCGAGCGAAATGATCGCGTACGCCGACCTGGTGCTGCCGGATACGACCTACCTGGAGCGGTTCGACGCGATCAGCCTGCTGGACCGCCCGATCTCCGACGCCGACGGCGCCGCGGACGCGATCCGCCAGCCCCTGTTCGATCCCGCCACGCAGCCCGATGCCGACGGGCGCCCCCGCGACGTGCACGGCTTCCAGTCGGTGCTGCTCGACCTGGGTGCACGGCTGGGCTTGCCCGGCATGGTGCATGCCGACGGCTCGCCGAAGTACGACGATTACGCCGACTACATCCAGCGCCACGAGCGCGCGCCCGGCGTGGGCCTGCTCGCCGGTTGGCGCGGGCCGGACGGCACCCAACACGGCAAGGGCGCGCCGAACCCCGACCAGTTGCAGCGTTACATCGAGCACGACGGCTACTGGCGCACGGAGATCCCGGAGTCGGCGCGCTACTTCAAGATGGCCAACCGCGACTACCTGGCCTGGGCGCAGGGGATGGGATTCGTCGCGGACACGAAACCGATCGTGCTGCAACTGTATTCGGAGCCGCTGCAAAAGTTCCGGCTCGCCGCGCAGGGCCACGGCCTGCACCAGCCGCCGGACGACCAGCGCGAGCGTGTCGCCACGCACTTCGATCCGTTGCCCGCGTGGCACGAACCCTTCGGCCACGCGCAGGTCGATGGCGCGCAGTTCCCATTGCACGCGATCACCCAGCGCCCGATGTTCATGTACCACTCGTGGGGCTCGCAGAACGCGTGGCTGCGGCAGATCGCGACCCGCAACTGGCTGTACCTGCACCCGGACACCGCGGCGCGCAACGGCATCGCCGACGGCGACTGGGTGGAGGTCGCTTCGCACCACGCGACGATCACCGTGCAGGCGCGCTTCGCCGCGAACGTGCAGCCGGACACGGTGTGGACCTGGAACGCCATCGGCAAGCGCCGCGGTGCGTGGCGGCTGGACAAGGACGCGCCGGAAGGCCGCGAGGGCTTCCTGCTCAACCACCTGATCTCCGATTTGACCCCGCGCGGCGACTTCGCCAACGCCGACCCGGTGACCGGGCAGGCCGCGTGGTTCGACCTGCGCGTGTCGATCAGGCCGGTGGCGAGCGAGGGCGTCGCAGAACCGCAATTCGCACCGCTGCCGATGGGCGACGCGCCCGAAGGCCCATTGCGCTACGGCGCGAAACTGCGCGAGGAACAACATGGCTGAGCGACCCCCCATCAACCGCCAGCGCATCTATGCGGGCTGGCTGTGCATTGCGCTCGCGTTCGCGCTCGTCGTGTCGCTGGGCGTGGGTTGGCTCGATCCGATCGGCGCGGGCGCGGCAGGCATCAATTCACTGGTGACGCTGCTGGCCGCGTTGCTGCCGGTGCTGGCCGGCCCGGTGATCCTGTTCGCGCTCGGCCTGAGGTTGCTCAAGGCGCCGCGCCAATGACCGACCTGCCGCCGCCGTCGAAGAAGAAGCTCGGCCTGGTCATCGACCTGGACACCTGCGTGGGCTGCCATGCTTGCGCCGTGGGTTGCAAGCAATGGAACTCCGGCGGCATCACCGGACCGCTGACCGACGAGGATCCGTACGGCAAGGAACCGATGGGCGTCTGGTTCAACCGGGTGCACAGCTACGAGACGGAGCCGACCGAAGAGCAGCCGGCGATGACCCTTCACTTCCCGCGCTCGTGCCTGCATTGCGAGACGCCGGCGTGCGTGACCGTGTGCCCGACAGGCGCCAGCTACAAGCGCGCCGAGGACGGCATCGTACTGGTCGACGAGGACAAGTGCATCGGCTGCAAGCTGTGTTCGTGGGCCTGCCCCTATGGCGCGCGCGAGTACAGCGAGGTCGAGGGCGTGATGAAGAAATGCACGCTCTGCGTCGACCGCATCTACAACGAGAACATCCCCGAGGCCGAGCGCGAACCTGCCTGCGTGCAGGTGTGCCCGACCCGCGCGAGGCACTTCGGCGACCTGGGCGATCCGGAGTCGGCCGTGTCGAAGCTGGTGGCCGAGCGCGGCGGCGTCGGATTGATGCCGGAGTTGGGGTACCAACCGGTGAACCGCTACCTGCCGCCGCGCCCGCGCCGCGCGGGTGGCGATGAAACCGTCGCCGCCGAAATCGCCGAGCCGCCCGCAACGGCCGAGGCACCGTTGCAGCGCTGGCTCGACCGCGTGCTGTCGCGCTGAGCCCGACGCATGCATCCAGCGCTCTCCGTCATCTTCTTCACCACCGCGTCGGGCGCGGGGTACGGGTTGCTCGTCTGGTCGGCGATTGCGGCGATGACGGGCACCCTGCCCGCCCGCGTGTTGCTGGTGGCGGTGATCCTCGCGCTGGTGCTGGTCACCGCCGGACTGGCCAGTTCGTTCCTGCACCTGGGCAAGCCGATGCGTGCGTGGCGCGCGTTCTCGCAATGGCGCACGTCCTGGCTATCGCGCGAGGGGCTGGCGTCGATGCTCACGTACCTGCCGGCGCTGGCGCTTAGCGCCGCGTTGTTGCCGGGCGCGCTCGACGGAACGGGTGCCGGGACGGTCGCATTTTCCTGGCCGGGGATCGCCGCGTCGGCGTTGGTGATCGTCGGCGCCCTGGTGACGCTCGCCTGCACCGCGATGATCTATGCGTCGCTGAAGCCGATCCCGGCGTGGACGCACCGGTCCGTGCTGCCCGTGTACCTGGTGTTCGCGCTGTCGGGTGGTGCGTTGCTGCTGGCGGCACTGGCGGCGGGTCATGGCGTGGCGGTCGGAACGCCGGCCTTCGTCGTACTTGCCGTACTTGCGCTGGTGCCTTGGCCGCTGAAGTGGCGCTACTGGCGCGCCATCGACTCGACGCCGCTCGGCCCCACGCGCGGCGACGCCGTGGGTCTGCCGGGTCGCAAGGTGGCGCGCTTCGAAGGCCCCACGACCGAGGGCAACTACATCACGCGCGAGATGGGGTTCGTGCTCGCCCGGAAGCATGCGCGCACGCTGCGGATCGTCGCGGTGCTGCTGTTCTCGGTGGTGCCACTGGCGTGCATTGCGATTGCGTGGGCCACTGGCGCCGGGTGGCTACTGGCGATCGCGGCCGTCGCGGCGGTAGCCGGAGCGTTCGTCGAGCGTTGGCTGTTCTTCGCCCAAGCCCGCCACATCGTCACCCTCTATTACTGACGACGTCTCTTGTGGGAGCCGCCATGGCGGCGAAGCTTTTCGCGAAGTGCTTCGCCGCCATGGCGGCTCCTACGTGGCTCGCATCGCGTCAGGAGGCGAAGGGGCCGGTGTCGGGTTCGGCGCTGGCGGCAATTAGGGCGGCGGCGCCCTGTGTCAGCAAGCCTTCGGCGACGGTGCGGCCGAGGGTGTCGGGGTCGCTCGCCTTGCCGGTCGTTTCCGCGCGGACGTGGCGGCCGGTGTTCGCATCGCCGACAAGGCCGACCAGGTGCAGGCGGGTGCCGTCCAGTTCCGCGTATGCGGCAACCGGGACGTGGCAGCTGCCGTGCAACGCGCGGTTCATCGCGCGCTCGGCGGTGACACAGGTGCGCGTGGGCAGGTCGTCCAGGACGGACAACAACGCGATGATGGACGCGTCGCCGTCGCGGCATTCGACTGCGATCGCGCCCTGCGCCGGCGCGGGCAACCATTCGGGTGGCGCGAGCCGCGCGCGGATGCGTTCGGCCAGGTCGAGGCGCTGCAAACCCGCACATGCGAGCACGATCGCGTCGTAACCACCGTCGTCCAGCTTTCCCAGTCGCGTATTGACGTTCCCGCGCAGGTCGCGCGGATGGAGATCCGGCCGCCGCGCCAGCAGTTGCGCCTGCCTGCGCAGCGACGACGTACCGACGATCGCGCCCTCCGGCAGGTCGTCGATGCCGGCGTAGCTGTTGCTGACGAACGCATCCGCCGGGTCCGCGCGCGCCAGGATCGCCGGCAGCGCGAACCCCGGCTCCAGTGCCATCGGCACGTCCTTGAGCGAATGCACCGCGCAGTCGGCCTCGCCTGCCTGCATCGCGATCTCGAGTTCCTTCAGGAACAGGCCCTTGCCACCGATGGCGGCCAGCGAGCGATCAAGGACTTCATCGCCGCGCGTGCTGAGCGGCACCAGCACCACCTCGAGCCCCGGATGCGCGGCGCGCAGCCACATGGCGACGTGTTCGCTCTGCCACAGGGCGAGCGGGCTCTTGCGGGTGGCGATGCGGAGGGTCGGCATGGTGCCATTATGTGGGAGCCGGCATGCCGGCGAAGTGCATTTTCGCCGCCGTGGCGGCTCCCACATGGAACGGTCAGAGGTGGCGCAGGGTCTCGCGCAGGTGCGCAACGCAGCGGCGGCTCACTTCCAGCGGATGGGCGCCGTGGCGCAGCACGGCCTGGACGTGGCCGTCCGGCCCGCGCCGCAACTCCACGATCTCGTGCCGCGCCACCAGGCAGTTGCGGTGGATGCGCACGAAGCGCTCGCCGAACTCCTCCTCCAGCGACTTCAGCGATTCCTCGATCAGGTCCTCGCCGCGCACGTGGTGGACCACCACGTACTTCTCCTCGGCCTGCAGGTAGTGCACGTCCTCGAGCGGGATCAGGCGCAGGCTGCCGCGCAGCCGCGCGCACAGGTGCGTGCGGTGCCCGCCGTTGCCGGGCGCCTCGGCCTGCCCGCGTCCCGCGGCAAAGGTGCGCACGCGTTCCAGCGCCGCGGCAAGTCGCTCCGGTCGCACCGGCTTGACCAGGTAGTCGATCGCCTGCGCTTCGAACGCGGACAGCGCATGGGCGTCGTAAGCCGTGCAGAACACGACCGCCGGGCGCGGCTCGAACGCGGCCAGGTGGCGCGCGGCCTCCAGCCCGTCGATGCCCGGCATCGCGATGTCCAGCAGGACAAGGTCCGGGTGATGCTCGGCGCAGGCATGCAATGCCTCGGCGCCGTCGCCGGCCTCCGCCACCACCTCGACGCCCGGCTCGTCGGCCAGCAGCGCCCGCAAGCGCTCTCGGGCCAGCGGCTCGTCGTCGGCGATGACGATCTTCACCCCTTCCTCCTCCCTGCATCCCCGGCAGGGGCCGGCGCATTGCCCAGTGGCACGCGCAGTTCGACCAGATAGTAGCTCCCGCCTTCGCCCGCGTCCCAACCCGAGGTCATCCGTGCCCCGGGAAACGCGAAGGCCAGCCGGTCGCCGATGTTGCGCTGCGCATGTCCCGCGCCATCGCCCGCACGCCGCGCCGGCACGCCTGGTGGCGGCGCAGGTGGCGCGGGGTTGCGGACGGACACCCGCAACTCGCCCCCATCGGCAGTGAGCGCGATCCGCACCGTGCCACCCGCGGGCAGGCGCGAGATGCCGTGCAGCACCGCGTTTTCCACCAGCGGCTGCAGCAACAGGCGCGGCAACGGCAGGTCCCATGGCAAGGGTTCGACACGTTCCCATTCCACCCGCAGGCGATCGCCCAGGCGCAATTGCTCGATCGAAAGGTAGCGTTCGGCAAGAGCAACTTCCTCCGCCAGCGTCGAGTCGCCCTGGCCCGCACCGAGGGCCGCCCGGAACAGGTCCGACAGATCGAGCACCGCGCGTTCGGCCACCGCCGGGTCGCGACGCAGCACGCCCGCGATGGTGTTCATGCTGTTGAAGAGGAAATGAGGCCGGATGCGCGCCTGCAGCGCGTCGGCCTGCGCGCGCGCGCTGGCCTGCACCTGCGCCTGCCAGCGGTCGACGGCGTGCAGGTAGCGCAGCACCACCGCGACGATCAACCCGGCCACCGCCGCGGTGCCCCAGGCGAACCGGCCCGAAGTCACGCCGCCCGGCACCAGCCCATACCCGAGCGCGGCGTCGATGGCATACAGCAGCAGGGCACCGATGGCGGTGACCCAGGCGGAGAGCAGGACCGCGAGCAGGCCGCCGACCGGGCGCGACCATCGCGACAGCCACGCGCGCAACGCACACAGCAACACCGACATCGTCAACGCCAGCCACAACGCGAATCCACTCGCCGACACGAAGCGCACGAGCGACCATTCGCGTCCGCCATCCGGCGCCAGGGCCACCACCAGCACCGCGAGCTCGGCCACGGCGAACATGATCGCGAGCCGTTGCAGCCGGCACAGGTCCGGCAGCCAGGGCTCGCGCGCGCCGTCGTCCATCGTCAGGCGGCGAAGCGCCGCCCCACCCATTGCGCGAGGTCGCGGATCTGCTCGCCGCACACCTGGTGCTGCATCGGGTAGGCGTGCCATTCCACGTCGAAGCCCATCGCGCGCAGGCGCTCGGCGCTGCGCTGGCCGGCCGCGAACGGCACCACCGGATCCTGCGTGCCATGGGCCATGAATACAGGTTGCGCGGTCGCACTTTCCGTAGCGCCGCCCTCGGTCTGAGATGCGAGCGGCAGGTAGGTCGACAGCGCGACGACGCCGGCCAGCGGTTCCTTGCGTTGCAGGGCGGCGGACAGCGCGATCGCGCCGCCCTGGGAGAAGCCCGCCAGCAGCACGCGGGACGACGGAATGCCCCTCTCGTTCTCCCGCGCGATCAAGGCCTCGACCTGCGCGACGGAAGCCTCGACACCTGCCGCGTCCGCGCGATCACCCACCGTGCCCTCGAACCCGAGGTCGCGGATGTCGTACCACGCGCGCATCCGCATGCCGTTGTTGATCGTCACCGGCCGCATCGGTGCGTGTGGGAAGACGAACCGGATCGCCGGCCAGCCGCGTTGCACCACTTCCGGCACGATCGGCGCGAAGTCGTGGCCATCGGCGCCCAGGCCGTGCAGCCAGACCACGGCCCAACGCGGGTCGGGGGCGGTTTCGTGTTCGACGGTCTCGAGCAGTGCGCGTGTGTCCATCGCCGCATTGTGGCGGCGGCCGGCGTGCCCGCGTCAACTCCCGGTGCGGGACTCTCCGATCTTGAAGCGACAGACGTGCCCGCCGCGGACGATGCACTCCATGTGGTGCATGCGCCGCCCGGTGGCGGCTTCCATGTAGGCCAGGTCGAACTTGCAGATCTGAGGATGCTGCTTGGCCAGCGCATGGAACACGCAATTGAAGGCTTCCACCTGCCAGTCGTCGCCATGGCGCGCCGGCACGGCCTCGTAGCCCAGCGAGTCGAGGCGATCGGCCAGTGCGCGGGCAAGGGCTTCGTCGCCTTGGCCCCGCGGCATCGCGGGCTGGGTCGCCGCGACCGTCGCACCGAGTTCCTGCAACATCGCGCCGACCTCGTCCTCGCCCATGCGCGCATGCAGCTGCGACAGCAGGGCTGCGGCAATCGCGCCGTAATTGCGGGGGAACAGGTCGCGCCCGTCCGCGGTCAGCCCGTAGCGCGCCTGCGGCCGGCCGCCGGTGGCGCGCGGTTCCACGCGTTCGACATGGCCCGCCGTCATCAACGACGTGAGGTGCTGGCGCACCGCGTTGTGGCTGATGCGCAAACGCTGGCACAGGTCTTCCACCGAACAACCGTCCGACGACAGCAGCAGCTGCCGAAGCAGCCGCTGCCGCGTGTCGCCCAACCGGGGCAACCCGTCGGACATGTCAGGAGACCTTGTCCGGGAACTGCCTGGCGATCGCGTCCGCGAGTGCGTCGGCAATGACGTCCATGTGCGCCTGCATCGCCACCCAGGTGTCGGCTTCGGCTGCCATGTCGCCGGCCATGACCTGCTGCACCTGCTGGATGTGGTGCCCGCCATGCGCCACGAGCAG
>DASTUL010000110.1:0-4932 GCA_035759645.1 Lysobacteraceae bacterium | reverse complement strand
GACCAGCTCCGGCGCCTGGACATCGAGACCGAGGCGCAGATCATCGCGCGCTACCAGCGCGAGCACGAGGCGAGCGACCAGACCTTCGATCCACTGGAACTCGATCGTTTCTCGACCCTGCAGCAGTTGTCCCGCGCACTGGCCGAGTCCGCCACCGACCTGAGCAGCCTGCAGGGATCGCTCGACGACCTGACGCGCCAGTACGAGACATTGCTGCTGCAGCAGTCGCGCGTGAGCTCGGACCTGCAGGAAGGCCTGATGCGCACGCGCATGGTGCCGTTCGAGGGGCTGGTCCCGCGGTTGCGCCGCGTCGTGCGCCAGGCAGCGTCCGAGACGGGCAAGCAGGCACAACTCAAGCTCGACGGCGCCGCCGGCGAACTCGACCGCAACGTGCTGGACCACATGACCGCGCCGCTCGAGCACCTGTTGCGCAACGCGGTCGCGCACGGCATCGAGGACGCGGCTGGCCGCAAGAAGGCCGGCAAGCCAGAAGAAGGCACGGTCCGCATCGCGCTGCGCCGCGAAGGTTCGGAAGTCGTGCTGGAGGTCGCCGACGACGGCGCCGGGCTCGACCGCGCGGCCATCCGCAAGCGCGCGGTCGAGCGCAACCTCGTGCGGGCGGACGCCGTGCTCGGCGACAGCGACCTGGATGCGCTGATCCTGGAGCAGGGGTTCTCGACGGCCGACACCGTCAGTCGGCTGGCCGGCCGTGGCGTCGGCATGGACGTGGTGCACAGCGAGGTGCGCCAGCTGGGCGGCACGCTCGACATCGCATCCACGCCGGGGCAGGGCGTACGCTTCACGCTGCGCCTGCCGCAGACGCTCGCGGTCACGCAAGCGGCCTTCGTCCAGATCGGCGAGACCACGTTCGCGGTGCCCATCGCATCGGTGCGCGGCGTGGGCCGCATCTCGCGCGAGGCGCTGGAAGCGGCCGGCGCGACCTACCGCTACGGCGGCGAGGATTACGCGCTGCACGACCTCGGCCAGCTCGTGGGCCATGCGCCGGCGAAGGCCGAAGGCCACCTGCAGATGCCGCTCCTGCTGATCCGTTCCGGCGACCTGCGCGCGGCCGTGTCGGTCGACCAGGTCCTCGGCAACCGCGAGATCGTGGTGAAGCCGGTCGGGCCCCAGGTCGCTTCGGTGCCGGGCATCTTCGGCGCCACGATCATGGGCGACGGCAGCGTGGTGATGATCCTCGACGTCGCGCCGCTGGTGCGCCGCCAGGCCGCGTTGCCGCGCGATGCCGAGCCGACGGCGATGCCGGAACAGCGCCGCGTCCCGCTGGTGATGGTGGTCGACGACTCGGTGACCATGCGCAAGGTGACCGGCCGCGTGCTGGAGCGCCACAACTTCGAGGTCATGACCGCGAAGGACGGCGTCGACGCACTGGAACGCCTCGGCGAGCGCGTGCCCGACCTGATGCTGCTCGACATCGAGATGCCGCGGATGGACGGCTACGAGCTGGCCACCGAGATGAAGGCCGACCCGCGCCTGCGCGACATCCGGATCATGATGATCACGTCGCGTACCGGCGAGAAGCATCGCCAGCGCGCGTTCGACCTGGGCGTGGACCGCTACCTCGGCAAGCCGTACCAGGAACACGAGCTGATGCGGAACGTGTTCGAGCTGCTGGGCGAACAGGGACTGGGCCAGGGCACGCGGTTCGAGAATCCTTCCGATGCGTGACGCGGTGCGCGTGGCCCTGCTGGCCCGGCCGGGTGCCGGCGCCGACCGGTTGCGCGAGGCACTGGCCGCCGCCGGCGCCGAGCTGGTGCTGGAGGCCGATCCGACCACGCTCGCGCCCGCGACGCTGGTCGACGCCCGCGCGGAATCGGTCGTGGTGGTGCTGGACGCCGCGGTCGAGGAAGCGCTCGACCGCCTGGATGCCGTGCTGCACGATCCCGGCATCGACGTGCTGTACGAGGAATCGGAGGTGGCCGCGGCGCGCGAGGGCTGGGACGCCGCCCGCTGGAGCCGCCACCTCTCCGCGAAGCTGCTGCGCCACGACGACGTGCTGCCGCCCGGACGCGAAGCGGACGGCGAAGTGCGTGCACCGGCGCCCCGCGCGGTGGCCTCGGCGCCCGTGGCGGCCGTGGCGCCCCCGCTGCCTGCGCCCTCGATGTTCGATCCGGTCGCAGCCGAATTCGATCCGGTGGAAGAGGCAACCGGACCGGTCATGGACGTTCCCGCACCTGCCGACGAACCCGGTGAGCCGTCCACGCCCGATTGGGGCAACCTGACGCTCGAGCTGGAGGACGAGGCGCCAGACGCCGCCGCGCCGCCGACACCAACGCCAACGCCAACGCCGGCACCAACGCCGGCACCCGCGCCCAAGCCACCTGCACCGCCAGCCGCAGCGACCCCCGGACCCCGCGGCGACGCCATCCGCGATTTCCGGCGCGACCTCGCCGGGATCGAACAGCGCATCGCCTCCATGGGGCTGGTCGCCGACGATCGACCTGCGAGCGAGGCCCCCGAGACCGAGGCCCCCGCCGTCGACACGCCTCCGGAAGACATCGTTGCAGCCGACGTTGCGTCCATCCCTTCGCACGACTCCCTGTCGATCGAGCTGCCGACATCGGCCGCGCCCCCGGGCCCGGCAGCCGGCGCCGTGCTCGTGTTCGCCGGCATCGGCGGGCCCGACGCCGTGCGCCAGTTCCTCGGTGCGCTGCCGGACGCATTCCCGCGCGCGGTCCTGATCCACCAGCGCCTGGATGGGGGTCGCCACGACCGCCTCGTGCAGCAGATGGCGCGGGCGACGTCGCTGCCCGTGCACCTGGCCGCCGAGGACGAGGCAGTGGCGGCGGGCCACGTCTACATCCTGCCGCCGGGGCTGGGCCTGTCGGGCGCGGACGGGCTGCGGTTCGCGGCGAACGTCGATCCGATGGCGACCCTGCCGTCGGCCGACAGCGCCGTGTTGATGTTCAGCGGCAGCGACACCGCGCTGGTGGATGCCGCCATGGACCACGCGTCGGCCGGCGCGCTGGTCGCCGGGCAGGCGCCCGAGGGTTGCTACGACGCCGCGGCTGCCGACGCGCTGGTGGCGCGGGGCGCCGAATCCGGGCAACCGGCCGATCTTGCCCGCCGCCTGGCCGAGCGCTGGGCCGCCTGAGGACCCGACATGACCGAACAGCGAACCGATGACAACCAGCCAGCCGACGACATCCGCGGCGTGCTCATCCAGGTGACGGGCGCGCGCTTGCTGATGCCCAACGCCGCGATTGCCGAGGTGCTGTCCTACGCAGATCCGGAACCGGTGGAAGGCACGCCGGACTGGCTGCTCGGGCGAGTGCGCTGGCGCGGCTGGCAGTTGCCGCTGGTCGCGTTCTCGCGCCTGACCGGAATCGCCAACGAACAGCCCGGCCTCGGCAACAAGATGATCGTGCTCAAGGCCTTCGGTGGGCAGGGCAAGCTGCCGTTCTTCGCCGTGTTGACCCAGGGCTTCCCGCGACTGGTGACCGTGTCGCAGGCCGGCCTGGTCGGCGTGGAGCCCGGCGAACCGTTGCCGCCGGGCGTGCTCGGCCTGGTGCGCCTGAACGACGATCCGGCGCTGCTGCCCGACGTCGGCCGGCTCGAGGCCATGATCGACGAGGCGCTGGCCGAGGCGGCCTGAGCTGCCCGCCTTGCGTCAGCGCAGGTCGCCCCAGCGCGCCTGAAGTGCCGCCACTGCGGCGAGGCCCGCGGTCTCGGTGCGCAGGATCCGCGGACCCAGCCGCAACCCCTCGAAGCCCGCCGCCTGCAGGTGTTCGCGGTCGCGCGGCGACCAGCCCCCCTCGGGGCCGACCGCCAGCACGACCGACATCGGCAATCGCTCCTCGAGTCGCAGGCCGTCGATGTCGCGCGTGCCCTGCGGATCCAGCAACAACCGGGTGCTGCCTCCTGGCAGCGCCGCGAGCGCCGCCGCGAGCGGCAGCGGCGCGTCGATCGTCGGGACGCGCGCCCGCCCGCACTGTTCGCACGCGGACGCGAGCACGCTGCGCCAATGCGCCACGCGGCGCGCGGCCCGCGCCGCGTCCAGCCTGACTTCGCTGCGCTCGCTGTCGACGGCGACGAACGCCACGACGCCGAGTTCGGTGGCCTTCTGCAGGATCAGGTCCATCTTCTCGCCGCGGGCCACGCCCTGCACCAGGGTGACCGGCAGCGGCGACTCGTTGTCGACCGGCCGATAGCCGGTGACGTCGACCAGCAGCTCGCGCTTGCCCGCGGTCTGGATGCGCGCGTCGTAATCGTTGCCGTCGCCATTGAACAGGACGCAGGTGCCGCCCTCGCCCAGGCGCAGGACGCGTTGCAGGTGGTTGGCCGCGGCCGCGGGCAGCGGCACGCGCAGGCCGACGGCCAGCGGCGCATCGACATGGACCCGGGTCAGGCGCATGCGTCCCCCGTCGCGGCATCGATCGCCGCCAGCGTCGTGCGCGCGAGCAGCTCGAGCTGCGCGTCGTCGACGCAGTACGGCGGCATCCAGTACAGGATGTCGCCCAGCGGGCGCAGCACCACGCCCAGGTCGAGCGCCGCGCGATAGGCGCGCAGGCCCACGCGCTGCGCGGGATCGAACGGCCGCGCGCGGTCGCCGTCCCGTGCGAGTTCGAACGCGACGATCATCCCGCACTGGCGAACGTCGGCGACGTGCGGATGCCCTGCGAACGGCGCGGCGAGCGTCGCCATGCGCGCGGCACGGTCGCGGTTGCGCGACAGCACGTCGTCGGATTCGAAGATCGCCAGCGACGCCAGCGCGGCGGCGCACGCCAGCGGATTGCCGGTGTAGCTGTGCGAGTGCAGGAAGGCGCGCTCGCGCGAGTCGTCCAGGAAGCCGTCGTAGAGTTCCTGCGTGGCCAGCACCGCGGCCAGCGGCAGGAACCCGCCGGTCAGGCCCTTCGACGTGCAGAGGATGTCCGGGGCGATGCCGGCCTGCTCGCAGGCGAACAGCGTGCCGGT
>DASTUL010000109.1:0-13683 GCA_035759645.1 Lysobacteraceae bacterium | reverse complement strand
CCGACCGGCTAGACTGCCCGCATGTTCACCGCTTCCACGCTCACCGGCAGCAAGCCGGAACAGTACGCACAGCTGCTGGACCAGGCGCGCGCGCTGGTGCACGGCGAACCCGACCGCATCGCCAACGCCGCCAACCTCTCGGCGCTGCTGTTCAACGCGTTGCCGGACCTCAACTGGGCGGGCTTCTATTTCTTCGACGGGCGCGAGCTGGTGGTGGGGCCGTTCCAGGGCCTGCCCGCGTGCGTGCGGATCCCGCTGGACAAGGGCGTCTGCGGTGCCGCCGCCAGCACCGGCCAGACCCAGCGGATCGAGGACGTGGACGCGTTTCCCGGCCACATCGCCTGCGACTCGGCGTCGCGCTCGGAGCTGGTGGTGCCACTGCTGCGCGGCGATACGCTGGTCGGCGTGCTCGACCTGGACAGCCCGCGCACCGGCCGCTTCGACGCGGACGACCAGGCCGGCATCGAGGCGATCGCGCGCGTGTTCCTGGAAACGCTGACGTGAATCCCGACGCCAAGCTGCGCAACATCGGCCCCAAGTCCGCCGCCTGGCTCCGCCAGGTCGGGCTGCACACGCCGGAAGCGCTGGCCGAGGCCGGGCCGCTGGGCGCCTTCATGCGCATCAAGCGCGCGGGATTCCGCCCGAGCCTCAACCTGCTGTATGCACTCGAGGGCGCGATCCTCGACTGCCACTGGCGCGACGTGCCCGAGGCGCGCCGCCGGCAACTGGTCTTGGAGGCGGAAGCCGCCATCGCCGACCTGCCACCACCGCGCAACCGGCCGCCGGCCGGGCCCGTGCGCACCACGCAGGGCGGTCGCGGCGACGACGACTGATTTGTGGGAGCCGCCATGGCGGCGAAGCTTTGCCCTACACTGTGCGCGCTTCGCGGTGACCCGAGGACGTTCGTCCGGAGGTTGAAACGGGAAGCCGGTGACGCGTCGGAAGACGCCATTCCGGCGCTGCCCCCGCAACGGTAAGCGAGCCAAGGCCTTCGCATCCGCCACTGTGCACCAGCACGGGAAGGCGCGAAGGCCGGGTTGTCCTGCAGCATTTGTCGCAGGCAACCACTCGCGAGCCCGGAGACCGGCCACGGAGCAGACTTGTCGTGATGCGGAGGGCATCCACGGCGGCGGCGCCGTCGCCGGTGCCCTCGCCATCCGCCTTCCGTTCGCGACGCCATCCATTGCAACGCGCACGGGTGCGTGCGTGACGGAGCCTCGCCAATGAACGTGTCACCGCTGTTCCTCGCCCTTGCCTTCGCATCGGGCGATCCCACCGACCTCGACGAGGTCGTGGTCACCGCCACCCGCACCGCCACCACCGTGGACGCGTCGCTCGCACCGGTCGAGGTGATCGACCGCGAGGAAATCGCTCGCAGCCAGGCGCGCTCGCTGCAGGAACTGCTGCGCGGCCGTGCCGGCATCTCAATGTCCACCCAGGGGGGCGCCGGCAAGCTGTCCACCCTGTTCCTGCGCGGCGCCGAATCCGACCACGTGGTCGTGCTGGTCGACGGCGTGCGAATCGGTTCGGCGACATCGGGGCTCGTGTCGTTCCAGGACCTGCCCGTGGACCTGATCGAGCGCGTCGAGATCGTGCGCGGCCCGCGCTCGGCGCTGTACGGCAGCGAGGCGATCGGCGGCGTCATCCAGGTATTTACCCGGCGCCATCGCGGCGGGTTGTCAACGCGGGCCACCGTGGGCATCGGCAGCCACGGGCAGTCCAGCGGCAGCGCCGGCATCGGCGGCGGCAGCGATACGGCGTGGTTCGGCGTGGATGCGGCTTACCGGAACGACGAAGGCATCGACGCCTGCCGCGTCGCGTCGCCCAGTCCGTTCTCGGGTGGCTGCTTCATCGTCGTGCCGCAGCCGGACCGCGACGCGTACAGCAACAAGTCGGTGTCCGCCCGCGGCGGCATGCACGTCGGCGACGCCTTCCAGTTCGACCTGCATGCCTTGCATGCCGAGGGCCGCAATGCGTACGACGGCAATTTCGGCAACCTGTCGAAAGTGCGCCAGCAGGTGTTCGGTGCGGGCGCGACCTGGACCGGCGTCGAGGGACTGGAAGTGCGTGCTTCCGCAGGTCGCAACACTGACGCGTCGGACACGTGGCAGGTCGCGGATGGCGACTACGTCCCCATGGGTGTCTTCGATACCGACCGCGACAGCGCGACGGTGCAGGCCGACTGGACGATGGACGACGCACAACTCGTGACGCTCGGCGTCGACTGGCTGCGCGACACGGTGCACAGCGACACGCCCTACGACCGGACGCGTCGTGCCAGCCGGGCGGTGTTCGCGCAATACCAGGGCTCGTTCGGCGCCCATGCGTTGCAACTGGCCGTGCGCGAGGAGGACAACGACCAGTTCGGCCGGCACACGACGGGCAACGTGGCCTGGGGCCTGTCCTTCGCGGATGCCTGGCGGGTCACCGCCGGCTACGGCACCGCGTTCAAGGCGCCGACCTTCAACGAGTTGTACTACCCGTTCTTCGGCAATCCCGCGCTGCGCCCGGAATCGTCGGAATCGGCGGAGGCGGGGATCCGCTTCGACGGTGCACGCGCCGACTGGCGGCTGGACCTGTTCGACACCCGCGTCGACGACCTGATCGCCTACGACGTCGCCCTCGGCCTGCCCGCCAACATCGAGCGCGCGCGGATGCGCGGGGCCGAGCTCGGCCTGGAAACCTCGCTGGCCGGCTGGGACGTGGACGCCAGCGCGAGCTGGCTGGACACCGAGCAACTCGCGGGTTTCAACGCGGGCCGTGAACTACCGCGCCGTGCCGGCTATGGACTTCGGCTCGTCCTGGATCGCGACTTCGGCGATCTCAGCCTCGGCTTGACCGGCCTGGCCGAAGGCGACCGCTACGACGACGCGGCGAACGGGCGGCGCTTGCCCGGCCATGCCCTGCTCGACGTGCGCGCCGAATACCGGATTGCCCAGGCATGGACGTTGCAGGCGCGCGTGGCCAACGTCTTCGACCGCGCGTACGAAACGGTGTCGTTCTACCGGCAACCCGGGCGCGAGTGGCTGTTGACGCTGCGTTGGTCGCCGCCCACGCACTGACGGGCGGGCGGCCTCTTCAGCTGCGAGCCCGTGGCTGGATCGCCACTGCCATGCGGCCTGCGATCCCCCGGACGGCCGCTTCGTCCATGCCGGTTGCGAGCAACTCGTGCACCAGCTCCCCGATCGCTGCGAACTGGTCGGGGGACACCGGGGTTCCGAAGTCGATCACCTCCCCGACGACCTGGAAAGCCCGATGCAGGTTCGTCGGGACGGTGGTGTCGGCCTCGGCGATGGCGTCGAAGTCAACCTGGTCGGGGGCCTGCAACCACGCCATGGCTGCATTGGCGTCGTTGAAGCGCTCGGCGCGCACGCCTCGGCTGCGCACCAGCGCCTCGAGCGAGCCGTCGAGTTGGTGGTCATACCTGAGCAGGTAGGCCAGCCGCGCATCGGGCGGGAGGCGCGGCGTGCAATGATCGGCGATCAACTTGCAGGACTCCGGATCGCCGCTCAGCGATTGGGCATCGCGGAAGTCCATCAACAGCCGATAGGCACCGATCCTCTCGGCCTCTACCAGCATCTGGCAGGCAACGGCCATGCGTTCGTCGAGAGAGATCTCCCCGCTGTAACGGGTACGTACGATTCCCGCAACTTCGTCGACAACGATCTCGAAAGGCATCTCGTGACTCCGGCGGTCGGACCGCCGCAATGTCAGGGTGCCCGTTGCCCCCTCAACGGGTTGTCATGACGGCGTCCGCGTCGCCGTCCCGGCGCGAAGCTTACAAGGAAAACCCGTCATTCCACCGTGACGGACTTCGCTAGATTCCGCGGCTTGTCGACGTCGGTGCCCCGCGCCAGCGCCGTGTGGTACGCCAGGATCTGCACCGGGATCGTATGCACGATCGGGCTGAGCACGCCGACGTGCCGCGGCGCCCGGATAACGTGCACGCCCTCGGACGGCCCGAAGGCGCTGCCCTCGTCGGTGAACACGAACAGTTCGCCGCCGCGTGCGCGGACTTCCTGCATGTTGGACTTCACCTTCTCCAGCA
Source organism: Lysobacteraceae bacterium (assembly GCA_035759645.1). GTDB lineage: Bacteria > Pseudomonadota > Gammaproteobacteria > Xanthomonadales > Xanthomonadaceae > CAMPJU01. The sequence goes on along the minus strand of DASTUL010000109.1, from coordinate 9,635 downwards.
GGCCGTCGTTCGGCGCGATCACGACCACCGGCATTTCCGCGTCAACGAGCGCCAGCGGGCCGTGCTTGAGCTCGCCCGCCGGGTAGGCCTCGGCGTGGATGTACGAGATTTCCTTGAGCTTGAGCGCGCCCTCGAGCGCGATCGGATAGTGCACCCCGCGGCCTAGGAACAATGCGTGGTCCTTCGGCGCGAACCGCTCGGACCAGGCGACGATCTGCGGCTCGAGGTTCAACGCATGCTGCACGCTGCCCGGCAACTGGCGCAGCGCGTCCAGGTAACCGGCTTCTTCGTCGACGCCCAGGCGGCCGCGCAGTTTCGCCAACGTGCACGTGAGGGTGAACAACGCCACCAACTGCGTCGTGAATGCCTTGGTCGAAGCCACGCCGATCTCGGCGCCCGCGCGGGTGTAGAACACCAGCGCGCTCGCCCGGGGGATGGCGCTCTCGGGCACGTTGCAGATCGACAGCGTGCGCGACTGCCCCAGCGACTTGGCGTACTTGAGTGCCTCCATCGTGTCGAGCGTCTCGCCCGACTGCGAAATGGTGACCACCAGCTGGTTGGGGTTGGCCACCGCCGTGCGGTAGCGGTACTCGCTGGCGATCTCGACCGAGCACGGCAGGCCGGCGATGGCCTCGATCCAGTAGCGCGCGACCATGCCGGCGTAATAGCTGGTCCCGCACGCGAGGATCTGCACGCCCTCCACGCCATCGAGCACCCGCTCGGCATCCGCGCCGAACAGCTCCGCCGAGAACGCGCCGTTGTCCATCACCGCCTCGATGGTGTCGGCCAGCGCGCGCGGCTGCTCGTGGATCTCCTTCTGCATGAAGTGGCGGTACGGCCCCAGTTCCAGCGTCGCCAGCGACACCTCGGAGTGATGCACCTCGCGCACGACCTTGCGGCCGTCGGCATCGAACACGCGCACGCTGTCGCGGCGCAGCTCGGCGACGTCGCCTTCTTCCAGGAAGATCACGCGGCGCGTGGCTGCCAAGATCGCGGACACGTCTGACGCGATGAAGTTCTCGCCGTCGCCCAGGCCGAGCAGCAGCGGGCAACCCATGCGCGCGGCGACCATGCGCTCCGGGTCGCGCTTGTCGATCACCGCGATGGCGTACGCACCGTCGAGTTCCTGCACGGCGTGCTGCACGGCCATGAGCAGGTCCGACCCGGAAGCAACGTGGTGGTGGATCAGATGCGCGATGACCTCGGTGTCGGTCTGCGATTCGAAGGTGTAACCGGCCGCGGCCAGGCGCTCGCGCTGGGCCTCGTGGTTCTCGATGATGCCGTTGTGCACCAAGGCCAGGTCGCCGCAGCTGATGTGCGGATGCGCGTTGGCCTCGGTGACGCCGCCATGCGTCGCCCAGCGCGTATGGCCGATGCCGACCTGCGCCGAAAACGCTTCGGACTGCGCGGCCTTCTCCATTTCGACCACGCGGCCGGTACGGCGCACGCGGCGCACGTCGTCGTTGCCCAGCACCGCGATGCCCGCCGAGTCGTAGCCGCGGTACTCGAGTCGCTTGAGGCCCTCGATCAGCACCGGGACCACGTCGCGACCGGCGATGGCGCCGACGATTCCGCACATAGGGCTTGCTTCCTCCGGGGGTGCGCCAGTTTAGCGAGGCCGTGAGTGTCCGGGCGGACACGACGGTGTCCGCGGACGCGAACGTCCGGCCGCGAACGCTTGTGGGATCAAGGCCTTGGCCGTTGGCACGGTTCCTGCATGTGAAAGGGGCATGAGCATCCGAGACACTTCCGCACAGGACAAATCCCTCGCCAGCCGGCAGCCGCAGCGCGACCGCCGGCGATGGCTGCTCGGCGGCACCATCGGCGTCGGCCTGTTGCTGGCGACCGGGTGGCTGGTGTCCGGCTGGGCGGCTGGCAGCCGCTCGTTCGACGCCGACAGCGTGCGCATCGCCGAGGTCAGCCGCGGCGACCTGGTGCGCGACATTTCGGCCGAGGGACGCGTCATCGCCGCCAACAGCCCGACGCTGTACGCGGTCGCGGGCGGCACCGTGGACCTGGCGGTCGTCGCGGGCGATGCCGTCGAAGAGGGCGACGTCCTGGCCACCATCGACAGCCCCGAGCTGCGCAGCCGGCTGGCGCAGGAAGAAGCGACGCTGGCGGGACTGCAGGCCGAGGCCGGACGGGCCGCGCTCGACGCGCAGGTGGCGCGTTCCGCCGCACGCCAGGCACTGGACCAGGCCGAGATCGACCGCCAGGCCGCGCTGCGCGACCTGGAGCGGAACCGACGCGCCTTCGAGGGCGGCGCCATCGCACAGATCGACGTGGCCCGCGCCGAAGATGCCTTGAAGGGCGCGGAACTCGGCGTCGAGCACGCGCGCCGCGCCTTCGCGCTGCAGGGCGAAGGGGCCGGCCTGGAAACCCGCAACCGGCAGTTGCTGGCAGACCGCCAGCGCGCGGTGGTCGCCGAGTTGCAACGGCAGGTCGACGCATTGACGATCCGTTCCCCCTTCGACGGCCAGGTCGGCCAGGTGCTGGTCGACCAGCGCGCGAACGTGGCCGCCAACGCCCCGGTGCTCGGCGTGGTCGACCTGGGCGAGTTCGAGGTCGAGACGCGCGTCCCGGAGAGCTTCGCGCGCGACCTGGCGATCGGCATGCCGGCGCAACTCACCGGCGGTGGCAACACCTATCCGGCCGAGGTTTCCGCCGTCTCGCCCGAGGTCGTGAGCGGGGAAGTGACCGCGCGCCTGCGCTTCACCGGCGACGCCCCGCCCGGCCTGCGCCAGAACCAGCGGCTGGGCGTGCGCGTGCTGCTCGACACCCGCGAGAACGTGCTCATGGTCGAGCGCGGCCCGTTCATCGACCAGGGCGGCGGTCGCTACGCCTACGTCATGGATGGCGACACGGCCGTGCGCACGCCGCTGCAGACCGGCGCCAGCAGCCTGGGCGCCGTGGAAATCGTGGCAGGCGCGAAGGAAGGCGACCGCATCGTCGTCTCCGGCAGCGACCAGTTCGGCGACGCCGAGCGCGTGAAGATCAACTGACAGACCCACCGTCATCCCCGCGCAGGCGGGGTTCCAGACAGCAACGAGGACCCACCCATGCTCGACATGCAAGCCGTCACCAAGGTCTACCGCACCGAACTGGTGGAGACCCACGCCCTGCGCTCCCTCGACCTGCACGTGCGCGAAGGCGAGTTCGTCGCCGTCACCGGGCCGTCGGGCTCGGGCAAGACGACGTTCCTCAACATCGCCGGGCTGTTGGAAACCTATACCGGCGGCAAGTACCTGCTCGACGGGGAGGACGTGAGCGGGATGTCCGACGACGCGCGCAGCCGGCTGCGCAACCAGAAGATCGGCTTCATCTTCCAGAGCTTCAACCTGATCCCGGACCTCAACCTGTTCGACAACGTGGACGTGCCGTTGCGCTACCGCAGCATGCCGGCAGCCGAGCGCAAGCTGCGGATCGAGGATGCGCTGTCGCAGGTCGGCCTGGGCTCGCGCATGAAGCACTACCCGGCGGAGCTGTCCGGCGGCCAGCAGCAACGTGCCGCGATCGCGCGCGCGCTCGCCGGCTCGCCACGCCTGCTGCTGGCGGACGAGCCGACCGGCAACCTGGATTCGCAGATGGCGCGTGGCGTGCTGGAACTGCTGGAGGAGATCAACGCCTCGGGCACCACCATCGTGATGGTCACCCACGATCCGGAGCTGGCCGCGCGCGCGCAGCGCAACGTGCACATCGTCGACGGCATGGCCACGGACCTGTCGGCCGAGCCGGCGCTGGTGCGCTCGCACGCCGACACCGACGCCTGACCGCACCCGCGACCCAAGGGAGCCGCCCATGTTCGCCTACTACCTCGACCTCGCCTTCCGCAGCTTCAAGCGCAACAAGGCGCTGACCGCGCTGATGGTGCTGGGCATCGCGCTGGGCATCGGCGCGGCGATGACCACGCTCACCGTGTTCCACGTGCTGTCCGGCGATCCGCTGCCGCACAAGAGCGCCCAGCTGTTCTACCCGCAAATGGACCCGCGTGGCTCGGACGGCTTCACGCCGGGCGACGACCCCGCGTTCCAGATGACCCGGCGCGACGCCGAGAACCTGCTGCGCGACGCGAAGGGCGACCGCCAGGCGGTGATGACCGGCGGCGGCCTGGCCATCGAACCGACCACGTCCGGGCTGGCTCCCTTCATCGTCGACGCGCGCTACACCTCGGCGGACTTCTTCCCGATGTTCGAAACGCCGTTCCAATACGGCGCCGGGTGGGACAAGGGCGCGGACGACCGTCGCGAACGCGTGGCCGTCGTGTCCTCGGAGCTCAACGAGCGCCTGTTCGGCGACGCCGACAGCGTCGGCCGCACCGTGCGCCTGGACGGCAACGATTTCCGGATCGTCGGCGTGCTGGACGACTGGCGCCCGACGCCTCGGTTCTACGACATGAACATGGACCGTTTCGGCGAGGTCGAGCAGGTGTTCATCCCCCTGTCGGTCGCGATCGAGCTGAGGCTGGGCCGCAACGGCAGCATGGATTGCTGGGACGGCGGCGACGAAGGGGAGGAGGATCCGGAGGGCAACATCGGGCTCAATGCGTCCTGCACGTGGCTGCAGTACTGGGTCGAGCTGAAAACGCCGGACCAGGTCGAGGACTACCGGCAGTACCTGGTCAACTACTCCGACGCGCAGCGCGCGGCCGGACGCTTCGAGCGCCCGACCAACGTCCGCCTGCACGACCTGATGGGCTGGCTGGAGTTCAACGAAGTGGTGCCCAGCGACGTGCGCCTGCAGGTCTGGCTGGCGTTCGGCTTCCTGGTCGTCTGCCTGCTCAACACGGTGGGCCTGCTGCTGGCGAAGTTCCTGCGCCGCAGCAGCGAAATCGGTGTCCGGCGCGCGCTCGGTGCCTCGCGTCGCGCGATCTTCGCGCAGTGCCTGGTCGAGGCCGGGACCATCGGCCTGGTCGGCGGCGCGGTGGGCCTTGGGCTCGCGGTGCTCGGGTTGTGGGCCGTGCGGCAGCAACCGTCGAGTTATGCCGAGCTCGCCAATCTCGACCCGGCCATGTTGTTGCTGACCATCGCGCTTGCGATCGGCGCGAGCGTGCTGGCGGGGTTGCTGCCGGCCTGGCGCGCCTGCCAGGTCGCGCCGGCCATCCAGTTGAAGAGCCAATAACCCAACCACTGGATTCCCGCCTTCGCGGGAATGACCGGGAGCATGACCATGGAACTCCGCCCCATCCTGTCCTCGCTGCGCCGCCACAAGACCGCGGCCGCAGTGATCATCCTGGAGATCGCGCTCAGCTGCGCGATCGTCTGCAACGCGCTGTTCCTGATCGGCAGCCGGCTGGAACGCATGGACCGCGTCAGCGGCATGCCCGAGGACACCATCGTGCGCGTCAACGTGGCCGGTGGCGGTCGCGACGAAGCGGAGAACGCCGCACTCACGGCCACCGACCTTGCGGCCCTCCGCGCCCTGCCCGGCGTCGTCGCCGCCGAGTCCGTCAACCAGGTCCCGTACTGGAACTCGTCCTGGAACAGCTCGGTGAACCTCGAGGAGGACCAGACCCACCCGACACTCGACGCGACCACGTACCTGGCTGGCGACCAGCTGTTCGAGACGCTGGGCCTGACGCTCGTCGCGGGCCGCGACTTCAATCCGGACGAGTTCGTCGAGTGGGAAGCCTTCAGCGCGCCGAACGCCGACGTCGGCCTGCCCGCGGCCATCATCACCACCAGGATGGTCGAGACCATGTGGCCCGGGGAGACGCCGTCGGAAGTGGTCGGCCGCCACTTCTACAGCTGGGGTCCGACGCCGATCCGGGTCGTGGGCGTGGTCGACCACATGATCCGGCCGAACGACTACGGCGGCGACTACGAGCACGCGATGCTGCTGCCGGTGCGCGTGCCCTACTCGCTGGGCGGCAACTACCTCATCCGCGTCGACGATCCCGCCCGCCGCGCCGAGGTCCTGCAGGCCGCGATGGACGTGGTGCGCAGCAACGGCCCGAGCCGCATCCTGCTCGAGGACAACTCGATGACCCTCGAGCAGATGCGCCGCGACTACTACCGCGAGGACCGCGCGATGGCGTGGCTGCTGGTGGCGGTGATCGTGGCGTTGCTGGTGGTGACGGCACTGGGCATCGTCGGCCTGGCCAGCTTCTGGGTCGCGCAACGCACCAAGCAGATCGGCGTGCGCCGCGCGCTGGGCGCCACCCGCGGCCAGATCCTGCGCTACTTCCAGACCGAGAACTTCCTGCTGGCCACCATCGGGATCGTGCTGGGCATGCTGATGGCCTACGGCATCAACCAGCTGCTGATGGAACGCTACGAGCTGCCGCGCCTGCCGGCGCTGTACCTGCCCGTCGGCGCGGTTGCCCTGTGGCTGCTTGGGCAGATCGCGGTGTTCGGTCCCGCCCGCCGGGCGGCGGCGGTGCCGCCGGCGGTCGCGACCAGGAGCGTCTGACGTCGTACCCTTGGCGGCGTGATGCCCACCGTCCTCGTCATCGACGACAACCCCGCGGTCGCGACGGCGCTGGAAACGCTGTTCTCGCTGCATGACATCGACACCCGCGCAGCGCGGTCGCCCGAGGACGGGCTGGCCGCGCTGGAAGCAGGTGCGGCTTCTGGTCAACCGATCGACCTCGTGGTGCAGGACATGAACTTCCAGGCCGACACGACGTCGGGCGAGGAAGGCGTCGCGTTGTTCGAGCGGATCCGCGCGGCGCACCCGGACCTGCCGGTGATTTTGCTCACGGCATGGACGCACCTGGAGTCCGCCGTCGACCTGGTGAAGGCCGGCGCGGCCGACTACCTGGCCAAGCCCTGGGACGACCGCAAGCTGCTGGCAACGGTCAACAACCTGATCGAACTCGCCGAGACCCGCCGCGCGCTCGCGCGACACGTGCGCGGCGAACGCCGGCGGCGCGACTCGCTGGAGCAGGACCACGACCTGCGCGGCATCGTCTGGGCCGACCCGGCGACCGAGCGCCTGCTGGCGCTGGCCGTGCAGGTCGCGCGGTCGGACCTGCCCGTGCTGCTGACCGGGGCCAACGGCACCGGCAAGGAGAAGTTCGCCGAGATCGTGCACGCCAATTCGGCGGTGCGGAACGGGCCATTCGTCGCGTTGAACTGCGGCGCGCTGCCGGGCGAACTGGTCGAGGCCGAACTGTTCGGCGCGGAACCCGGCGCGTACACCGGCGCCACCCGTGCGCGCGAGGGCAAATTCGAAGCCGCCGACGGCGGCACGCTGTTCCTGGACGAGATCGGCACCCTGCCCCCGGCCGGCCAGGTGAAGTTGTTGCGCGTGCTGGAGACGGGGCGCTTCCAGCGACTGGGCGCCAACCGCGAACGCTCGGTGCGCGTGCGCATCGTCAGCGCGACCAATGCCGACCTGCAGGCGATGATCCGCGCCGGGCAGTTCCGCGAGGACCTGTACTACCGGCTCAACGCGATCGAACTGGCGCTGCCGGCGCTGGCCGCGCGACCGGACGACATCCTGCCGCTGGCGCGCCATTTCCTGCCGCGCGGGCGCACGTTGTCGGCCGACGCCGAGCGCGCATTGCTGGCGCATGCCTGGCCGGGCAACGTGCGGGAGTTGCGCAATGTGCTGCAGCGCGCCGCGCTGCTGGCGGCGCACGAGCGCATAGAAGCGGCCGACCTGGGCCTGCCTGCACCGGCCGCCGGCGCGCGGCATCACCCGGATCCCGGCGAACCGAACCGCGCGGAAATCGAGGCGGCGCTGGAACGCAACGACGGCGTGCTGGCGCAGGCCGCCAGTGAACTCGGGCTGTCGCGCCAGGCGTTGTACCGCCGCCTGGACCGGCTCGGCATCCGCCGCGACTGACGGCCACGCGATGCGCTGGTTGCGCCGCCTGCCGCTGGGCCTGGTCGTCACCGTGGTGGCGGTGCTGCATGCCGCGCTGGCGGCCGGGCTTGCGCTGTGGCTGCAGGACTGGGTGGCACGAGCGTGGGTGGCGTGGGCGATCGCCGTCGGCGTGGTCGCGCCGCTGCTCGCCTGGCAGGTTCGTCGCGCCTTCTCTCCGGTGGCGTCGCTGTTCCGCGCGCTGGCCGGCACGGTGGCCAGCTACAAGGACGGCGACTACGGCTTCGGGTTGTCGTGGGACGGACGCGGCGCACTGGGCGAACTGGTCGAAGCCCACAACCGCCTGGGCGAAGTGCTCCGCGAGCAGCGCCAGTCGCTGGTGCAACGCGAACTGCTGCTCGACACGATGGTGCAGCACACGCCGGTGGCGATGGTGCTGGTCGACCCGTCGCGGCGGATCGTCCACGCCAACCTGGCGGCGCGGAAGCTGCTCGGCGAGGGACGGCGGCTGGAAGGCCGTGCGTTCGATGCGTTGCTCGAGCAGGCGCCGCCGGCGATGCGCGAGGCATTCGAGCGCGGTGGCGACGGCATGTTCACCGTCGTCGCCGACGACCAGGACGACGAGGACATCTACCACCTCGCCCGGCGCATGTTCCGGCTCAACGGGCGGCGCCACGAGCTGGTGCTGCTGCGCCAGCTGACGGCGGAACTGCGCCGCCAGGAAGTGCAGACCTGGAAGAAGGTCATCCGGGTCATCAGCCACGAGCTCAACAACTCGCTGGCGCCCATCGCATCGCTGGCGCATTCGGGCGCGGAGCTGCTGCGCCGCGGCCAGCACGAGCGCCTGCCCGCCGCGCTGGCGACCATCGAGGAACGCGCGCGCCACCTGGAGGGCTTCATCCGCGACTACGCGCGCTTCGCCAAGCTGCCTGCGCCGCGGCGCGAGCCGGTGGAATGGGCACGCTTCGTGGACCAGTTGCGCGCGCAGGTCGATTTCCGCTACGAGGGCCGGCGACTGGTTCCCGGCGCGGACATCGGCCGTTTCGACGTGGCGCAACTGGAGCAGGCGCTGCTGAACCTGCTGCGCAACGCGCACGAGTCGGGCTCGGCCGATGGCGAGGTAGCGTTGTCCCTGCGCCGCGGTGCGAAGGCTTGGCGCCTGGACGTCCTGGATCGCGGCAGCGGCATGACCGAGGCGGTGCTGGCGAACGCGTTGCTGCCGTTCTATTCCACCAAGCGCCACGGCACGGGACTCGGACTGGCGCTCGCCCGCGAGATCGCCGAAGCCCACGGCGGCCGCATCGCCCTTCTCAACCGCGACGGCGGCGGCCTGTGCGTCTCCCTCGTCCTGCCCGACTAAGGATCGCGGCTTACGCCGCTCCTAGCCGCCCGGAACGATCGCCAGCTGTAGGAGCGGCGTAAGCCGCGATTCCCTACTTTTTCTTCGGGCGCTGCCAGCCTTCGATGACGCCCTGCCGGGCGCGGGCGACTGTTAGCTCGCCGTCGGGCGCGTCCTTCGTGACCACGCTGCCGGCGCCGATCGTGGCGTCCTTGCCGATGCGTACCGGTGCGACCAGCGAGGTGTTGGAGCCGATGAACGCGCCGTCCTCGATGGTGGTCCTGGACTTGTTGGCGCCGTCGTAGTTGCAGGTGATGGTGCCCGCGCCGACGTTGACGCCGGCGCCGAGCGTCGCGTCGCCCAGGTAGGCGAGGTGGTTGGCCTTGCTGCCGACGCCGAGCGTGGCGTTCTTGGTCTCGACGAAGTTGCCGATGTGCACGCCGTCCGCCAGCACCGTGCCCGGGCGCAGTCGCGCGAACGGCCCGATCGTCACCGCCCCCTCGGTGCGCGCGCCATCCAGGTCGCAGTG
>DASTUL010000108.1:0-50053 GCA_035759645.1 Lysobacteraceae bacterium | reverse complement strand
CCTGCTGAGCCGGCCGAACAGTACACAGCCGTGATTGGTGACTGGCTGCTCGCTGACAATCCACAAGCTTGGCGGGTAGAGATGGTTCCGCAAGGTTCGAAAATGTGGGTGCGCGTCGAAAATCGAGCACTGAGTCCTCCTCCCCCTCCAGGCGTCGAGACCACGCTGAAAACTGCGCACACGTTTGTCCTGCCGGTCGAGAAAGTCCGGTCGATACGAGACGCATGGTCGGCACCTGAAATTTGGGCAGGGGCCACCGAGTGGCGAGGATGTGCAGATGGCCGTCCGGCTTTTTTTGAAGCTTGCGTTCGGGGAAAGTATCTGGCCAGTCGAAGGACCTGCGGCGAAGGAACCCAATCGAGTGAAGCGGTAGATCGATTGTGGAGGAGCTTCCAAGCAGACCTGCCCGTTCCTCCGGATTTCCATTCGGGAAGCGGCCGGAAGCGGGCGAGGCCGACGCAGTAGGGGCCAAAGCTCTCCATGAGGTAATGCAGCGGCGCCCAGTCGTTGTGCCGATCGCGCAGCCACTTGTCCTTTGCACTGGCTCGCGCGGGGCTAGTGAAGAACCAAGCGCGCGGAATGCCAACGCGCGGGCGCGTAGAATGCGCGCCCCGATCCGACCGCCGGCCCCGCATGCGCCTCAACAAACACATCAGCGACACCGGGTTCTGCTCGCGTCGCGAAGCCGACCGCCTGGTCGCCGAGGGACGGGTCACCGTCAACGGCCTGCGCGCGCGGATCGGCGCCGAGGTGGGGGAGGGCGATGAGGTCCGCATCGACGGCCAGGTCCTGCGCGCGCGCGCGGCGGCCAAGGGCCAGCGCCGGCACGTGTACATCGCGCTCAACAAGCCCGCCGGGATCACCTGCACCACCGAGTCGGCGGTGAAAGGCAACATCGTCGATTTCGTCGGCCACCAGGAGCGGATCTTCCCGATCGGCCGGCTCGACAAGGAGTCCGAGGGCCTGATCCTGCTGACCAGCAACGGCGACATCGTCAACGAGATCCTGCGCGCCGAGAACAAGCTGGAGAAGGAATACCTGGTGGCGATCAACCACGAGGTCACCCCGGAATTCCTGCGCGGCATGGCCAAGGGCGTGCCGCTGCACGGGCAGCTGACGCTGCCCTGCCGGACCGGCAAGCTCGGCCGCTTCGGCTTCCGGATCGTGCTGGTGCAGGGGCTGAACCGGCAGATCCGGCTGATGGCGGCGCATTTCGGCCACCGCGTGAAACAACTGCTGCGGGTGCGGATCGGCAACGTGAAGCTCGGCCACCTCAAGCCCGGGCAGTGGCGCAACCTGACCGACGCGGAGCTGCGCGGGCTGCTGCCGGGACGGACCGACTGGTAGGGCCCGCCAACGGGCGTTGAACGCCCCGGCCCCCTGTTCACACTTCCGCCGCGAATTGGGGTATGGTGCCCCCACTGTTCATGCCGGGATCACGGTACATCGTGGCTCCGATGCGGTAGATCCAACGATCCGCTACATCGCTCTCGCGTCATTACCCCTTGCTCGACAGTCCGGTACGACCTTTTGGAAGGCGACCGTGTACACCGCAACTATCGCTTCAAGGAGTTAAAAAACATGTCGGATCGTCAGACCGGAACCGTCAAGTGGTTCAACGACGCCAAGGGCTTCGGCTTCATCACCCCGGAGTCGGGCCCGGACCTTTTCGTGCACTTCCGTTCCATCCAGGGCACCGGCTTCAAGTCGCTGCAGGAAGGCCAGAAGGTGACCTTCAAGGTCGTGCAGGGCCAGAAGGGCCTGCAGGCGGACGAAGTCCAGGCCGCATAAGGCCTCTGCGCCGGCCTTCGGGTCGGCACAGGCAACACCCAGGAGCCCGGCCATTGGCCGGGCTTCTTTTTTGCGCATCGTTTTTGCATGCGGGCATCACGCGCGGGTGGCTACGCTGCCCCCATTCATCGACCGGGGACCCGCGATGTCGCGCCTGCCGCGCAGCCTGCCCATCTGCCTGTTGTTCCTGGCGCTCGCCGCGTGCCAGCGCGATGCGCAGGCGCCGGGTGCCGACGGCGCGTCGCAGGACGCTGGCAGGGCCGGCACCGAGGTCGCGCCGGTCGCGCTCGAGGACGTCATGGAGACCGGCGACGGTTACATCGTCGGCATCAGCTATCCGCGTTCCGTCGTGCAGCACCCGGGGCTGGCCGCCGAATTGAAGGCGTATGCCGAGGCCGCGCGCGACGATTTGCAGCAGGCGCTGGGCACGCCGGAAGCCGATGGCGGCGACCCGACCGTGCCGGGGCCCTACGACCTGTCGCTCGCCTTCGTCGAACTGCACGCGTCGCCGGATGTCGTGGCCGTCGCGGCAGACGGCAGCAGCTACCTCGGCGGTGCGCACGGCCAACCGCTGGTGCGGCGTTTCGTGTGGCTGCCGAAGCACGGCCGGATGCTGACCGCCGCCTTGCTGATACCGGAAGCGTCGGGTTGGCGTGCGATCTCCGGCCACGTGCGGGAACAGTTGTTCGCGGCGTTGTCGCTGCGCATGGACGCCAACGGCATTGCACCGGAGGCGCGCGCCGACATGATGCGCAGCGCCGGCTCGATGATCGAGGCCGGCACCGGGCCGGACCCGGACAACTTCGGCGAGTTCGAGCCGATCCCTGGCGAGGACGGCAAGCTGGCGGGCCTGCGCTTCGTGTTCCCGCCGTACCAGGTCGGTCCGTACTCGGCGGGCACGCAGACGGTGGATGTCCCCGCCACCGTGCTGCTGCCGCATGTCGCGCCGGAATACCGGGCCCTGTTCGAAGGCGGCTGAGCGTTACTTCGCTGCGCGCTGGACCGCGCGCGCCGCTTGCCTGACGCCCTTGCCGGTGTCCTCGACGGCCGACTCGACCGCTTCCTCCGTCGCCGCTTCGCCAAGGCCCGGGCGTTCCGCATCGCGCTCCACTTCGGCGGCGATGTCGGCCAGGCGCGCAGGATCCAGCAACCCGAGACCGGCCGCATGCTCGGCCATCGCCAGGCTGTCGCGTGCGCGGAGCATCGGGACCGGGGTGCCGGCGACGCGCTCGATGTGGCCGTCGACCGACTTGTCCAGCGGCGAGTCCAGCAACGGATCGACATCGCGGATGTAGATGGCCGCGATGCGGTCGCCGAAGGTGCGCGCCGCCTCGGCATACAACTCCGCGTCGGCCTGGCCCGAATCGCCGAGCAGCACCCAGCGCATGTGCGGGTAGCGTTCGATCAGGCCGGCGGCGCGCTCGAGCTTGTGGCCATGCCCGGCGCTCTTGATGAACTTCTTTTCGTCGAGCCCCAGGTCGCGCAGGAAGATCGGGCCGCACGGGATCGCGTTGAGGTCCATGAAGTCCTCGAGCAGGTCGTACAGGTTCCAGGGCGAACTGGAGACGTAGAAGATGGGCGCCTTGCGCGCACCGCCGCCCGGGCCCGCCTGCAACGCCTGGTACAGCTTCGACACGCCCTGCAGTGGCTTGCGGGTGCGCGCGTTGTGCAGGAAGGTCAGCTGCGCGGCGGTCTTCCAGTCGGTGATGCTGCTTTGCAGGATCGTGTCGTCGATGTCGGAGATCACGCCGATGCGCGCATCGGGTGGCACCTGCAGCACGGGTTGCGGCGTGGCGAGCGTGCCGTCGCCAAGCGAAGCGATCGCGTTCTCCCACAGGCAGTCGTCGCGCAAAGGTGCCGCAGGCTCGATCGTCGCCGTGTAATAGCCTTCCGGGCCGGTCGTCACCGCGGCCTTCGCGGTGCCGAACCGGAGCTGCACCTCGACGCCCGGCACCTCGTCGCTCTCGAAGCGGCGGTAGGTCGCCAGCAGGTTGTCCCACCAGTCGTCGTCATCCTGCGGCCCGCCCTGCGGCGTTTCGGCCAGTACGCGGCCCAGCAGTTCGATGCCGCGCGCGTCGCCGTGCCCGCGGTAGGCGGCGATATGGCGAGGCAGGCTGCGGCCGAAGCGCGTGTCGAACCGGCGCCATGCGGCGTCGACCTGTTCCTCGAGATCCACCGCGCCGGCGTGCGCGTAGCGACGCAGCGCAGCGGGCCAGCGGGTGTCCTTGGCGGGGTCCATGCGGGAAGTCTTGCGGCCGCGGCGGCAATGGTCCGTGACGGTCGCAACTGCTGCGACGCGGTTGTCGGACGATCGTGCGATGCGTGCGCATTCCGGGCAGATCCAGCTCTACTTCGGCCTGTCCGACGACCGCCGGGCGCCGGGCCGCGCCGTTCAGGACCGGCCCGGCGCGCCGCCGGATAATGGGCCGATGTCGTCCGTCCTCCAGGCCTTCCATCCGGCCGTCGCCGCCTGGTTCGCGCGCGCGTTCCCCGCGCCCACGCCTGCCCAGGAAGGGGCATGGCCTGCGATCCGCGAGGGGCGCCATGTGCTGGTGGCGGCGCCAACCGGCTCGGGCAAGACCCTGACGGCGTTCCTGGCGGCGATCGACGACCTGGTGCGCCAGGGCGTGTCGGGCACGCTGCCGGACGCCACGCAGGTGGTCTACGTCTCGCCGCTCAAGGCGCTGTCCAACGACATCAACGTCAACCTCGTGGCGCCGCTGGAAGGCATACGCGCCGAACTCGCGCGCCTGGGCCTGCCGGACGTCGCGATCCGCACGGCGGTGCGCACGGGCGACACGCCGCAGGCCGAGCGCGCGGCGCTGCGCCGCAATCCGCCGCACATCCTGGTGACCACGCCCGAGTCGCTCTACGTCCTGCTCGGGTCGGACTCCGGGCGGGCGATGCTGGGCAGTACGCGCACGGTGATCGTGGACGAGATCCACGCGATGGTCTCGAACAAGCGGGGCAGCCACCTGGCCCTCTCGCTCGAGCGGCTGGAAGCGCTGTGCGGGCGTCCGTTGGCGCGGATCGGTTTGTCTGCGACGCAGAAGCCGATCGACCAGGTGGCGCGGTTCCTGGTCGGCGCTGCGAATGTCGCCACGGACGGCGTGCCCGGTTGCACGATCGTGGACATCGGCTACGACCGGCAGCGGGACCTCGCGCTGGAGATGACGCCGGTCGCCCTGCAGCCGGTCATGGCCAACGAGCACTGGGACCTCGTGTACGCACGGCTCACGGAGCTGGTGGAGGCGCACCGCACCACGCTGGTCTTCGTCAACACGCGCCGCATGGCCGAACGCGCCGCGCGGCACCTGGCCGAGCGCCTCGGCCGCGAGCACGTGGCCGCGCACCACGGCAGCCTGTCGAAGGAACTGCGGCTCGATGCCGAGCAGCGACTCAAGCACGGGCGGCTGAAGGTGCTGGTCGCCACCGCGTCGCTGGAGCTGGGCATCGACATCGGCGACGTCGACCTGGTGTGCCAGCTCGGTTCGCCGCGCGCGATCGCCACGTTCCTGCAGCGCGTGGGTCGCAGCGGGCACTTCGTCGGCGGGGTACCGAAGGGACGGTTGTTCCCGACGACGCGCGAGGAACTGGTGGAGTGCGCGGCGCTGCTCGACTGCGTGCGGCGCGGCGAGCTCGACGCGCTGGTGATGCCGCCCGCGCCGCTGGACGTGCTGGCGCAGCAGATCGTGGCCGAAGTTGCGTGCACCGAGTGGGGCGAGGACGCGCTGTACGACTGGTTCCGCCGCGCCTGGCCGTACGCGTCGCTCACCCGCAAGGATTTCGACGATGTGGTCCGGATGCTGGCCGAAGGCTACGCCACGCGGCGCGGCACGCGCGCGGCCTACCTGCATCGCGACGCCGTGCACAAGCGCCTGCGCGGCCGCAAGGGCGGGCGCCTCACCGCGCTCACCTCCGGCGGCACCATCCCCGACACCGGCGACTACCAGGTGATCCTGGAACCGCAGGCCATCCTCGTGGGCAGCGTCAACGAGGACTTCGCCATCGACAGCATGCGCGGGGACATCTTCCAGCTCGGCAACACCAGCTACCGGATCGTGCGGATCGAACCCGGGCGCGTGCGGGTGGAGGACGCGCAGGGCATGCCGCCGAACCTGCCGTTCTGGCTCGGCGAAGCGCCGGGCCGGACCGACGAGCTGTCGATCGGCGTGTCGCGCCTGCGCGAGGAAGTGGCGCGGCGGCTGGCCGGCGAGGGCGCGGAAGCCGCGCTCGCCTGGCTGGTCGACGAAGCCGGGCTGGTACCCGAGGCCGCGCGCCAGTTGCTGGAGTTCCTGGGCGGCCAGCTCGCGGCGACCGGCACCATGCCGACGCGCGACCGCATCGTGCTCGAGCGGTTCTTCGACGAATCGGGCGGCACGCAGCTCGTCGTGCATACGCCGTACGGCAGCCGGGTCAACCGCGCGTGGGGGCTGGCATTGCGCAAGCGGTTCTGCCGCAAGTTCAACTTCGAGCTGCAGGCGGCGGCCACCGAGGACGCCATCGTGCTGTCGCTGTCGACCAGCCACAGCTTCCCGCTGATCGAGGTCTCGCGTTACCTGCACTCGTCGTCCGCGCAGGACGTGCTGGTGCAGGCGCTGCTGGACGCACCTCTGTTCCCCGCGCGCTGGCGCTGGAACGCGACGACCGCGCTTGCGCTGCCACGCTTTTCGGGTGGCAAGAAGGTGCCGCCGCAGTTGCAGCGCATGCGTTCGGAGGACCTGCTGGCGACCGTGTTTCCGGACCAGGTGGCGTGCGCCGAGAACCTGGTCGGCGAACGCGAGGTGCCCGACCACCCGCTGGTCGCGCAGACGCTGGACGACTGCCTGCACGAGGCGATGGACACGGAGGGCTGGCTGGCGCTGCTGCGCCGGATGGAGGCGGGGGAGCTGGAGGTCGTCGCCTGCGACCTGACGGCGCCGTCGCCATTCGCGTCCGAGGCGCTGAGCGCGCGTCCCTATGCATTCCTCGACGACGCGCCGCTGGAGGAGCGGCGGACCCATGCCGTCATGTCGCGGGGGCATGGCGACCCGGGCGCGGACGGCGACCTCGCGCGGCTGGATGCCGCGGCGATCGAGGAAGTGCGCGAACACGCCTGGCCGACGCCGCGCAACGCCGACGAGATGCACGAGGCGCTGATGGGCCTGGGCGTCGTCACGGCGGCGGAGGCACTCGCGAACCTGCACTGGAGCGAGCTGCTGCAGAAGTTGGCGCGCGACCACCGCGCAACCCGGTTGAACCCCTCTCCCGCTTGCGGGAGAGGGGCAGGGGTCAGGGCCGCTCTCTGGGTGGCTGCCGAGCGGTTGCCGCAGGGACAGGCCCTGTATCCCGACGCTTCCCTCGACCCGGCGCTCGAAGCCCCCGCCGAATTCGCCCGCGAGTGGAGCGCCGAAGACGCACTCGTCGAGGTGCTGCGTTCACGATTGTCCGGCCTCGGCCCGGTGTCCCCGGACGACATCGCCGGCGCGCTGGGCCTGTCGCGGTCCGCCGTCGACGTCGCGTTGCTGCGGCTGGAAGGCGAGGGCTACGCGATGCGCGGGCGGTTCACGCCGGGCGCGCCGGAGGACGAGTGGTGCGAGCGCCACCTGCTGGCGCGCATCCACCGTTACACGATCAACCGGTTGCGCCGCGAAATCGAGCCGGTCGAGCCGCGCGATTTCATGCGCTTCCTGTGCGACTGGCAGCGCGTCACCAGGGCGACGCGCGTCAACGGCCCGGAGGCGCTGGCCGGCGTGCTGGCGCAACTGGAGGGGTTCGAGGCGCCGGCGGCGGCATGGGAGGGCGACCTGCTGCCCGCGCGCGTGGCGGACTACTCGATCTCGTGGCTGGACGAGCTGTGCACGGCCGGTCGCGTGGCCTGGGCGCGGCTGCGTGGCGCCACCGGGGGCGACACGGGCCAGGCGCGCACCGCGTCGGTGCGGAGCACGCCGGTCGTCGTGCTGCCGCGGCGGCAGCTCGCGCTGTGGTCGCGGCTGGCCGCGGTGCGCCACGAGGACGAGCCGGTGCTGTCGTCGCGCGCGGAGAAGGTCGTCGCGTTCCTGCGCGAACACGGCGCCTCGTTCTTCGACGAACTGGTGGGTGGCGCGCATTTGCTGCGCACCGAGCTGGAGGACGCGCTGGCCGAGCTGGTGGCGCGCGGCCGCGTGCACTGCGACAGCTACGCCGGCTTGCGCGCGCTGCTGGTGCCAGCCTCGCGCCGTCCCTCGCGCCATGCGCGGCGCGGGCGCCGGACCGCGTTGTTCGGGATCGAGGATGCGGGCCGCTGGTCGCTGACCCGTCGCGACGCGACCGCCCAGGAGGCCGACGATGTCGAGCACATCGCCCGCGTCCTGCTGCGCCGGTACGGGGTCGTGGGCTGGCGCTTGCTCGAGCGCGAGGCCGCGTGGCTCCCGCCGTGGCGCGACCTGCTGCGCGTCTATCGCCGACTGGAAGCGCGTGGCGAGATCCGCGGCGGCCGTTTCGTCGCAGGCGTCAGCGGCGAGCAGTTCGCGTTGCCCGAGGCGATCGGCGCGCTGCGCCACGTGCGCCGCCGCGCGCCCGACGGGGAACTGGTCGTGCTGTCCGCGCAGGATCCGCTCAATCTCGTCGGCACGCTCCTGCCCGGCGTGAAGGTGCCGCGCCTGCCGGGCGCGCGGGTGGCGTGGCGTGACGGGCTCCCGGTCGGGAGCCTGGTGGCTGGCACCGTCGAGTTGCCGGACGACGTGGCGCCTGCCGACGCACGCGAGATCCGACGCGCGCTGTTGCGCGAACCGGCGTCGATCCTGACCGAGGCGACCTTGCCCGACACGATCGCGGCAGCCTGACTCCCACAGACGAAAGAAGCCGCCCGGATTGCGCCGGGCGGCTTCGGATCGATCGATCGCGGCGGGATCAGCCCTGGGTCGGCGGATCCGCTTCGCCTTCACCCGCGCCGGCCGGTGGCGCGACGTCGTCCGCGACCGGCACGTCCAGTCCGCGGCGTTCCAGCAACGGCTCGATCCGCGGCTCATGCCCGGCGAAGTCCTGGAACAGTTCCAGCGCGTCCTTGCTGCCGCCCTGCGACAGCAGCGTGGCGCGGAAGTGGTCGCCGTTCGCGCGGGTCAGTCCGCCGTGCTCCTCCAGCCACTTCACGCTGTTGGCGTCGAGGACCTCGGACCAGATGTACGCGTAGTAGCCGGCCGAGTAGCCGCCCATGATGTGGCTGAAGTACGGCGTGCGGTAGCGCGGCGGCACCGCGTAGAAGTCGACGCCGTCGGCGGCGAGCGCCGCGGCCTCGAACGCCATCACGCCGTCGGCCTCCGGGATCGCATCGGCCCCCACCTGGTGCCAGCGCTGGTCGAGCATCGCGGCCGCCAGGTACTCGGTGGTCGCGAAGCCCTGGTTGAACTTCGCCGTCGCCAGCACCTTGTCGAGCAGCGCCTGCGGCATCGGCTCGCCGGTCTGGTAGTGCTTGGCGTAGTTGGCCAGGACGCTCGGCCAGTCGGCCCACATCTCGTTGACCTGCGACGGGTACTCGACGAAGTCGCGCGGCACGCTGGTGCCGGCGAAGTACGGGTACTCCACGTCCGAGAACATGCCGTGCAGCGCATGGCCGAACTCGTGGAACGCGGTGGTCACCTCGTCCCAGGTCAACAAGGTCGGCTCGCCTTCCGGCGGCTCGGGGATGTTGAGGTGGTTGGCCACGACCGGCAGGCGGTCCAGCAGCCCGGACTGCGACACGTAGGCGTTCATCCACGCGCCGCCGCGCTTGGAAGCACGCGCGTACGGATCGAAGAGGAAGATCGCCAACTGCGAACCGTCGGCGTCGAACACGTCGAACGTGCGCACGTCCTCCTGGTACACGGGCAGGTCGGTGCGCTCCTTGAAGGTCAGGCCGTAGAGCTGGTTGGCGGCATGGAAGACGCCGTCCTTCAGCACGCGGTCCAGCTCCAGGTAGGGCTTGAGCTCGTTCTCGTCGAAGTCGTACTCGGCCTGGCGCACTTTCTCGGTGTAGAAGGCCCAGTCCCACGGCTGCAGCTTGAACGTGGGCTCGCCCTTGGCGGCCTGCTCGGCATCGATCATCGCCTGCAGCGCCGCGGCCTCGCGCTTCGCGTTGGCGACGGCGGCCGGCGCCAGGCGGCGCAGCATCGCGTTGACGGCTTCCGGCGTGCCGGCGGTCTCGTCGGCGAGCACGTACTCGGCATGCGTGTCGTAGCCCAGCATCTTCGCGCGCTCGGCGCGCAGCTGCATGACCTGCGAGACGATCGCAGTGTTGTCCCACTGGTTGCCGCGGCTGCCGCGCACCACCGACGCCTTGTGGATGCGCTCGCGCAGCGCGCGGTTCTCCAGGTAGGTGTTGGGCGGCTGGCCGGTGGTGTTCTGCAGGGCGATGACGTACTTGCCCGGCAGGTCGCGCTCCTCGGCCGCCGTCGCCGCAGCGGCGATCTGCTCGTCCGACAGCCCGGCCAGTGCCTCGCGGGTGTCGACGACGACCGCCGAATCGTTGACCTCGGCCAGCACGTTCTGGCTGAAGGTGGTGCCGAGCGTTGCCAGCTGCGTGTTGATCTCGCGCAGGCGCGCCTTCTGCGTCTCGTCGAGCCTGGCGCCGGCGCGCACGAAGTCGGTGTGGTAACGCTCGACGAGGCGCACGGCCTCGGCATCCAGGCCCAAGTCGTTGCGCTGGTCGTACAGCGACTGCACGCGCGCGAACAGCTGCGGGTTCAACGAGATCTTGTCGCCGTGCGCGGACAGCTTGGGCGCGTACTCGGCCTGGATCGCCTTGCGTGCGTCATTGGTGTCGGCGCCCACCAGGCTGAAGAACACCGTGGCGACGCGGTTGAGCACCTCGCCGGCCTTCTCCAGCGGAACGATGGTGTTCTCGAAGGTCGCCGGCGCCGGGTTGTTGGCGATGGCCTCGACTTCGGCCAGGTGTTCGGCCATGCCGCGATCGAAGGCGGGCGCGAAATGGCTGTCCTCGATCTCGTCGAACTGCGGGTAGTGCAGTGGCAGCGGACTTTCTTCGAAGAACGGGTTGGCCATGGCGGTATCGGGGGCTTCCGTGGCGGAGGGCGTGTCGTCCTGGGGGACCGTGGTCTGGCAGCCAGCGGCGGAGAGGGCGATGGCGATGGCCAGCGCCTTCGAAAGCGGGTGGTTCATGTGGCTCTTCCTCGTCGAGGGGAACGCCGAGCCTACCGCATCGCCGCAGGCGGCGACCCCTGACGAAAGGCATGGCTGCCCGGGCAGTTCACCCTGCGCCCACCGCGGTGGCGGCATGGTGACGGACCCCTTCCCCAATGAGGAGTGCCACGCATGGATATCCGCTCGGTGATGACCGCCAACCCGGCTTGCTGCACGCAGGGCACGACGCTCCAGGAAGCCGCACGGCTGATGGTCGAGAACGATTGCGGGCAGATCCCGGTGCTGGACGGCGCACGGCAGCCCGTCGGCGTGATCACGGACCGCGACATCGCCATCCGTGGGGTGGCGCAGGGCTGCGACCCAGCCACCATGACGGTGGGCGAGTGCATGTCCTCCCCGGTGGCCACGGTGCAGGAAGACCGTAGCCTCGCCGACTGCTGTGCGCTGATGGAACAGAACCAGATCCGGCGCGTCGTGGTCGTCGATGGCCGTGGCGGGATCAGCGGGATCGTGGCTCAGGCCGACATCGCCCTGGCCGGCAAGGACAAGGCCACGGCCGAAGTGGTGAAGGAAGTCTCGGAGCCGCGCAAGGCGCACTGAACACACCCTCCATGGCGGAGGGGTATCCTGCGGCGGTGACCACCCGTTCAATCCGGCACGACCTCGACATCCAGATGCAGCCGCACCTGGCTGGACTGCGCGTCCATGTTTCCGGTGCCAATACGCTGGCCAACACCATCGCGTACTGGACCCGGGTGCTACGCGAGGTTCGCGTCCGACCGCGCCCGGTGCTGCTCATCGACGAGCTGACCGGGCCGCCGCTGAGCGCTGAAGACTGGCAAGTGCTGGTCGGCGCGATGGCCGGCTCCGTGTTGAAGGACGTGCGGATCGCGCACGTCAAGCCCAGGGGCCTGGACAAGCTCGAGTTCTGCGAACTGCATGCCAAGGACGCGGGGTTCGACGCGCGGGTGTTCGTCAACGAGGATGAGGCGTTGCGCTGGCTGCGCTATGGCGAGACCGCGCCCCTGCAGGCCCGCGATCCGGCACATTTTCCGCGCGACAACTGAATCAGTAGCCGCCGAAGCTGCCCGCCGCACCGGGGAACACCACCGGGCTCTCCGTCCCGTCCTTCGCCACCGCGGCCACGCCGAAGAAGTAGTTGTCGATGACCACGTTCTCCAGCGTGTGCGCCGTGACGTCGCCGACGTAGACGCCGTGGGTCCATTGCGCTTCGGTGGTGAGGCGCCAGTACACCTTGTAGCCGGCGAGGTTGGGCGCCTGCGCGGCCGGCGGCCGCGTCCACTTCAACGTGGTGTCGGGGCTGACTGCGCCCTCGATGGTGACGTTGGCCGGCGGTGGCGGCGCCCATGCCATGCCGGCGAGGGTGACGGCGTTGAGCGCGGTGAGCTTGGCGGCGTAGTCGAAGTCGACCCCGTCGATGGTGTCGCCGTACACCCTGCCATCCTCGGTACGCAGGTCCTGGTGCTGCCGGTCGTAATGCTCGTTCGTTTCCATGATCCGCACGGCGGGGTACCCGGCGTCGTTGAACGGGCGGTGGTGGCCGCCACGCCCGAAACGGTCCAGCCGGTAGACCATCATCGTGTCCAGGTTCGGCACGTAGAGGTCGGCCATCCGGTCGATGTAGCGCGCCAGGTTGCGGCTGGGCGAATCGACCTCGCCGCCGGTGAAGCGGCGGATGCGCGCTTCCTCCGGGGTCTCGGTCACGCGGGTGCCTTCGGAGAACACCCGGGCGGTGGTGTTGTCGGTCACGCCGTTGATGCCGCTGATGTTGCCGATCATGTCGTTGTTGATCACCGCCTCGATCCGCCAGCCGGCCTCCTTCGCTTCGGCTGCGAGGATCTTGCCGCCGAACAGGCCCTGTTCCTCGCCGGCCAGCGCGGCGTAGACGATCGTGCCCGGGAAGTCGTACTGCGTCAGGACTCGCGCGGCTTCGATCGTGCCGGCCACGCCGGAGGCGTTGTCGTTCGCGCCCGGAGAATCGTCGGTGAAGTTCATCGGGTCTGTGACGCGCGAGTCGATGTCGCCGCTCATGATCACGTAGCGGTCCGGGTCCGCGGTGCCACGCTGGATGGCGATGACGCTGACGACTTCGACCGGATCGGGGATGCGTTCCTCGCCGGAGACCATGTCGCGCGAGTAGCGCACCTCCAGGCAGCCGCCGCACGCGGCCGAGATGCGCTCGAACTCGGCGTGGATCCAGCGCCGCGCCGCGCCGATGCCGCGTGTGTCCGATTCGGTTTCCGACAGCGTGTGCCGCGTGCCGAAGGACACCAGCGTGCGGATGTCGGCCTCGATGCGTTCGGCCGACGGTGCGGTTGCGATATCGCGCAATTCCGGTTTGGTGGCCGGCGGCACCTGCGCCTGGGCGGCGGGCGAAGCGAGGGCGGCGGTGATGGCGGCGGCAAGGGCGAGTCGCATGGTCGGGTCTCCAGTGAGGCTGTCATTCCCGCGCAGGCGGGAATCCATGGGTCCCCGCCTGCGCGGGGACGACGGGGGTCAGGACATCGGGTTCGGGGGCGGTGGCGGATCTTCCGGCAGCGGGATGAATTCGTCGTTGTCCAGGTCCGGCAGCTTCATGCGGCCGGCGCGCCAGTCGGCCTTGGCCTGTTCGATGCGGTCCTTCGAGCTGGACACGAAGTTCCACTCGATGAAGCGCTCGCCGACCGGTTCGCCACCGAGCAGCATCACCACGGATGGCACCCGCGCGGTGAACAGCACCGGCCGGCCCGGCGCGAACACCAGCATGCGGCCGGCGCCATGCACCTGGCCTTCGACCTCGACCTCGCCGCTGGCGATGTAGGCAGCGCGCTCGGGATACTGCGCGGGCAACTGCCCTTGCGCGCCGGCGTCCAGCTTCCAGTGCACGTAGAACATCGGGGAGTGCGTGTGCACGGCCGCCTTCGCGCCGAAGGCTTCGCCCGCGACCAGCCGCGCCCACATGCCGCCGCTTTCGTAGGTCGGCAGGTCCGCGGCGCCATGGTGCGCGAACGACGGCGCGCATTCCTCGTCCTCGCGTGGGAGGGCGACCCAGGCCTGGATGCCATCCATGTGCCCGCCTTCCCGGCGGAAGCGCTCGAAGCGCTCCGAATGCGTGATGCCGCGGCCGGCCGTCATCCAGTTGACTTCGCCGGCGACGATGTCCTGCTCGGAGCCCACGCTGTCGCGGTGGGTCATCTCGCCGGCAAACAGGTAGCTGACGGTGGACAACCCGATGTGCGGGTGCGGGCGCACGTCCACGTTGCGGGGGATGCCCGGCGGGAAGTCGACCGGACCCATGTGGTCGAAGAAGATGAAGGGGCCGACCATCCGCCGCTTCATGTAGGGAAGCACGCGGCCGACCTCGAAGCCACCGAGGTCCTTGCGTCGCTGTTCGATCACCAGCTCGATCACGTTGCGTCCTCCTGCAGTTTCGCGCGGGGCCACAGGATCAGGGTACCCGCCACGCCCGCCAGCAGCGATGCCGCGAAGATCGCGATCCGTGCCGCGGTGAACTCGCCGGGATCGGGAAAGGCCTGGGCGGCGATGAACATCGACATCGTGAAGCCGATGCCGGCGAGCGCGCCGGCGCCTGCGAGCTGGCGCCAGCCGTAGGCATCGGGCTTCACTGCCAGTCCGAGCCGCGCCGCCAGCCAGGCGGCTGTCACTATCCCGACCGGCTTGCCGACCACCAGTCCGGTGACGATCGCCGCCACCAGTGCGCCATGGCCTGCCAGCACGTCGCCACCCAGTACCACGCCGGCATTGGCGAACGCGAACAACGGCAGGATCACATAGCTGGACCAGGGCTCGGCGGTGCGCAGGAGTTTCGCGGCGGGCGATTCGATGCGGTCGTGGATCGCGTCCAGCATCCGCATCGATGGCTCCGATGGCCCGTGTCGCATCAGCGCATCGGTGCCGCGGTAGGCGGTCTCCGCGCGGAACACCAGTTCTGCCTGCGCGTTGAGCGCGCGCAGGTTCGGTGGCGGACGGGTCGGGGTCACCAGGGCCAGGACCACGCCGGCCAGGGTGGCGTGGATGCCGCCCTCGTGCAGGCAGGCCCACAGCACCACGCCCAGGACCGCGTAGGGCAGGGCGCGGTGAACGCCCCAGCGGTTGAGGCCGGCGAGCAGCAGCGTGGTCGCTGCCGCGGCTGCGAGCCAGGCGACGTCCAGTGCGCCGGAATAGAAGAGCGCGACGACGCCGATCGCGACCAGGTCGTCGATGATCACCGCCGCGGTGAGGAACACGCGCAACTCGACCGGCACGCGCGCGCCTAGGAAGACGATGAGCGCAATGGCGAACGCCGTGTCGGTCGCGATGGTCATGCCCCAGCCGTGGGCCACGCCCGGCGGTGCGAGCAGCACGTAGAGCGTGGCGGGCAGCACCATGCCGCCGATCGCGCCGGCGACGGGCAGGGCGGCCGCGCGCCGCGAGGCGAGCCGGCCGACGGTGAACTCGCGCTTGATCTCCAGTCCAACGACCAGGAAGAACACCGACAACAAGCCGTCGTTGATCCATTGCAGCAGCGTGAGCGAGAAGACCGAATCGCCCAGGCCGACGCCCAACGGCTTGTCCCAGAACGCCAGGAACGCGGCGCCTACGGGAGAATTGGCCAGCAGCAACGCGAGCACCGTCAGCAGCAGCAGCGAGAGGCCGGACGAAGGCCCCCAGCGCACGAAGTCCAGCGTCGCGGCATGCACCCGGTGGCCGAGCGACCCGAGCAAGGCCTCGGCGAGCGAGGACTCGTCCCAGGCGCCTTCGTAGCGACGGTCGTTGATGTAAAAGGTCGGTGACACCAGCGCGCCGCTGCGGCGGGAACTGGCCAGGTCCTCGCGCACGCGCCGGCGCGCGGCGTCCAGCGTCGCCTCGTCGCGCACTTCGCGTGGCGGCAGGCCGAACTCCGCAGAGATCGCCTCGAAGTCCTCGTCGTCGAAGCGCGGGCCACGGGTCATCAGGGCGTCGTGCACTTCCCAGAAGTGCTCGCCGGTCGCGCCTGCGTACTCGGCGAGCATCGCGGCACGTTCCGCGTCCTCGTTGTCGGCGACGGGCTTGTGCCGGAAAACGTATCGCAGTCGATCGCCGAACCGGTCGCGCAACCCGGCGATGACCTCGTGGGCGACGTGGCAGGACGGGCAGGCATAGCTGCCGTACTCCACCAGCGTCATTTCAGCGTTGGGGTTGCCCAGGACGTGGTCGCGTCCCGGATCCACGTCCCGGTCGAGCCGGGTGGCACGCGGGTCTGCCAACGTTCCGCCTCCGGATGGCCCGGTTTCGAGTATAGGCGGCGGTCAGTCCGGCCCGCGCTCCTCCTTCGGCTTTGCCTTGAGGTCGCTGCGCAGTGAGTTGACCACGATGGCGATGCCGAGCCCCGCGCCGACCAGGAACATCACCAGGGCGATCGCCGGATAGCCGAACAGCCGTGGCCCGGTGTCCACCCGCATCATCAGCGCGGCGCCGATGATCAGCGACGCCGTGATCACGCCGGCGGCGATCCGGTTGGCGATCTTCTGCAGGCTCTCCATCAGCTTGTCCAGCCCGCCGACCTGCACCTTGAACCGGTTGTCGGCCAACAGCGAGAGCAGGTCCGACACCTTCCGAGGCGCGTCCCGTAGCAGGGCTTGCACCTCCATGAGCTCCGTGGCGATGCTCGAGGGCGACAGCGCCTTGCGCAGCCGGCCGCGCATCACGCCGTCCAGGTGGCCCTCGACGACCTCGCGCACGTCGATGTCCGGCGCCAGCGCGTCGGCGACGCGCTCCAGGTTGAGCAGGGTCTTGCCCAGCAGGCTGAGTTCGGGCGGCGTGCGCAGCCCGCACGCCGTGCCCAGGCGCACAAGGTCCAGCATCAACCGGCCCTCGGACACCGTGCGGCCGGAGGCGTGGGCGGCGTAGCGCGCGACCATCTGCCCGACCTCGCGCTGGTAACGGCCGGCGTCGAAATGCTCCAGGCGCGTGCCCATCGCGATGGACTCGTTGGCCACCGCTTCGCCGCGTCCGTCGACGGCGGCGAACAGCAGCTTGAGCAGCCTCTCCCGCATGCGCGGGGGAACATGCGCGATCATGCCCATGTCGAACAGCGCGAGGCGGCCATCGGGCGTCACCAGCAGGTTGCCCGGATGCGGATCGGCATGGATCTCGCCGTGCACGAACACCTGGTCCAGGTAGCCGCGCATCAGCGCGCGCGCCAGGTCGTCCATGTGTTCCTCGGTGCGGCGCAACCCGGAAACCTCGGTGACCTTGGTGCCTTCCACGAGGTCCATCGTGAGCACCTTGTCGCCGCACAGGTCCCAGAGCGGCGACGGCACGTACAACTGCGGGTAGTCGGCCAGGTGCTTGCCGAAGCGCTCCAGGTTCTCGGCTTCCTGCCGGTAGTCGAGCTCGCCCAGCAATGCCCGGCGGAACTCCTGCACCCAGTCGGCGAAGTGCACGTCGCGGCCCATCCGCGTGTGCTGGTCGGCCCGCCTGGCGAGCGCGCCGATCGCGTCGAGGTCGGCGCGGATCTGGGGCTCGATGCTGGGGCGCTGGACCTTCACCGCCACCATGCGGCCGTCGCGCAGGCGGGCGCGATGGACCTGGGCGAGGGAGGCGCAGCCGATCGGTACTTCCTCGAACTCGACGAAGGGCTTGGTGAGGCGCACGCCGAGCGATTGCTCCAGGACCTCGCGCACCTCCGGGAACGGCACCGGCGCCACGTCGTCCTGCATGCGCTCGAGCGCCTCCAGGTATGCGGGCGGCACCATGTCCGGCCGCGTCGACAGCGCCTGCCCGATCTTGACGAAAGTCGGGCCCAGCGCTTCCAGGTCGCTGACGAACTGCTCAGGCGTGCCGGACGCGGGGTGGTCGTCGACCTGTTCGGCGGCCGCGTCCATGTCCAGCCCCGTGAACACGCCCGCGGAGCGGTACTTGAGCAGGAAGCGCAGGATCTGCGCGGTGCGGGCAACGCCGGTCGGCGCAGCGGTCATGGGGGCGTCTCCGTCGATTCGGTCCAGCCTAGTCGCCGGCGCGTCAAGGGCGTTTCATGACTGCGCTCCACGCGTCGTGGACTCGCCATTGGCGAGACTGCGGGCATGCACGCCCACGACGGCACCGCAGGCACGCTCTGGACCATCGGCCACTCCACCCGCGAGTGGGAGGTGTTCGTGGGGATGCTGCGCGAGGCGGGCATCCGGTCGCTGGTGGACGTGCGCCGGTTCGCGGGCTCGCGACGCAACCCGCAGTTCTCGGGCGAAACCATGGCGAAGGTCCTGCCGGAAGCGCGGATCGCCTACGTGGCGATGGTGGACCTGGGCGGTCGCCGCCGGCCCGAGCCGGATTCGCACAACGATGCCTGGCGCAACACCAGCTTTCGTGGCTACGCGGACTACATGGAGACTGCGCCGTGGCAGGACGCGCGTGACGCACTCACGGCGCTGGCGGCGCGCGAACCCGTGGCGGTGATGTGCGCCGAGGCGATGTGGTGGCAATGCCACCGCGCCCTGATCTCGGACGACTTCAAGGCGCGAGGCTGGACGGTGCTGCACCTGATGACGCCCACGCGCACGGAGGAACACCCCTTCACCAAGCCCGCGCGCGTGGTGGACGGCGAGCTCACCTACACCGTGCAGGAAAAGCTCTTGTAGGAGCCGCTATAGCGGCTCCCACAGGTCTCAGGCCTTCGCGCGGATGTATACCGCGTTGCTGCGCCCGTCCGCGCCGGACCGCTCCTCGACATCGAACCCGCCTTGCGCCTGCACCAGGTCGCGCAGCTTCTTGTAGCCGTAGGTGCGCGAATCGAAGTCCGGCGCCAGCCGCTGCAGGTTGCTGCCGATCGCGCCGAGCTGCGCCCAGCCGCTGTCGTCCGACGCGGCATCGACGGCCTTGCGCAGCAGCTTGCCCAGCGTCCGGTCCTTGCCGAGCGTCGGCGTGGACTTCTTCGCGGCCTTCGGCGGCTTCTCCTCGTCGTCGCCCAGAAGCTCCGTGTAGATGAACTTGTCGCAGGCGGCAACGAAGGGATTGGGGGTCTTGCGTTCGCCGAAGCCGTAGACCACCAGGCCCTGCTCGCGGATCCGCGCGGCCAGGCGCGTGAAGTCGCTGTCGGACGACGCGATGCAGAAGCCATCCAGCCGGCCCGTGTACAGCAGGTCCATCGCGTCGATGATCAGCGCGCTGTCGGTCGCGTTCTTGCCGGTGGTGTAGTTGAACTGCTGGATCGGCTGGATCGAGTGGTCCAGCAGGCCGCTCTTCCATCCGCCCAGGTGCCCGGAGGTCCAGTTGCCGTAGGCACGCCGCACGCTGGCCGTGCCGTACTTGGTGATCTCCGCGAGCAGTTGGGGCAGGCGCCCTGGATTGCTGTTGTCGGCGTCGATCAGCAGCGCGAGGCGCATCGTGCGGTTTTCGTTCTCGGCCATGGGTCTTCTACTCCGCGATGGGGGCGTCGAGCCTGAGCAGGGTGCCATCCTCGGCGTCGGTCAACACATACACGGCGCCATCCGGCCCGACGCGCACGTCGCGGATGCGCGCGCCGCGATCGTCGAGCAGGCGCTCCTCGCCGGCGATGCGGTTGCCGTCCAGCTGCAGGCGGATGAGGTTCTCGTCGGCCAGCGCGCCGAGGAACAGGCTGTCGTTCCAGGCGGAGTCCGGATGCCCGGCGAGGAAGGCCATGCCGCTCAACCCGGGTGAGACCTCCCACCAGTGGTGGGGCTGCTCGGTGCCCGGCGCGGACGTGCCGATGGTTTCGGGGTACGGATCGTTCGTCGAGTAGTCCATGCCATACGTGGCGAGGGGCCAGCCGTAGTTGAGGCCGGGCTGCGGCAGGTTGAGCTCGTCGCCGCCGCGCGGCCCGTGTTCGCTGGCCCACAACGTGCCGGTGCGCGGATCGATCGCCATGCCCTGCATGTTGCGATGGCCGTAGCTCCAGATCTCGGGACGCGCGCCTGCAGTGCCGACGAACGGATTGTCTTCCGGGATCGCGCCGTCCATGCCGAGGCGCACCAGCTTGCCCTGCAGCACGCCCAGGTCCTGCGCCATCTCGCGCCGGTTGCGTTCGCCCTGGCTGATGAAGACATGGCCATCGCCGTCGAACGCCAGGCGCGAGCCGAAGTGCATGCCGCCGTCGAGCTTCGGCTCCTGCCCGTAGATGCGCGTGACATCGGTGAGCGCGTCGTCGCCAAGGACGGCGTGCGCGACCGCGGTGCCCGCGGTGCCGCCAGGTCCCGGCTCGGCATAGCTCAGGTAGATGCGGCGCGAAGTAGCGAAGTCCGGCGCGAGCACGACGTCGAGCAGTCCCCCCTGGCCTTCGGCGAACACCTCGGGCACGCCCGCGATGGGCGCGGACACGTCGCCGTCCGGCGAGATCCGGCGCAGGCGCCCGGGCCGTTCGGTCACGAGGAACCCGCCATCGGGCAGCAGCGCGACCGCCCACGGATGTTCCAGGCCGTCGGCGATCGTGGTCACCCGCATGGGGCGCGGGGTGGCCTCGGTCGATGCCGACGCATCGCGTGGCGGCGGATCGGTCGCGGCGCCGTTCTGGGCACAGGCCACCAGCCACGGAGCCACCAGCAGCGAAAGCACGAACGAGCGGGGCAGGGACGTCATGGGTGTCTCCTATCGGTAGCCGGCGGCTTGCAGTTCGAACAGTTCCTTGTAGCGGCCACCCTCGGCAAGCAGCGAGAAGTGGGTGCCCGAGGCCTCGAGCCGGCCCTCGTGCAGCACGAGGATACGGTCCGCCATGCGCACGCTGGAGAAGCGGTGCGAGATCAGCACGGCGGTCTTGCCCTCGGACAGTTCCTTGAAGCGCTGGAAGACCTCGAACTCGCTGCGCGCGTCGAGCGCGGCGGTCGGCTCGTCCAGGATCATGACCTGCGCGTCGCGCATGTAGGCGCGGGCGATGGCGATCTTCTGCCACTGGCCGCCCGACAGGTCCACGCCGGTGCGGAAGCGGCGGCCGATCACCTGGTCGTAGCCCGCCGGCAACGCGTCGACGACCTCGTCGGCCATCGCGCGGCGCGCGGCCTCGCGGATGCGGTCGGTGTCCTCCATCGCCTCGATCCGGCCGACGCCGATGTTCTCGCCCGCGGTCAGGTGGTAGCGGACGTAGTCCTGGAAGATCACCCCGACGTTCGCGCGCAGGTCGTCCAGGTCGTAGTCGCGCAGGTCGCGGCCGTCCAGCAGGATGCGGCCCTCGTCGGGCTCGTAGAGCCGCGCGAGGAGCTTCACCAGCGTCGTCTTGCCGGCGCCGTTCTCGCCGACCAGCGCCAGCACCTCGCCGGCGCGCAGCTCGAAGTCGAGCCCGCGCAGCGCCCAGCGCTCCGCGTCCGGATAGCGGAAGCCGACGCCTTCGAACACGAAGCCCATCGCGATCGGCTGGGGGATGGGCATGGCGCCGGGCCTGGACACGATTTCCGGCTCGATCGCGAAGACCGAGAACAGGTCGTCCAGGAACAGCGCCTGCCCGGCGACCTGGGAGAAGCCGACCAGCAGGCCCTCGAGCAGTTGCCGCAACCGGCGGAAGCTGCCGGCCAGGAAGGTCAGGTCGCCGATGGTGAAGTCGCCGCGCACGGTGCGCCAGGCGATGTAGGCATAGGCGACGTAGTAACCCAGCGTGCCCAGCGCAGCCAGCAGCGTGCCCCAGGCCGCGCGGCGGCGGGCGAGGGACCGGTTGGCGAAAAAGAACCCGTCCGCGAGCTGCCGGTAGCGCGCCACCAGGAAGCGGTGCAGGTTGAAGATCTTCACTTCCTTCGCGGTCTCGACGCTGGCGCCCATCTGGCGCACGTACTCGAGCTGGCGCCGCTCCGGCGTCCACGCGAAGTTGAGCGAGTAGTTGAGCGCGTTGAAGTGCGACTCGCCGACGAACGCCGGCACCAGCGCGACGGCGAGCAGCACGATCAGCCACGGTGCGTAGACGAGCAGCCCCGCGGCGAAGCTGGCGACGGTGATCGCGTCCTGCACCTGGCCGAACAGCATGCTCATCAGGTTCATCCGCCCCATCGTCTGGCGGCGCGCGCGGTCCAGCTTGTCCTGCAGCTCCGGATCCTCGAAGTCCTCGAGGTCGAGCGTGGCGGCGTGCTCCATCAGGCGCACGCTGGTGGCATTGGTGAACAATTCCGAGAGCGTGCTGTCCGCGTAGCTGACCATCCGCCCGAGGAGGTCGGAGGCGATTGCGAGCCCGAACTCGATCGCCAGCAGCGTCGCCAGCGGGTCCAGCACCCCGTCGCGCCACGCGGGCAACAGGGCATCGAAGCCGAGGCCGATGTCGACCAGGCGCACGACCTCGTCGATGATCAGCTTGCCGACGTAGAGCATCAGCACCGGCAGCAGCGCGCGCACCAGTCGCAGGCCGAGCGCCGCCAGCGTCAGGCCGCGACTGGTGTCCCAGATCTGGCGCAGGAACGGCGGCAGGTTGCGCAGCGCGTCGAAGCGTTCGCGCAGGCTGGGGTTGGGTGGGTGGTGGGCCTTCGGCATCCCGCGATTGTGCGCTTCAGTCGGCGCCCGTCCAGCCGATTCCCAGGGTGAAGCCACGCGGCAGCGCCGGTTCGAAATACCGCGCGTTGCCGTCGTTGACGATCACCGAACCGACGTGGTCGCCGTCCAGCAGGTTGTCGATGCGCAGGAACCCATGCCAGCCACCTTGCTCGGGCGAACGCCAGCGCAGGGCGAGCGCGAAGCGCGCATGGCCGGGCGCCGCGTCGGTGTTGCCGTCGTCGACCGGGACGCTGCCGCGCAGCAGGGCTTCCATCGCGACCGTGAGGCGTTCATCCGGTGCCTGCCACGCAAGCTCGGCGAAGCCATGCGCGGACGGGATGCCGGGGATGCGGTTGCCCGCCTCGACGGTCCGGCTGTCCTCCTCGCCATTGCGCACCACGCGGTTCGAGAACGTTTCCTCGAATCGCGCGTCGATCCAGTTGCCGACGAGCAGCCAGGACCAGCGGTCGCCGACCTCGCCGGCCAGGCTCGCCTCCAGTCCGGTGCGCCGGGTCCGCCCCGCATTGGCGTAGCTGGTCCGCCCGCCCTCCGCGAGCGCAGGCACGATCTCGTCGCGTCCGTCGATCCGGTAGGCGGCAACGCTGAAGTCCATCGCCTCCAGGCGCCATCGCGTCCCGATCTCGGCACTGTGGAATCGCGCCGGCCCCAGGTCCTGGTTGAAGCCGGATGCACCGTCGGTGCGGTATGCCAGCTCGGTCATGGTCGGCGTCTCGAAGCCGCTGCCGATGCTGGCGAAGCCTTCGCCGCGCGCGAACGCACGCGCGACGCCCAGCGACCAGGCCGTTTCGCCGAAGTCCAGGCGCCCACTGTCGTCCGCGTTGCCCGGTGCGACGTAGTGGTCGTCCGACGAGAACGACAACTCGCTGCGCCGAATTGCTCCGAGCAGCGTCCAGGCCGGCGCCGGATGCCAATCGCCCACGAGCCAGGCGTCGGTGGCGAGTATGAGGTTGTCCTCATTCCGGCGCAGGCGCCCGCGAATGCCCACGCGTTCGCCCAGCACCGGATCCTCGACGAAGTTCTCGTAGCCGCGTCGCGTTTCCTCCAGGCGACCGGTTTCCGCGCCCAGCACCAGTGACCCGTGCTCGCCCTGCCAGCGATGGCCGACGGTGGCGCCCGCCGACCGGCGCGAGAGGTCGATGACGCCGCCCGCACTGGTGGGTGCCTGTTGCGCACCCGGCGGGATCGACAGGAACTGGACGATGTCGCGGCCGATGGCATGACCGGCGATCCATGCTTCGCGGTCGTCTGCGTAACGCCATCGCCAGCGGGCGCCAGCCTGGTGGTTGCCGACGCGCTTGCGGGTGTCGAAGCGCAGCGCGGCCGGATCGACGCCCTGCGGATCGGCTTCCCACTGGTCGCGGGTGAGGCCGAGCGGGTCGTCGGTCCAGGGCTGCACGAGGCTGTCGGTGACGAGGCGCACCTGCTGGTCGGGACGCGGGTCCCAGCGCGCGATGGCGCCGAGCTGCGTGCGCTGCGCCGCACTGTGCGGGCGCGCGCCGTCGGTGCGGAAGTGGCTGCCATGCAGGCGCCAGCGCCAGGTCGCGTCGTCGTTGCCGCTGTTGCCGCCGTCCGCGCGCAAGGCCAGGCGAGCGCTCGCCTCGCTTCCGGCCCAAGCCTGCCAGCGTCGCGACGATTCGCCGTCGAGTCCGCTGTAGCCCACGATCGCGCCACCGGCGGCGTTCCCGTACTGCAGGGCGAGCGGACCGCGCAGCACCTCGATCCGGTCGAGCGCATCGAGGGGAAAATTGGCCGCTTGGCCTTGGCCGTCGATCGCGGTGGCCGGGATGCCGTCGACTACCAGCTGGATGCCCCGGATGCCGAACGTGCTGCGGGCGCCGAAGCCGCGGCTCTGCACCTGCAGGTCCTGCGCGAAGTTGTTGCGTTCCTGGGCCAGGACGCCCGGCACGCGCGCCAGCGGCTCGGCCAGGCTGACCTGGCGCTGGCCTTCCCGGAGCGTGTCGCCGTCGACGACGGTGACCGCGCCGGGGAACGCGGACAGCGGCCGGCGCGCGCCGACGACCTCGACCGCATCGAGGTCGACTGCCGTGTCCGTGTCCACGTCCTGCGCGTGCGCCGGACAGGTCCAGCAAAGCATCGTCAACGCGAGGGCAGTGGCGTGGGTCGTCGCCCTCATCGCTTGTGCGCACGCCGGCGCGCGGCCAGGGTGCGTCCGAACTCGAGCAGGCCGGGCAGGACGCCCAGCACGACACCGGCGCCGATCACCGCCGCGATGATCGCGCCGTCGAACGGAGGATCCCTCGGCAGGAGGCTCCAGCTGTCCGGCGGTGTGGCCGACGGATGGACCAGTTCGATCCAGGACGGCCAGTGCAACACGATCACGATTGCCAGCGCGGCGAACGGCAACACGAACAGGAAGCCGTGGACCAGTTGTTCGCCAACGGGGATGCGCCGCCGCGGCGTCGTCCAGCGCAGGTCGAACCACGCGGTGAGCGAATGCGCGACCACCCCCGCCACGAGGATCGCCAGGACCAGCGCGTTGACCTCGAGGATCAGCAACGCGAGCAGCGGGATGCCGATCTCGGCGGTCTGCACGAGATGCAGGGTGGATTCCACGACGCCGGAGGTATGCGCGATGTCCGTGCGCGCATGGGCGATGTAGTCGCCCACGCCTGCAAGCAACCAGGCGGGGAGGATCACCCAGCCGAGCAGTTGCCAGAGCAGCGGTGCCAGCGTCGCATCGTCCGGCATCCTAGAACGCAGCCACGACCAGCAGCACGAGCGCGACCACCGCGAGCGCGGCGTGGGTGAGCATCAGGGGAACCGGCAGCGGACGCTGCTTCCATTGCCACAGCAGGTTCATGGCCGCGCCTGCTGCGGCCACGACCAGGAACAGGGCCAGGGCCCAGCCTGCGGGCGAGGGGATCCCGGTCACGACCGCGGCATAGGCCACGAGCGTCAGCGCCGCGGCCGCTAGCAACCCGTGCACCATCGACAGCCAGGCCGGTGGATTGTGCTTGCGGAACAGGCGGATTCCGGCCATCACCAGGCCGCCGGCCGCGGTGATGACGAACAGCAGGACTGCTGTCTGCAACATGCCGATCGCGTTCATGGGGGATGTGTCCTGAATGGCCCGCATTCACGCTAGGTCGGGTCTCGTGAGCGGCGCGTGACCCCGCTGGCGGTCAGGGCGAGGGTGCAGCCGACGCCACCCGCCATACGGCATTGCCGACGTCGTCGGCCACCAGCAGTGCACCATGGGTGTCGATTGCGACGCCCACCGGCCTGCCGCGCGCCTCGCCCTGTTCCGTGCGGAACCCGCTCAACACGTCGAGCGGAAGACCATCCGGTTGCCCGGCCGAGAACGGTACGAACACGACCTTGTAGCCCGCCGGTGGATCGCGGTTCCAGGAACCGTGCAGCCCGATGAAAGCGCCTCGCGCGAAGCGTGCGGGCAGCGCGCCCGCAGCGGGACCATCGCCGCCGGTGAACGCCAGTCCCAGTGCCGCGACGTGCGTGCCCAGCGCGTAGTCGGGGACGAGCGCGCGCGCGACCAGTTCCGGGCGCGGGGATTGCACGCGCGCGTCCACGTGTTGGCCGAAATAGCTGTACGGCCACCCGTAGAAACCGCCACGCTGCACGGACGTCAGGTAGTCGGGGACCAGGTCGCTGCCCAGCGCGTCCCGCTCGTTGACGACCGTCCACAACACGTTCCCCCGCCAGTCCATGCCGTTCGGATTGCGCAGGCCGCTCGCGAACACCGTGTATTCGCCAGTCGCCGGATCCACCTCCAGGATCGCGGCGCGCTCGAATTCCTCCTCCATGCCGTGCTCGGCGACGTTGCTGTTGGATCCGGTGGTGACGTACAGGCGCCTGCCGTCCGGACTGGCGATGACGTTCTTGGTCCAGTGGTGGTTGCGCAGGCCAGCGGGCAGCGCCGTCACCTCGGTGGGCGCGGCATCGATGCGCACTTGTCCCGTGCGGTAAGGCACGCTGACCAGGGCGTCGGTGTTCGCGACATACAGCGTGTCGCCCACCAGCGCCATCCCGAACGGGGACGCGAGGCCTTCGAGGAACACCGAGCGAAATTCGGCCACGCCATCGCCGTCCGCGTCGCGCAACAGGGTGATGCGGTCGGCGCTTGGCGTGGCCGCGCCCGCGTCGGCCATCAGCATCCCCATGATCTTCGCCTTCAGGCCGGCGTCGTCCTTCGGGCGTGGCGGCGCATTGGTCTCGGCGACCAGCACGTCGCCGTTGGGGAGCACGTGCAGCCAGCGCGGGTGTTCGAGCCCGGTGGCGAAGGCCGTGACCGCGAGCCCCTCGGCGGGCGTGGGCATGGCGCCCGCCGGCCACCCGACCGCGGGGGCGATCTCGACGGTGGGGATCAGGGTCGGGTTCGGCGGCGGCAGAACCGGGTCGGGTCCGACCCCTGCCATGAAGGGCAGCTTCGCGTGCTCACCGCATGCCGACAGGCCGCACGCCGCGATCGCCAGGAGCAGGGCAGGAAGGACGATGCGGACACCGCGGGCGAGGGGCATCTCGGCCTCCTCCGGGGGAACGCGGAAATGCTGGAACCTGCCGGGTGAGGGCAACGTGCATGCGCGATAAAATGCCCGTTTCCGCCACCCCGGACGCCCGTGACCGCTCGCCCAGCCACTGCACGCACGCCTGCCGCCGTCCGCCAGGAAGACCTCATCCAGTCCGTCGCCGACGCGCTGCAGTACATCTCCTACTACCACCCGGTCGACTACATCCGAAGCTTGTCCGCCGCCTACGAGCGCGAGGAATCTCCGGCGTCGAAGGACGCGATCGCGCAGATCCTGATCAACTCGCGGATGTGCGCCGAGGGCCATCGGCCGATCTGCCAGGACACGGGGATCGTCACCGTGTTCCTCGCCATCGGCATGGACGTGCGCTGGGACGACGCGACGATGGGCGTGGAGGACATGGTCCACGAGGGCGTGCGCCGCGCGTACAACCATCCGGACAACAGGTTGCGCGCGTCGGTGCTGGCCGATCCCGCCGGCAGGCGGACCAACACGAAGGACAACACGCCGGGCGTGGTCAACGTCAAGGTCGTGCCCGGCAACACCGTCGAGGTGATCGTCGCCGCGAAGGGTGGCGGTTCGGAAGCGAAGTCCAAGTTCGCGATGCTCAATCCGTCGGACTCGATCGTGGACTGGGTGCTGAAGACCGTGCCGACGATGGGCGCCGGCTGGTGCCCGCCGGGCATGCTCGGCATCGGCATCGGCGGCACCGCCGAGAAGGCGATGCTGCTGGCGAAGGAATCGCTGATGGAACCGATCGACATCACCGACCTGCAGGCGCGCGGGCCGTCGAACCGCGCGGAGGAACTGCGGCTGGAGCTCTACGACAAGGTCAACGCGCTGGGCATCGGCGCGCAGGGCCTGGGCGGGCTGACCACGGTGCTCGACATCAAGGTCAAGGATTACCCGACGCACGCCGCGAACCTGCCGGTCGCGATGATCCCGAACTGCGCGGCGACGCGACATGCGCACTTCACCCTCGACGGCAGCGGGCCGGTGATGCTCGATCCGCCGTCGCTGGCCGACTGGCCGTCGCTCACCTACGACGCGTCCAAGGGGCGGCGCGTCGACCTCGATACGGTCACGCGCGAGGAAGTCGCCAGCTGGACGCCGGGCGAGACGCTGCTGCTCAACGGCAGGCTGTTGACCGGCCGCGACGCCGCGCACAAGCGCATCGTCGGCATGCTCGACCGCGGCGAGCCGCTGCCGGTCGACCTTCGGGGGCGCTTCATCTACTACGTCGGCCCGGTCGACCCGGTGCGCGATGAAGTCGTAGGCCCCGCCGGCCCCACCACCGCCACGCGCATGGACAAGTTCACCGCGCAGGTGCTGGAACAGACAGGCTTGCTGGGCATGGTGGGCAAGGCCGAACGCGGCCCGGTGGCACGCGAGGCGATCCGCGCGCACCAGTCCGCGTACCTGATGGCCGTCGGCGGCGCCGCCTATCTGGTGTCCAAGGCGATCAAGGCGTCGCGCGTCGTTGCGTTCGAGGACCTGGGCATGGAGGCGATCTACGAATTCACCGTGCAGGACATGCCGGTGACGGTCGCCGTGGACAGCCGCGGCGACTCGGTGCACGAAAGCGGGCCCGCCGAATGGAAGGCGCGCATCGCGACGCGGCTGGGCGACATCCCGGTGGTGGTGGAACCCGCCTGATCCGGCCTACAGCTGCGACCGGATCGGGATGATGAAGATCTCCTTGAACTTGTCGGTCCAGGGACGGGACTCCCACTTCGCGTAGTCGTAGCGCTCGGTCTTCTCCAGGTCGGCCTCGAAGACCTCGGTCATGTGCGCGGCGAACTCGCGGTCGTAGATGTTCAGGCTCGCCTCGTCATTGAGCTGGAACGAGCGCAGGTCGAAGTTGGTCGAGCCGACGGACACCAGTTCCTGGTCGACGATCATCATCTTGTTGTGGAACATGGTCGGGCCGTATTCGTACATCTCCACGTCGGCCAGCAGCAGCGGACCCCAACCCGCCTTCGACGCCAGCCGCGCGGCGTCGGAGTCGGTGTTGTCGCCTGGCATCAGCACGCGGATGCGC
Organism: Lysobacteraceae bacterium; assembly: GCA_035759645.1. Taxonomy (GTDB): domain Bacteria; phylum Pseudomonadota; class Gammaproteobacteria; order Xanthomonadales; family Xanthomonadaceae; genus CAMPJU01. The sequence continues at coordinate 21,163 of DASTUL010000108.1, read as the reverse complement.
ACGCCGCGGTGGCGGGCGGCGATCAGCGCGTTGGTGATCAGTTCGTCGGGAATGAAGTAGGCGGCCGCCAGGTCGATGGTTTCCTCGGCCGCGGCGATGGACAGCAGGTACATCAGGTGCATGCTCTCGCTGCCGCCCGCCGGCGAGCTGATGAACATGTGGGCGTCCATGCCGCCGACCTGCTCCAGCGGCGGGAAGTATTCCTCCCCGTTGAGGATGCGCCCGGTGGTCTTGATCCAGTTGTCGTTGAAGGCCGACTGCATCTGCGCGACGACCGGGCCCTCCACGCGGAAGTGCATGTCGCGCCAGTGCTCCGGATCCTGCGCGTTGCCCTGCCACGGGTCGCCGATGCCCACACCGCCGGTGAAGCCCACGCGTCCGTCGACGACGAGCAGCTTGCGGTGGGTGCGGTTGTTCATGCGCCCGAGGTTGTACCAGTGCAGCGGCCGGTAACGGACGACCTTGACCCCGGCCTCCTCCATCTGCTCGATCAGGCGTTCCTCCATGCTCACGCTGCCGGCCCAGTCGATGGTGACGTTGACCTCGACGCCCGCCTGCGCGCGCTCCGACAGGGCATCGGCGAAGCGCTCGCCGATCTCGCCCTCCCAGTAGATGTACGTCTCGAAGGTGATCGTTTCCTTCGCCGAGGCGATCGCCTCCAGCATGGCGGGGAATATTTCCGCGCCGTTCTGCAGGTCGGTGACGCGGTTGCCGGGCAGGATCGCCGGCCCGAGCATCACCGACATCTCGCGCCGGAACTGCGGGTCCGACACCGCGAACCGGTGCTCGATCTTGCGTTCGAGCTGCTTGGTCGGGGTGACGAAGTTCAGGCCGATGATGACGGCCAGCCCGGTGAGCACGAAGGTGACGAGGATCGTGGTGAGCATGCGTTTGCGGCTCCAGCGCAGGGGCATCGCCTGACTCCGGGTACGGTGCGACGGGAGTGCAATCTCCCACGCGACGCATTCAGGGTGGCGTGAACGCCTTGCTCACCGCGTCGTTCACCACCACCAGGCGAACACGAAGATCCCCAGCATCGCGAACCCCAGCGTCAGCTTCAGCACCGCCGCGAACACGATGCCGAGCCACGTCCCGACGCCTACCTTGGCGGCCATGCCGAGGCGGCGCCCGTGCAGCCATTCGCCGAGCAGCGCCCCCACGAAGGGACCAACGAGGATGCCGACCAGGCCCATGAACAGGCCGGCCACCGTACCGACGGCCGCGCCCACCAGGGCAAGCCGGCTCGCTCCCACGCGTTTGGCGCCCAGCAGCGCGGCGACGATGTCCACGCCCAGCGAGAGCAGGGTGAGCACCGCGAGCATGATCACGGTGCCGACGCCGACCTGCTCGTAGCCGCCGGCCCACGCGGCGAGCCACATGCCCGCGAACATCAGCGGGAGGCCGGGCAGGGCGGGCAGCACGACGCCGGCCAGGCCGACGAGCACCAGCGCGCCGGCGAGGACGTAATAGAGGGTCTGGGTTTCCAAGGGTGCGCTCCGTTTGCGGTCGGGGATTCAGTCCAGGAATTGCAGTTTCGCGAGGTCCGCGTAGAGCCCGCCCGCGGCCATCAGCGCCTCGTGCGTGCCTTCCGCCACGATCCGGCCGTGGTCCATCACCACGATCCGGTCGGCCTTGAGCACCGTGGCCAGCCGGTGGGCGATGACCAGCGTGGTGCGCCCGGCCATCAGGTTCTCCAGCGCATGCTGCACCGCGCGCTCGCTGTGTGCATCCAGCGCCGAGGTGGCCTCGTCGAGCAGCAGCACCGGCGCATCCTTGAGCAGGGCGCGCGCGATCGCCACGCGCTGCTGCTGCCCGCCGGACAGGCGCGCGCCGCGCTCGCCCAGTTCGCTGGCATAGCCGTCGGGCAGGGCAGCCAGGAACTCGTGGGCCTCGGCCGAGCGAGCGGCAGCCTCGAGTTCGGCATCGCTGGCGTCCAGGCGCCCGTAGCGGATGTTGTCGGCGGCGCTCGCCGCGAAGATCGTCGGCTGCTGCGGCACCAGCGCCATCGCCTCGCGCAGCGCTGCGGGATCCAGCTCGCGCACGTCGACGCCGTCCAGCGAGATCGTGCCGGCCTGCGGGTCGTGGAAACGCAGCAACAGTGAGAACACCGTGCTCTTGCCGGCCCCCGAGGGACCGACCAGTGCGACGGTCTCGCCCGGGCGCACGTGCAGGTCGAAATCTTCCAGCGCCGGGAGGTCGGGGCGCTGCGGGTAATGGAACACCACGCCCCTGCAGCGCACCTCGCCCCTGACCGGCGTCTGCAGCGGACGCGGGTGGGCCGGCGCGACGATCGCCGGCGTGGCGTGGAGCAATTCGGCGATCCGGCCCATGCCGCCGGCCGCGCGCTGCACTTCGTTCCAGACTTCCGCCAGCGACCCGACCGAGCCGCCGCCGATCAACGCATACAGCACGAACTGGCCCAGGGTGCCCGCCGACATGCGGCCCTCGGCGACGTCGTGCGCGCCCGACCAGAGCACCAGCGTGATCGCCCCGAACACGAGGGTGATCGCGACCGCGGTGACCAGGGCCTGGGCCTTGATCCGCTTGCGTGCCGTGGCCACCGCCATGCCGATCGCCGCGCCGAAGCGCTCGCGTTCGAACGGTTCGCGCGCGTGCGCCTGCACGGTGCGCACGGCACCGAGGGTCTCAGTGGCGAAGGTGTTGGCGTCGGCGATCCGGTCCTGGCTCAGCCGGGACATCTTCTGCAGCCGGCGGCCACCGACGACGATCGGCAGGACCGCCAGCGGGATCCCGACCAGCGCGTACGTCGCCAGCCCCGGCGCGGTGACGAACAGCATCACGATGCTTCCGACGAAGGTCACCAGGCTGCGCAACGCGACCGACATGCTGGTCGCCACCACGCTGCGCAGCAGCTCGGCATCGGCGGTCAGCCGCGAAACCAGCTCGCCGCTGCGGGTGCGGTCGAAGAACGCGGCGTCCAGCGACACCAGGTGCGCGTACAGCCGTCGCCGCAGGTCGGCCACGACCCGTTCGCCCAGCAGCGACACGAAATAGAAGCGCGCCGCGGTCGCCAGCGCCAGCACCAGCGCGACCGCGAACAGCAGCATGAAGGCCCGGTCGATGGCGCCGCCGCCGCCGGCCGCGAAGCCCTGGTCGATCATCCGGCGAAATGCCACGGGCAACGAGAGTGTCGCGGCGCTGGAACAGGCGAGCGCGACCAGCCACGCCGCAAACAGGCCGCGATGCATCCGCACGAAGGGCCACAGCGCGCGCAGGCTGGCGACCGGAGGGCGGCCGCTGGTGGTCGTTTCGGGCGGGGTCTGCGGAGCGTCGCTCATCGCGCAAGTCTAAGCGCCCGTGACGCGCTATCCTGCGGCCAATGAACGGGGGACAGGTCCTGCTTCGCGCACCTGGCCGGATCGACGGGGCGACGACGCACACGCACTGCACGGCCGGACCGGGCCTGGCGCAGGCGTTGCGCGAAGCGCTCCCGGACGGTTCCGACCTGGTCGTGCATTGGCGTGAGCCCCGCACCGCGCCCGGTTGCTCGGCCGCCCACGACGCGCCCGAATTGCTGCATGCGCGGGCGCGCGCGCTCCTTGACGGGACGGACGACGGGCAGGCACAAGCCCTGGAAGCTTGCTGGACCACGCCGGATGGCGCGGAAGTCGTCGTCGTCGCCACCCCCGGCAGCCCCTTGCCGGCCGTCGCCCGTGATGCCTGGCTGGCACTCACCCGCCGCATCATCGTCGCGCACCTGGCCGAGCACCGCGCCCAGGCGCGGATCGATTCGCTCGAGAAGTCCGAGCGCCTGCAGCAGGCGCTGTACGAGATCGCGGACCTGTCCGGTTCGGCCCTGGAGATGGGCGAGATGCTGGCCCGGATCCACGCCGTGGTCGGCAGCCTGATGTACGCGGAGAATTTCTACATCGTGCTCTACGACGATGTACGCGACACGATGCGGTTCCTGTATTTCGCCGACCGGCTGGACACGTACGAGGCGGATCCGAGCGAGGAGCTGCACGGCTGCGACATGCCCAACAGCCTGACCCTGGCGATCCTGCGACACGGGGAGCCGGCGCAAGGAGCCTCGGACAAGGTGCGCCAGCACCTCGGCGTCCACCACGACGTCAAGCACGGCCCGGAGAGCCAGGACTGGCTGGGCGTCCCGATGCGCCGCGACGACCGCGTCAGCGGAGCGATCGTCGTCCAGAGCTACGACCGCCCGAACATGTATGGCGAGGAGGAACGGGCGCTGCTGGCGTTCGTCGCCCAGCACATCCTCACCGCGCTGGACCGCAGGCAGGCGCGCGACGAGCTGGAGCGCCGCGTCGAGGAGCGCACGCACGCCCTGCAGGAAGCAAACCGCGAGCTGCAGGCGGAAATCGTCGAGCGGCAGCGCGCGGAACGGTTGCAGCGCGCGCTGTTCCGGATCGCCGAGCTGTCGATCACCTCCGAGACGATGGAGCGTTTCTACGCGCAGGTCCACGACGTGGTGGGCGAACTGCTGTATGCGCGCAACTTCTACATCGCGCTGCTCTCCGACGACGGCGAGCGGCTGGAATTCCCGTACTCGATCGACGAACGCGACCCGGTGCGCGCCAGCCGCGTGATCGGCCACGGCATGACCGAGTACGTGATCAGCGCCGGCCACGCGCTGCTCGCCGACCGCGAGCGGATCCGCGAACTCGAGCGCGAAGGCGTGCTGCGCAGCCACGGGTCGCTGTCCCATTGCTGGCTGGGCGTGCCGCTGATGCGCGACGACATGGTGGTCGGCGTGATCGCGGTGCAGAGCTACTCGCCGGCCGTGATCTTCAGCGAGCGCGACCAGGAACTGCTGACGTTCGTGGCGTACCACATCGGCAGCGGCCTGGCCCGCAAGCAGGCGCAGGACCGCCTGCGCGCCGCGCACGCGCAGCTGGAGCAGCGCGTCGAATCGCGCACCCGCGAGTTGGCGGAGGCGAACAGCGAACTGCGCGAACAGATCGGCGAACGCGTGCGCGCCGAGGAGAAGCTGACGTACCAGGCGATGCATGACGCCCTGACCGGGCTGCCGAACCGCACCCAGTTGCTCGGCCGCCTCAATTCGGCCATCGACCGCGCACGCAAGGGCGGCACCGGCCGCACGTTCGCGGTGCTGTTCCTGGACCTGGACCGGTTCAAGCTGGTCAACGACAGCGTCGGCCATGCCGCGGGCGACGACCTGCTGGTGGAGGCCGGCCGGCGCATCGTGTCCACCATGCGCGCGGACGACATCGTGGCGCGCCTGGGCGGCGACGAATTCGCCATCCTGGTGGAGCGGATCGATGGGCTGGCCGCGGCGCAGGAGCTCGCACAGCGGGTGCTGGACGCGCTCGGCGCCGCCATCTGGATTGCCGGGCGCGAAGTGTTCCCGTCCGCCAGCGTCGGCATTGCGTTGTGGCACCCGCGCTACCGCACCGGCGAAGAGCTGCTGCGCGACGCGGATGCCGCGATGTATCGCGCCAAGGCGGCCGGGCGCGACTGTTGCGCGGTCTTCGACGAGGTGATGCGCGAGGAGGCCATGCGCCTGCTCGACCTGGAGGCCGACCTGCGGCGGGCGATCAACAGCGACGCGTTCGAGGCGCACTACCAGCCGATCGTGCGGCTCGACGACGGCGAGGTGATCGGCCACGAAGCGCTGCTGCGCTGGCGGCACGATCGCCGCGGCCTGCTGCTGCCCGGCGACTTCATCGGCCTGGGCGAGGATTCGGGGCTGATCGAGCAGGTCGACTGGCTGCTGTACGCGCAGGCGGTGCAGCGCCTGGCCGCCAGCGACGACGGCTACGTGTCGGTGAACGTGTCGCCGCGCCATTTCCGCTCGGCCGATTTCGCCGAGCGGCTGCTCGGGTTGCTGGACGGTGCGGGAGCCGATCCCAAGCGCCTGCGCATCGAGATCACCGAGGTCGCGTTGCTGGACGATGCGCCACGGGCGCTGCGCACCTTGCGCACGCTGCGCAGCCAGGGCGTGCAGGCGCAGCTCGACGATTTCGGCACGGGGTTCTCCGCGCTGTCCTACCTGCACCGGTTCCCGATCGAGTGCCTGAAGATCGACCAGAGTTTCGTGGCCGGCCTGCTGGGCGATTCGCGCCCGGAAAGCCTGGCGGTGATCCGCGCGATCCTGGCGCTGGCCGGCACGCTCGGCATCGCGACGATCGGCGAGGGCATCGAGGAACCGTCCCAGCACGAGGCGCTCAGGGAACTCGGTTGCGTCTATGGCCAGGGCTACCTGTTCGGGCGGCCCGCGGCTTCGGTGATGACCCGCTGATCACCGGCCGCGTGGTATCCCGGCGCGATGGACGCGTGGGCCGCCCGTCGCGAGCGCATGGTCGAACGCCAGGTCGAGCGCCGCGGCATCCATGATCCGCGGGTGCTGGCCGCGATGCGTCGCGTTCCCCGCGAAGCCTTCGTCGACGACGACATGCGTGAATACGCGTACGAGGACTCCCCGTTGCCGATCGACGCGGGCCAGACGATCTCGCAGCCATACATCGTGGCGTTGATGGTCGAGGCTGCCGAGCTCGGGCCCGGAGACCGGGTGCTGGAGATCGGCGCCGGCTCCGGCTACGCGGCGGCGGTGATGGCGACCATCGCCGACGAGGTGTACGCGATCGAGCGGCAGCCGGTGCTGGCCGCGCAGGCGCGCGAGCGCTTCGAGCGCCTGGGCTACGGGAACATCCGGTTGCGCGAAGGCGACGGCACGCATGGCTGGCCGGACGCCGCGCCGTTCGATGCGATCCTGGCCGCGGCCGGTGGCCCGGAAGTGCCGGACGTGCTGCTGCAGCAACTGGCGATCGGCGGCTGCCTGGTGATGCCGGTCGGGGAGCAGTCGCAACAGCGCCTGGTCAAGATCGTGCGTACGTCCGAGCATGCATTCGACACCCGGCCGTCGCTGGGCGAAGTGCGGTTCGTGCCGCTGGTCGGTGCGCACGGATGGCGCGACGACCGTCCGGTGCACGCGCCCTCGCGGTCAGGGCGCAAGCCCGCATCGTTGCCAGGGTTGATCGCCGAGGCGGCGGAGCCGTTGCCGGCGTTCGAGGACCCGGCGTTCGGGCGGCTGTTCGACCGCTTCGGGCAGGCACGCGTGGTGTTGCTCGGCGAGGCCAGTCACGGCACCTCGGAGTTCTACCGCGCGCGCGCCGCGATCACGCAGCGGCTCGTGCAGGCGCACGGCTTCCGGATCGTGGCGGTCGAGGCCGACTGGCCCGATGCCGCGGTGATCGACCGGTACGTGCGCCACCTGCCGCCGCCGACGGGCGCGGAGCCGGCGTTCGAACGCTTCCCGACCTGGATGTGGCGCAACGCCGAGCTCGACGACTTCGTCGGCTGGCTGCGCGCGCACAACGCGGGGCAACCGCCGAAACTGCGTGTCGGCTTCCACGGCCTGGACCTGTACAGCCTGCATCGCTCGATCCGCGCGGTGATCGACTACCTCGACCGGGTCGATCCGGAACTGGCCGGTGCCGCGCGGCGCCACTACGGGTGCCTGGATGCCTGGGCGCAGCGCCCCGCCGAGTACGGACAGTTGGCGATGCACGCGGGCCATGCACCGTGCGAACAGCCGGTGCTGGCGATCCTGCGCGAGCTGCTGGAACGGCGGCTGGAGTTCACCGCGCGCGACGGGGAGCACTTCCGCGATGCGGCGCAGAACGCCCGCGTGGTGCGCAACGCCGAGGCCTACTACCGGGCGATGTACCGCAGCAGCGAGGCCTCCTGGAACCTGCGCGACACGCATATGTTCGAGACGCTGGAGCACCTGCTCGACGCAGGTGGACCTGGTAGCCGCGCGGTGGTCTGGGCGCACAACTCGCACATCGGCGACGCGCGCCAGACCGACATGGGCCGCGCGCGCGGCGAGCTCAACCTGGGCCAGTTGTGCCGCGAGCGCTTCGGCGAGGAGGCCGCGCTGGTCGGCTTCGGCATGCACTCGGGCACGGTGGCCGCGGCGAGCGACTGGGATTCGCCGATGCAGGTCATGGACATCGTCCCGTCACTGCCCGGCAGCTACGAACGCCAGTTCCACGACGCGAGCGCGGGGCGCGCCCTGGTCGACCTGCGCGACGGCGTGCACGCGGACCTGCGCGACGGGTTGATGGAAGACCGGCTCGAACGCTTCATCGGCGTGATCTACCGGCCCGACACGGAGCGGTGGAGCCATTACGCCGAAGCGACGCTGCCGCGGCAGTTCGATGCGTTCGCGTGGTTCGACGAGACGCGTGCCGTGACGCCGCTGCCTGCCGACGATCATCCGGGTGGCGGCGTGCCGGAAACCTGGCCGTTCGGGCTGTAGCCGGCTTCAGTCGCGGATCACCAGCAAGCGCGGCTCGGTCATGTCCGCGATCGCATGGCGCACGCCCTCGCGCCCGAGCCCGGACAGCTTGACCCCGCCGTACGGCATGTTGTCCACCCGGAAGCTGGGAATGTCGCCGACCACCACGCCGCCGACCTCCAGCCGGTCCCAGGCGCGCATCGCGTGGGCGAGGCTGCCGGTGAACACGCCGGCCTGCAGGCCGAAGTCGCTGTCGTTGGCGCGCGCCAGCGCGTCGTCGAAATCATCGAAGCGTTCCAGCATCGCCACCGGGCCGAAGGCTTCCTTGCGATAGAGGTCACTGTCGCGCGGCACGTCCTCCAGCAACCAGGCCGGGAGCATCGCGCCGTCGCGTTCGCCGCCGGCGAGCTTGCGCGCGCCGGCCTTGCGCGCGGCGGCGATCCAGGCCTCGACGCGCTCGGCGGCAGCCTCGTCGATCATCGGGCCGATGAACGTGCGCTCGTCGCGCGGGTCGCCCATGCGCAGCTTCGACACCGCGGCCTTCAGCTTGCGGCGCAGCGGCTCGTACACGTCGTCGTGGACGATGATTCGCTGCACGCCGATGCAGCTCTGGCCGGACTGGTAGTAGCTGCCGGAAACCAGTCGCTCCACCACGAAGTCGAGCGGTTTTCCCGGATCGGCGTCGACGATGCAAGCGGCATTGCCGCCGAGTTCGAGCACGACCTTCTTGCGCCCGGCGCGCGCCTTGAGGTTCCAGCCGACCAGCCCGCCGGTGAAGCTGAGCAGCGCGAGGCGTTCGTCCTCGACCAGCGCCGAGGCGTCGTCGTTCGAGCAGGGGAGGATGGAGAACGCGCCCTTCGGCAGGCTCGTCTCTGCCAGGATTTCGGCGATCACCAGCGCACCGATCGGCGTGCGCTCGGACGGCTTGAGCACGAACGGGCAGCCGGCGGCGATCGCGGGCGCGACCTTGTGCGCGACCAGGTTCAGCGGGAAGTTGAACGGAGTGATGAAGCTGCACGCGCCCACCGGCACGCGCTTGACCATGCCGCGGTAGCCGGTGGTGCGCGCCCCGATTTCCAGTTCGATCACCTCGCCGTCGATGCGCGTGGCCTCGCCGGCCGCGATGCGGAACGTGTCGATCAGCCGCGTGACCTCGCCGCGCGCGTCGCGGATGGGCTTGCCGGCCTCGATGCAAAGCGCGAGGGCGAGTTCCTCGTGGCGCTCCTCGAAGCGGCGCACGCAATGCTCGAGGACTTCGCGCCGGGCGTGCGGGGGGTAGGCCGCCATGGCGCCGCGGGCCTTGTGGGCGGCGGCGATCGCCTTGTCGACGGCCCTGGCGTCCGCGAAGGCGACGCGGGTGGCGACCCGGCCGGTGTACTTGTCGCGGACTTCCAGGTCGGTGTTGGCGGCGACCGGCTTGTTGGCGAGGTAGTACGGGTAGGACTTCTTCAATCCGGGCATGGCGGCTCCCGTCGTCAGCGCACGATGAGCTTCAGGGTGCCATCGGAGAGGCGTGCCTCGACGTGATCGCCGGCGTCGGCCTGCGTGGTGCTGCGCACCAGCCGGCCGTCCTCGTGCTGGAGGATCGCGTAGCCGCGCGCGACGGTGGCGAGGGGACTGACGGTCTCGAGCGAGCGCGCGAGGCCGCGCAGGTTGGACTGCTCGCGTTCCAGCCGGCGCTGCCAGGCCGCGGCCAGCCGGCGCAGCGACTCGGCCTGGCGACGGCAGAGCATGTCGAGCCGTGCACGCGGCCGCTGGGCCTCCAGGCGCAGGCCCGCGCGATCGGCGCGCTGGGTCGACTGGCGCAGTTGCTGCTGTTGCTGGCGTTGCAACCGCGCCTGGAACGTGGCGATGCGCCGGCGCAGGTCGTCGCGGTCGGGCACCAGCAGTTCGGCGGCCACGGACGGTGTCGGCGCGCGGACGTCGGCGGCGAAGTCGGCGAGGGTGAAGTCGGTCTCGTGGCCGACGGCGGAGACGACGGGAACCGGCGACGCAGCGATGGCGCGCACCAGCGCTTCGTCGTTGAAGGCCCACAGGTCCTCGAGCGAACCGCCACCGCGCGCCACCAGCAAGGTGTCGTAGCGTCCGCTCGCCGCGGCGCGCGCGAGCATCGCGGCGATCCCCGCGGCGGCGGTCGCCCCCTGCACCTGCACGGGCAGGATGTCGACTTCGAGCATCGGGCAACGCCGGCCGAGCACGCTGACGATGTCGCGCACCGCGGCGCCCGATGGCGACGTGATGACACCCAGCCGTCGCACGAACGCCGGCAGCGGCCGCTTGCGCTCCGTCGCGAACAGGCCTTCGGCCGCCAGCTTCGCCTTCAATGCCTCGAACGCGCGCTGCAGCGCGCCTTCGCCGGCCTCCTCCATGTGGTCGAGCACGAGCTGGTACTCGCCGCGCGCTTCGTAGAGGGTCAGCCGGCCCCGCGCCAGGACGCGCAGGCCCTCGCGCGGAACGAACTTCAGCCACTGGCTCTTGGGCTTGAACAGGGCGCCGCGCACCTGGGCGCGCGCGTCCTTGAGGGTGAAGTACAGGTGCCCGGAGGCCGGGCGCGAGACGTTGCCCAGTTCGCCCTCGACCCAGACCAGCGGAAACGCATCCTCCAGCAGGCTCCGGGCCAGGGTATTGAGCTGGCTCGGGGTCAGGACGTCGTCGCGCGTGGTCATTGGGCCAGCGTAGCGCACAGTCGCCCGGCGTTCGGGGCGCCGGTCCTACAATGGGCAGGTGAACGCGCAGCCCGACCACGTCTCGACCGGCCTTTCCGCACCCCTGTCCGAATGGGGTTTCGGCCCCGCGCCGCGGCGCCATACCCGCCAGGTGCGCGTCGGCACCGTCGCGGTCGGCGGCAGTGCGCCCGTCGTCGTGCAGTCGATGACCAACACCGACACGGCCGACGTCGAGGGGACGGCGAAGCAGGTCGCGCAGTTGTGGCGCGCCGGCTCGGAAATCGTGCGGGTGACGGTGAACAACCCGGAGTCCGCCGCCGCGGTGCCGCGGATCGTGGACCGGCTCGGCATGATGGGCGTGGAGGTGCCGCTGGTCGGAGACTTCCACTACAACGGCCACCAGTTGCTGGCCGGCGAGCCGGCCTGCGCCGAGGCGCTCGCCAAGTACCGCATCAATCCCGGCAACGTCGGCTTCGGCCGGAAGCGCGACACGCAGTTCGCGCAGCTCATCGAGTTCGCGATTCAATACGCCAAGCCGGTGCGCATCGGCGCCAATTGGGGCTCGCTCGACCAGGCGCTGGCCACGCGGCTGATGGACGAGAACGCCGCGCGGCAGGAGCCCTGGGACGCCGGTCGCGTGCTGCGCGAGGCGCTGATCCGGTCCGCGCTGGATTCGGCCGCGCGCGCCGTCGAACTGGGCTTGCCGGCCGACCGCATCATCCTCAGCTGCAAGGTCAGCGGCGTGCAGGAGCTGATCGCGGTGTACCGCGACCTGGCCACGCGCAGCGACTTCGCGCTGCACCTGGGGCTGACCGAGGCCGGCATCGGCAGCAAGGGCATCGTCGCGTCGAGCGCGGCGCTGGCGGTGCTGCTGCAGGAAGGCATCGGCGACACCATCCGCATCTCGCTGACGCCGGATCCCGGCGCGTCGCGCACCACCGAGGTGGTGGTGGCACAGGAGTTGCTGCAGACCATGGGCCTGCGTGCGTTCACGCCGATGGTGACGGCTTGCCCGGGCTGTGGCCGCACGACCTCCGAGTTCTTCCAGGAACTGGCGAAGGTCGTCCAGGAACACGTGCGCGAGCGCATGCCGCAATGGCGCATCACCCACCCGGGCGCGGAGAACCTGACGCTGGCGGTGATGGGCTGCGTGGTGAACGGGCCGGGCGAATCGCGACACGCCGACATCGGCATCTCGCTGCCCGGCACGGGCGAGGCGCCGGTCGCGCCGGTGTTCATCGACGGGCAAAAGGCAGTGACCCTGCGCGGTGACAACATCGCCCGGGAGTTCGTCGGACTGGTCGACGCCTACGTCGAGCGGCGCTATGGGACGGCTGCGCAGGGCAGCTGATCGGGCGAGGGCGGCGAACCTCCGCGACCTGTTGCGGGAGGCGCGGTTCGTCGCGCGGTTCGTCGGAAAGTACTGGCGTCGCCTGCTGCTGTTGTTCGCCGGGTTGCTGCTGCCGCTCTGGGGGTTTGCCGAGCTGGCCGAAGACGTGCACGAGGGCGAGGGTTTCGACTTCGACGTCCCGCTGCTGCGGTTCGCGCATGCGATCGCCGGTCCCGGGCTCGACCGGTTCCAGCTGCTGGTGTCCGAACTGGGTTACGCGTGGTTCGTGGTGCCCTTCGACCTTTTTCTGGTCGCGGTGCTGGCCTGGAAGCGGCGCGTGCGCGAAGGACTCTTCGCGGCCTTGGCGCTCGGCGGCTCGGCCCTGCTCAACATCGCGACCAAGCACGTGTTCGGACGCGTGCGGCCCGACCTGTGGCCGTCGATCGCGCCGGAGGAGACGTACAGCTTTCCCAGCGGGCACGCGATGGGGTCGATGACGCTGGCCTGGGTCGTGGTGCTGCTGGCGTGGCGCACGCGCTGGCGCTGGCCGGTGCTGCTGCTGGCGATGCCGTTCGCGCTGCTGGTCGGCGGGTCGCGCGTGTACTTGGGGGTGCACTTCCCGTCGGACATCCTGGCCGGCTGGACGGCAGCGTCGGTGTGGGCGGTGGCGAGCTTCCTGATGGTGTTCCACCACCACCGCCATCCGTGGCAACGACGCGGGGTGCCGCGCACGCCCTGAAGGGTGACAGCGGCGGGGTGCGTCACTCGCCCGGCTTGGCGGCCTCCACCGGCGCGTTGGTCGCGTGGCGGCGCAGCAGGGTGGCCTCGCGATGGGCGATGTAGGCGTTCGCCGAGAGGATGATGGCCGCGCCCATGACGGTCCAGCGGTCGAGCGATTCGCCGAACAGCGCCCAGCCGGCGATCGCCACCAGCGGCAGCTGCATGAAGCTGATCGGCTGCAGCGCGGACACTTCGCCCAGCTTCAGCGCCCGCGTCCAGAGCATGTGCCCGCTGGTGCCCAGCACGCCCGCCGCGACCACCCACAACCAGGTGATGCCCGCCGGCCATTCCCACACCCAGAGCGCGGGCAGGATCGACATCGGCACCCACAGGATCGTCGTCCAGAGCACGATGCGGTCGGCGGGTTCGGTGCGCGACAGCTGCTTGATCTGGATCGCGACGATGCCGCTCAGGATGGCCGCCAGGACCGCGACCAGGCTGCCGCCCGAGAACCCCTCGGTGCCCGGCCGGACGATCACCAGCACGCCGATGAACCCCACGATCACCGCCGTCCAGCGCCGGGCGCGGACCTGCTCGCCGAGCCAGAACACCGCGGCGATGGTGACGAACAGCGGCGAGGAATAGGTGAGCGAGATCGCGTGCGCCAGGGGCAGGTTGCCGATCGCCCAGAACGCCGCGAACATCGCGCCCACGCCGAGCACGCAGCGGATCACGTAGCGCGGCAGCTGGTCGGTCTTCAGCAGCCCGGGGCCGTGCTTGAGCAGCAGCGGCAGCGCGGCGAGCATGCCGAAGAAGTTGCGGAAGAACGCGATCTCGAAGGTATGCAGGGTTTCCGACGCCAGCCGGATGACCACCGCCATGCAGGCGAAGAACACTGTGCTGCCGAGCATCAGCAGCGCGGCGCGCATGTGCACCGTCGATGCAGTCTCGTTCACCAGTCGGCGCCCACGATCCGGGGCTCGGGTTCGAGCGGCACGCCGAAGCGGTCCCGCACGGAAGCGGCGATGCGCCGCGCCAGGTCCAGCAGTTGCGCACCGGTCGCGGCCCCGTGGTTCACCAGCACCAGCGCATGGGACACGGCGACGCCGGCATCGCCGTCGCGGTGGCCCTTCCAGCCGCACTGGTCGATCAGCCACGCGGCCGACAGCTTGGCGAAGGCGGCGTCGCCAAGCGGGAACACCGGCAGCGACGGATGCTTCGCCTGGAGTTCTTCGGCCAACGCTGCAGCCACGATCGGATTCTTGAAGAAGCTGCCCGCATTGCCGACCTGAGCGGGATCGGGAAGCTTGCGCCGACGGATCGCCGAGATGGCGTCGGCGACCTGCATGGGGGTGGGCGACGCGCCGACGCCCATCGCGTCGAGTTCGGTCCGCACGCCGGCGTACTCCACCCTGGGCGCGGCCGTGCGGGACAGTTCGAACTCGACCGCGGTCACCACGTAGCGGCCCGGCTCGCGCTTGAACACGCTGTCGCGGTAGGCGAAGGCGCAGTCCGCGGGCGTGAAGCGATGCATCGCGCCGGTCGCCGGCTCGAAGGCTTCGACGACGAGAATGCGTTCGCTGGCCTCGACGCCGTACGCGCCGATGTTCTGGATGGGTGCCGCGCCGACGGTGCCGGGAATCAGCGCGAGGTTCTCGAGTCCCCCGAGGCCGCGCGCCAGGGTCCAGCGCACGAAGGCGTCCCAGTTCGCGCCCGCGTCGGCACGCACCCGCACGCTGGCTCCGTCCTCGCCAAAGACCGCCATGCGCTCGCCGCGCAGGGCGAGCAACGGGCCTTCGGGATCGCCGGCGAACAGCAGGTTGCTGCCGCCACCCAGCACGATCACCGTTTTCGCATCGCGCAATTCGGTGGCGAACAGGGAGGGCAGCACGCCCGCGTCCGTGACCTCCACGAGCAACCGCGCGCGTGCCGGGACGCCGAACGTGTTGCGTTGCGCGAGGTCCGCGTCGTGCAGCAGCCGGAACGCCCGGGTCATGTCGGCAGTCGTGTCATTCGGGCGGCAGGTTGCCGCGGCTGGGTGCTTCCTTGCGCCGGCGCATCGCGTCGACGCATTCCCCGACCAGCCTCGGTCCGCGGTACACCAGGCCGGTATAGACCTGCACCAGCGTCGCGCCGGCCGACATCTTCGCCGCGGCGTCGGCGCCCGACAGGATGCCGCCGACGCCGACCATGGGGATCGATTCGGGCAACCGGGTCCGCATGCGGCGCAGCACCGCCGTGGACTTTTCCATCAACGGGGCACCGGACAGGCCGCCGGCCTGCTCGGCGTGGCGCGCACCCTGGACTGCGAAGCGCGACACCGTGGTGTTGGTCGCCACCACGCCGTCCACCTGCAGGTCGCCGAGCACGCGCGCGGCGGCGTCGATGTCCTGGTCGGACAGGTCGGGCGCGACCTTCACCAGCATCGGCACCCGCTTGCCGTGCTTCGCACCCAGGGCTTCCTGGGCCTCGCGCAAGGTACCCACCAGCCGTCGCAGCGCCTGCTCCTCCTGCAACTCGCGCAGGCCCGCGGTGTTGGGCGAGGAGATGTTGACCGTGATGTAGTCGGCGAGCGGGTAGACCTTTTCCAGGCAGTGCAGGTAGTCGTCGGCCGCCGATTCGTTGGGCGTGTCGCGGTTCTTGCCGATGTTGATGCCGAGCAGCCCGCCGCGGCGACGCGCCCGCCCGACGTTGCGCACCAGTGCGTCGACGCCGGCGTTGTTGAAGCCGAGCCGGTTGATCACCGCGTGGTGGCCGGGCAGGCGGAACATCCGCGGCCGCGGATTGCCGGCCTGCGGGCGCGGCGTGACGGTGCCGACCTCGACGAAGCCGAAGCCCAGGGCCAGCAATGCGTCCACGTGCGCGCCGTTCTTGTCCAGGCCGGCGGCGAGGCCGACGGGATTGGGGAAGGCCAGGCCCAGGGCCGACGTGGGCAACGGATGGATGCCGTCGGCGACCAGCCGCGAGGCGCCGGCGCGGTGCAGCAGGTCGAGCGCGCCGAGCGTGGCGCCATGCGCACGCTCGGCTCCCAGCACGAACAGGAAGGGCCGGGCCAGGCCGTACATGGGTCAGTCGCTCAGAGGTCGAACTTGATGCCCTGTGCCAGCGGCAGCGTGTCGGAGTAGTTGATGGTGTTGGTCTGGCGGCGCATGTAGGCCTTCCACGCATCCGAACCGGATTCGCGGCCACCGCCGGTTTCCTTCTCGCCGCCGAACGCGCCGCCGATTTCCGCGCCGCTGGTGCCGATGTTGACGTTGGCGATGCCGCAGTCCGAGCCGGCCGCGGACAGGAACGCCTCGGCGGACCTGAGGTCGTTGGTGAAGATCGAGGACGACAGGCCCTGCGGGACGTCGTTC
Organism: Lysobacteraceae bacterium; assembly: GCA_035759645.1. Lineage (GTDB taxonomy): Bacteria > Pseudomonadota > Gammaproteobacteria > Xanthomonadales > Xanthomonadaceae > CAMPJU01. The sequence continues at coordinate 4,843 of DASTUL010000108.1, read as the reverse complement.
TGCAGGTCGATCGCCTCGCGCAGGTCGGAATAGGGCATGACGTACAGGATCGGCGCGAAGGTTTCGGCCTGGACCACGTCGGCGTCGTTCGACAGGCCGGTGATGATCGTCGGCAGGACGAAGTTGCCAGCGCGGTCGAGCGCGGCGCCGCCGGTCTCGACCTTGCCGCCGGCGGCCTTCGCAGCCGCGATGGCGTCCAGGTAGGACTGCACCGCGTCGCGGCTGTTGAGCGGGCCCATCAGGTTGGCCGGGTCGGTGGGATCGCCGATCTTCTTCTCGACCTGGCCGAACGCCGTCACCAGCTTGGCCAGCACGTCGTCGAAGATGGATTCGTGCACGAACAGCCGGCGGGTGGTGGTGCAGCGCTGCCCCGCGGTGCCTACGGCGCCGAACACGATCCCTGGGATCGCGATCTTCAGGTCCGCGGTCGGGTCCAGGATGATCGCGTTGTTGCCGCCGAGTTCCAGCAGCGATCGGCCCATGCGGCGCGCGACGCGCTCGCCGACAGTGCGGCCGACCTTGGTCGAGCCGGTGAAGCTCACCAGCGCGATGCGCCTGTCGTCGACGAACTGCTGCGCCAGGTCGGTGCCGGCGTCGTTGAACAGGAAGAAGATGTCCGGGAAGCCGGCCTTGCGCAGTGCCTCGTTGCAGATCTTCATCGACGCGATCGCCGACAGCGGCGTCTTGGGCGAGGGCTTCCAGATGCAGATGTCGCCGCAGACCGCGGCCACGAACGCATTCCACGCCCACACGGCGACCGGGAAGTTGAATGCGGAGATGATCCCGACGATGCCGAGCGGGTGCCACTGCTCGTACATGCGGTGGCCCGGGCGCTCGGAATGCATCGTCAGGCCGTACAACTGGCGCGAGAGGCCGACGGCGAACTCGCCGATGTCGATCATCTCCTGCACCTCGCCGTCGCCTTCCGGCTTCGACTTGCCCATCTCCAGCGCGACCAGCGATCCGAGCGCGTCCTTGTGGGCGCGCAGCGCGTCGGCGCACAGCCGGACCGCCTCGCCGCGGCGCGGCGCCGGCGTCGTGCGCCACACCTTGAACGCGGCCTGCGCACGCTCGACGATGGTGTCGTAGTCCTGCTGCGACGACGCCTGCACCCGCGCCAGCACCTTGCCGTCGGTCGGGTTCACCGGTTCCAGCAGCCCCGCGTCGCCGGTCCTGGCCCACTCCCCGTTGCCGAGGTAGGTGCCGGATTCCTGGCCGGAGAGGCCAAGCGCTGAGAGGACTGCGTGGGTCATCGAAAAACTCCTGCTTTTTTGAAAAGTCCGCACATGGATGTGCGGGCTCTTGCGGAGGGATCCGCATATGTCTTTGCGACCCCGACACGATTCGAACGTGTGACCTTCCCCTTAGGAGGGGGATGCTCTATCCAGCTGAGCTACGGGGCCGAACGCCCATTTTCGCACGGATGCCAGCGGCAGGGCCCCGCGCGCGGGACGTGGCTAGCCGTCGTCGCGCGATTGCCGCACCACCACGCTCGTCGCCGTCAGGTCCGCGGTGACGTTGCCCACCGTCGCGAACACGTCGGGGATGGTGTCCACCGCCAGCAGCAGCCCCAGCGGCGCGACCGGCAGGCCCATCGATGCCGCGACGGGGAGGTTGGTGGCCATGAAGCTGACCTGGCCGGGCAGGCCCACCGAACCCAGGCTGATCACCACCGCCAGCGCCGCGCCGCCCAGCCATTGCGCCGCGGTCGGATCGATGCCGTAGGCCCAGGCGACGAAGGCCGCCACCGCCAGGTACTGGATCGGGCTGGTGAGGCGCATCAGCGTCACCGCCATCGGCAGGACCAGCGCGGTGACGCGGGTGGGATAGCCGAGCCGCTCGTTCGCGCTTTCGAGCATCGCCGGCAACGTGCCCAGCGAGGACTGCGTGCTGCCGGCGACTGCCTGGGCCGGCGCGATCGCCACCGCGAACCGCCGCACGGGCTCGCCACCCCACAGGCGCGCGACCAGCACCATCGCCGCGGTCGCCACCAGATACAGCACGCACAGCAGCGCAATGTAGATGCCCAGCGCGCTGAGCACGCTCAGCCCGGCGCGTGCGCAGACCGCCAGGATCAATGCGAACACGCCCAGCGGCGCCGCCCACAGCACCCAGTGGACGATCACGATCATCGCGTCGGCGATCGCCTGGAAGAAGCCGAGCGCCAGGGCGCGGCGATCCGGGTCGATGCGCGTGAGCGCGAAGCCCAGGAACAGCGCGAACACCACCAGCGGGAGCATGGCCGCCGCGGCCGCGGAGGCGATCGCGTTGCTCGGGATGATGGAGACGATGGAATCGGACCAGCCGCTCGCCGCCACGGGTGCGATGCCGTCGGGTGTCATCTCGCCGAGCGCCCGCGTCAGTTCGGGTGCGGGCGTCGCCAGCGACAGCAGCGCGGGCGCCGCGAGCATCGCGTACAGCGCCGCGCCCGACAGGATCACCAGGAACACCAGGATCGCGCGCCGCGCGATGCGGCCGGAGGCGGCCGCATCGCTGGCCGTGTTGACGCCCACCACCACCAGCGCGAGCACCAGCGGCACCACCGTCATCTGCAACGCGTTGAGCCAGAGCCTGCCGATCGGTTGAACGGCGTCGGCCACGCGCTCGGCGAGGGCGGGGTCGAGCCAGGCGAGCAGCAAGCCCGTGGCGGCGCCGACGGCGAGCGCCAGCAGGATGCGGTTGGTGGGACCCATCAGGACTCCAGCAGCGGTTGGATGCGGTCGAGGTTGGCCAGCAGCCGTTCCTGGCGCCCGTGATCCTCGCACAGCATCACGAAGATCCGGTCCAGGAGGTTCTGCAACGCCGAGTGGTACAGCAGCGGCTCGATGTGCGCCCGGTCGTCGTGCGCCGAGACCAGCAGGGCGAGGTCCGCGAAGGTGCGCAGCGGGTTCGACGTGTGCCTGGTGACGGTGACGACGGTGCCGCCACGTTCGCCGAACGCGCGCGCGATCTGGCACAGCGCCGGCTGCTTGCCGTGTTCGGAAAAGACCAGCAGCACGTCGCCCTCGGCCGCGGCGGACACACTCGCGGTCATGTGCGCCGTGTCGAAGTTGTGCACGGTCAGGATGCCCAGCAACGACAGGCGCAGCGCGAACGCGCGCGCGTGGATGTCGTCCTCGCCCAGGCCGATGCTGAAGACCCGCACCGAACCGGCGAGCGCGGTAGCGACTTCACCGAGCGTTTCGGCCGGGTTGATCGAGCGGGTTTCTTCCTCCGCCTCGGTCTTGCGCCGCCACAGGTCGCCGACGAGCGAGGAGTCCAGGCCGGCGTTGGCGGGCGTGTCCTCGTGCGAGTCGCCGTTGTCGGCGCGGGCGATGGCGTCGCCGACCGCGTACTTGAGGTCCGGGTACCCCTTGAAGCCCAACTTCTGGCAGAACTTGACCACGCTTGACTGGCTGATGCCGAGCGCGTTTGCGAGTTGCTGGGAGGAGTAGTCGCGCAACAGCTGCGCGTTGTCGAGCACGAAGTCGGCGATGCGGCGCTCGATCGCCGACATCTGGTCACGCTCTGCCCGGATCTTGACCAGTGACGACATGCCGCGGGATTCCCCCCTGATTGCCTAAGCGATCGCCCCTCAGCCCGGAATCGGTTCCAGTCCCCGGATCGACCGGATGCCCAGGCCAGGCGCGTCGGAAATCGAGATCTCCGATTCGTTGAAGAGTACCCCGCCCTCGACGGGGTCGAACTGGCACAGCGACGGGCCGTCCAGGTCGACCTTCGTGATCACGTCCGCCTTGGCCACGGCCAGGTGCACCGCCGCGGCCACGCTGATGCTGGTCTCCAGCATGCAGCCGATCATGCACTCGACCTGGTGCAGCGCGCAGATGTCGGCGATCTTGATGGCGTTGGACAGCCCACCGGTCTTCATCAACTTGATGTTGATGATGTCGGCGGCGCGCAGGCGGATGAGGTCGATGACCTCGGTCGGGCCGAACACGCTCTCGTCGGCCATGATCGGCGTGTGCACGCGCTGGGTGACGTAGCGCAGGCCGTCCAGGTCGCGCGCCTTGACCGGCTGCTCGACCAGCTCCAGGCGCACGCCGGCGTCCTCGAGCGCGCGGATCGCGAACACCGCCTGCTTCGCGGTCCAGCCCTGGTTCGCGTCCAGGCGGAGCAGGGCACGGTTCTCGACCGCGGCGTGGATCGCCTTGATGCGTTCGACGTCGACGCCGATGTCCTTGCCGACCTTGATCTTCAGCGAGTCGAAGCCACGCTCCACCGCCGCGATGGAGTCGGCCACCATCTTGTCGATCGTGTCGACGCTGATGGTGATGTCGGTGGTGATGACCGGGTCGCCGCCGCCGAGCAGCTTGTACAGGGGCGCGTCGTACAGCTGCGCCCACAGGTCGTAGACCGCGATCTCGACCGCGGCCTTGGCGCTGGAATTCTTCTCCATCGCGCCCTGGATCAGGCGCGTGATCCGGTTGAGGTTGGCGATGTCTTCGCCCATCACCCGCGGGGAGATGTAGTGGCGGATCGCGTCGACGATCGAACCGTGCGTGTCGCCGGTGATCACGGCCGTCGCCGGCGCCTCGCCGTAGCCGACGTGGCCGGTGTCGGTGTGCACCATCACCACGATGTCCTCGACCTGCTCGACGGTGCGCAGCGCGGTCTTGAACGCCGTCTTCAACGGCACCCGCAGCATGCCGAACTGGATGTCCGTGATCTTCACTCGGTGGCTCCCTGCTGCGGGCCTGCGGTCTGCGGGCTCACGATCGCCGTCATGCGGTCGACGTAGGTTTCGGTTTCGTTGAAGGCCATCGGCAGCAGCGGCGTGACCACCACGCCGTTGAGGCCCATGCGCACGAGCTCACCGTCGGCATCGACGTAGCTGCCGCCGTTG
>DASTUL010000107.1:0-9760 GCA_035759645.1 Lysobacteraceae bacterium | reverse complement strand
ACCGCGATCACGCACAACCACCCGGACGTGCACCTGATCGTGCTGCTGGTCGACGAGCGTCCCGAGGAAGTCACCGAGATGCAGCGCACCGTGCGCGGCGAAGTGGTGTCCTCGACCTTCGACGAGCCGGCCGGCCGCCACGTGCAGGTCGCCGAGATGGTGATCGAGCGCGCCAAGCGCCTGGTCGAGCACAAGAAGGACGTCGTGATCCTGCTCGACTCGATCACCCGCCTGGCTCGCGCCTACAACAACGTGGTGCCGAGCTCCGGCAAGATCCTGTCGGGCGGCGTCGACGCCAACGCGCTGCACCGCCCGAAGCGCTTCTTCGGCGCGGCCCGCAACGTCGAGGAAGGCGGCTCGCTGACCATCATCGCCACCGCGCTGATCGACACCGGCAGCAAGATGGACGAGGTGATCTACGAGGAGTTCAAGGGCACCGGCAACTCCGAGGTGCACCTGGATCGCCGAATCGCCGAGAAGCGCGTCTACCCGGCCATCAACATCAACCGGTCCGGCACCCGCCGCGAAGACCTGCTGATCGAGCCGGAGCTGCTGCAGCGCATCTGGATCCTGCGCAAGCTGCTGCACGGCATGGACGAGATCGGCGCGATGGAGTTCCTGCTCGACAAGATGAAGACCACCAAGTCCAATGATGAATTTTTCGCTTCGATGAAGCGATGAACGAATTCTTCGCCTCGATGAAACGCTGAACACGCGCGCCGCGTTCGCGGCGCCGTCACATCCAGGCCCCGCCGGAGCGAATCCTCCTGCGGGGCTTTTTCATGCGCGCAACGCCCGCTGCGCTTTGCACATGCAACCCACGGGTAATCGCGCGGGAGTGCTACTTCCTAGGGCACGGGCGCCTCCCCCACGGCGCCCAGGAAGGAGCACTCGAATGGAAAGCATTGCAACCAGGACCCTGGATCACGTTCCCGCGCCGGTGATGTCGCGGCGACGCGTGCTGGTCGGCGGGCTCGCGTTGGTCGGCACGTCACTCCTGGCGACCGCCGAAGCCGCGGGCCGTTACGCCGGCATCGTGACGAAGGGCGGCGGCACCAAGCCGACCTACCTGGCCGAAGCAGGCTCGCGCGACCCGGCCGCGCTGTCGATGGCGGAGAACCTGTTCTGGAACGAGCAGATGATGGAGCACGCCGCGTTCTTCGTCATGCTGATGCCGGGTCCGGAACTGGCCCGTGTCCGCAAGCAGGCGGAAGCGTTCAAGGAAACGTTCGCCGCGCAGCTGGCGAAGTCCGGCAACGTGGACGCCGGCAACTACCGTGCGTTCAACCAGTCGACCATCGACCAGGTGAAGCGCTATTCCGAGTACGAATACCGGCTGCGCGACGAGCAGGCGGCCGGCAAGCTGCAAAGCCTGGTGTGGCCCACGTTCTTCGACCACACCGCGCGCGAGGGCGATTACTTCGTCGACCGCCTGGCGCGACTGTCGCAGGGCGAGGTGTCGATGGACAAGGCGCGCACCGCGGAATTCTGGACGCTGATCATGGGCGAGCACGCCGGGTTCATCGCCCACCTGCTCGATCCCTCCGAACAGGCGCTGGTGGCCAAGGCGATGAAGAACAACGAGGCGTTCCTGAAGATGCACGCGCATCCGGTGCCGACCGGCAAGGCGGTACGCGCGGTCGAGGACATCCTGGACTTCAAGACCGCAGCACAGAAGGGCATCGAGACCGGAAAGATCAAGAGCATCATCGATCCCGCGCTCGCCGACCATGTCCGCCGCGAGGCCATCAAGGCGGCCGACGACCTGCGTCGCGCCGCCTGAGAAAAACAACGCCCCGCGAGTGCGGGGCGTTGCTCATCCTTGCTGGTAGACCCGGCGTACTCAGCTGTCCGCGCGTTCGGGATCGCCGACCGTGACTGTGCCGGTTTGACAACCGGCCAGGCAACCGCTGCCGTAGTAACCCCCGCCGTAGTAGTACCCCGGAGCACCGCCCCCGCCGGTGGCCCCATAAGTGACGGCGGCGCCGTCGGCGATGCGGTTGGCTGCTTCCTTCATGGTTTCACCGCAGAGCTTCGACATCTTCATCGGGACGTAGGGGCTGCCGGGAATCTTGACCGGGACGATGACGCTCCCCTCGAGTGAAACGAGCGCGTTGCCAAACTGGCTCTCCAACGCGTCCCCAATCTGCCTCCAGGCGTCCTCGGACTGCAGGTTGTCGGCATCGATCTCCACAGGCGCCGCCTGGGCGCCGCCGTAAACACATGCAGCAACTGCGGCCGCCGAGAACAACAGCCCGAACAGCAATGTGGTTTTCTTCATTCCGTAACGCTCCGTGTTGTGTAGGTCGTTCCCAAGCCTGGTTGATCCAGGCAGCGTGTTACCCCCCGCCGACGCCTCCCTGATCCAAGGCGTCGATGGCGCCCTCCAGGCCAGTCCGCACGTCACGGCCCAGGGGGGGCAAACCGGCCGCGGTGCGCCGCCGGTCGAGGTTCATGAGGATCTGGTGCGCCCGGACATCGGCGACGTAGCGTTCGCGTGGCGACAATTGCGCACGGCTGGCCAAGCCACCGGCCCAATCGCCGCGCAGCACGGACGCTCGGTAATACGCTGCCGACTGCACGCCCGGCCCGCCCTCTGCCTCGAATACGCGCGCAAATGCCTGCAAGGCGTAGATCGAGCCGTTGTCGGCGGCACTCTGCAGGACCGCGAGCGCCTCATCGCGATACGCACGATTGGTGTCGGCTACCTTTTCCGCCAGCACGATATCGGCGGCCGAACGGGCTTTCAGGTCAGGCGGCAGGTCCGATGGACCTCCGGTCCCGTTGTAGAGCTGGGCTTGTTCCCAGGTCGGGTACCAATGGCGGTTGAGCCAGTCGGCTTCCGCCTGTGTCGCCGGATTCCAGAGACGGTCTCCAATCTCGATCCGGTCCGCGGCAATAGCGGCCCTACCGGGATCCGCGGCGTGTTGCCGTGGCCGCGCCGCGGTGGGCGGGGGCTGGTCGGCTGCCTCGGCAGTCGCCGCATCCGCTGCGCCGGCCCCGATCCGTGCAGCGGTAACGTCCACCTTTTCCGGCGTGCGGTACGACCATGCCGTCGCGATCGCAGCCACCGCCAACAGGATCGCAACAACCAGTGCGACCACGTGGTTCGTCTTCATCCCTGCCCCCTGCCGCATGTCTGATGGGCCGCCAAGGTGCCGGCGTCGCCGGCATCCTCTCGTCCCTGATCGGCCTTGGCAGGCCCAGTGCGTCCTGCGGGACAAAGGGTCACGGCTTGCGGAGACGAGGTCAACGCCGCACTTGGCGCCTTGTCGGCGTGGCTGGGCAACTCACAGCATCCGGACGGCTGCGTGGCGCGGGGAATCAGCGCGTTACGGGGTTCCCCACGGCTTGCTGGGCAAGTCACGCGGATTGGCGCGCTGCGCGATTCACAGCGCGATGCGCGCCATACGCAGCCGAATCGGTGACCGGGTGCGCAATCCGTGCGAGACTTTCGTCGCCATTTCCCGGGCAATACGCGGTCGGGAAGGGCAAGGGGATGACATGTTCAACAAGCAGATCGCCGACCGCATCCGGGAGGCGCGGCGCCTGGCAGGCGTGACCCAGTCCCAGGCCGCGTGCGCGCTCGGCGTCCACCGGGGCACCCTGGGGCACTGGGAACGCGGCGAGGGCCACCGGCCGACCAGCAAGAACCTCGAGAGGCTCGCCGAGGCGCTGGACGTCAACTACGAGTGGCTGGCCACGGGCCGCGGCTTGCCGCGCGGCCTGTCGCTGGACGCCATCCCGGCCGTGCGGCTGGACTGCTTCGCGCATTCCGAAGATGAAGAGCAGTTGCTGGAAGGCTTCCGGAAGCTGTCGCCCGATCGCCAGCGCGCGGTCCTGAAACTGGTGGACGGCAACTAGCGCCCGCGTTTCAACGAGGCTCGCGCAGGAACCGCGCCAGCGACGGCGCGCCGGTGGCAGGCGTGGGTGCCGCGAGTTCGGCCGCCACGTCGATGAAGCCGCGCATCACCGCGATTTCCCGCGGCGGCCGGTTGAGCGCATCGCGTTGCAACGGGTCGGCGCCCGCGCGCACCAGGCGCTGCACGGCGCGCAACAACCCGTGCAGCGCCGCGAGGTGCAGCGGGCCGAAGCCGCGCGGATCCTGCACCTCCACCGAGACATCTTCGTCCAGCAGCCGCTCCAGGCCGGCGAGCAGCACGTCCTCGTCGCAGGCGCTGCCGGGCTCCGCGCGCGCGCCGAGCAACAGCAGCAGCGGCGTGACGTTGCCGGCCGCGGGCTTGTCCGGCTCCGCGCCCGCGAGCAGCAAGGTGTCGAGCAACGCGACCAGGCGGGGACGCTCGCGCGCGGTGAACCCGTAGAGCGCCGCACAGTGCAGCGGACCCAGGCCTTGTCCGTCGGCCGCATCCACCCGCGCACCGGCATTGAGCAGTTGCGCCGCGAGGTCGGGCAGGCCGAGCGCCGCGGCGAGCATCAACACGGTGACGTCGCCCGGCAGGCGGTGCTCGAGATCGGCGCCGGCCGTGAGCAGCCGCGCGACGATTTCACCGTGGCGCATGCTGACCGCCGCCGACAACGGGGTGGCGCCGGTGTTCGCGGCGCATTGGGGGTCGGCGCCGCGTGCGAGCAGCAGGTCGACGACGGCGCGATGGCCGCCGCCGGCAGCGCGCAGCAGCGCGGTGCATCCCTGGCCGTCGCGCGCATCGACGGGAAGCCCGAGATCGAGCAGCCGGCGCACCGCGTCGGCGTCGCCGACGATCGCCGCTCCGGGCAGGTCGGACGCCTGCAGCGCGCGCTTCGGCAACGTCCAGCCATGCCAGTCGAGCCAGTCGGCGAGGTCGCGCCGGCCGGCGGACAACGCCACGCCCAGCGGCGTCTGGCCGTCGGCGGCGCGCTGGTCGGGCGAGGCGCCCGCGGCGACCAGCAGCTTGAGCGCGGGTTCGCGCCCGAGCGCGGCGGCAAGGTGCAGGGCCGTCATGCCATGGCTGTCGCGCGCATCGAGCGCGACGCCCTGTGCGATGAGGCGTTGCTGCAGGCGCAACCAGCCCAGCCGCACCGCCAGCGCGAGCGGCGGGTCGCCGACCAGCGACGACGCCCATGGGTCGGCGCCGCGATCGAGCAGCTCCAGCGCGAAACCTTCCAGCCCGCGCGCCGCCTGGTCGCCGGACACGCATGCCCCCAGCCAGCGCGCGAGTCCACCACGACCGGCCGGTGACACAGCGCGCCGCAGCAAGGCCTGCAACGCCGGTTGCGCCTCGGGCCCGCGCGACAGCAACGCATGCAACGCGGTATCGCCGAGCGCATCGCGCCATTCCGGATCGGCGCCATGGTCGAGGAGCCATTCCATGCGCGCAGCCGACGGCGCGTCGTCTTCCTCGAACAGCAATTCGCCCAACTCGCCGGGTGTCAGCAATGCGGCCAGCGCATCGAGTTCGTCGAAGCGGCCGGCACGCAGGCCTTCGCGCAACAACGTTGCGGGCCGGCGGTCGGCAGCCGTGCCGGCGGCGTCGGAGGCGGGATCGGCCACCGATACCGGCAGTGGATAGGCGGGGTCGAGGGTTGCGACCAGGGTCCAGCGCCCGGCCTCGGCCGCCAGGTCGATCGCCGAGTGGCCGTCCTCGCCCGCCTGGCCCGGATCGACGCCGAGCTCGACCAGGCGTTGCACCAGCGCGGGGGACGGTGCGTCGACGCTGCACGCCACGGCGAGCGCGTTGCGTCCGGCACCATCGACCGCGTCGACGTGCGGACGCGCAGGCAGCAAGCGTTCCAGCACCGCGAGACGGCCACCGCGAGCGGCGTCGAGCCACGGCGTGCGCTGCAGTGCGTCGCGGGCATGGACGTCGGCGCCCGCGGCCAGCAATGCGGCAGCGATCTCCGCGTGGCCCGCCAATGCGGCCTCATGCAACGCGCTGCGTCCCTCCGCATCGCGCGCGTCGACGCGCGCCTTGTGCTTGAGCAGCAGTTGCACGCCGGCCGCGTCGTCCTCTTCCGTACCGGCCGCCGCCAGCAGCGCGGGCACCGTACCCGCAGCCTCGGGCTTCGCGCCGCGTTCCAGCAGGAAGCGCGCCAGGCGCCAGTTGCCCACCGCACACGCCATGCCGAGCGGCGTGATGCCCTCGGCATTGGCGACGTCGAGCTCGGCCGCGGCGTCGCGCAACAACGCGGCCACGCCCGGGTCCGAGCTGCGCGCGGCGTGGTGCAGCGCGGTGTTGCCGTCTGCGTCGGCGGCGCGCGGATCGGCGCCGTTGGCCAGCAGCGTCATCACCGCCTCGGGACGGCCGTGCCAGCTGTCGCGGGTCGCGGCCAGCAGCGGGGTCATCCCCGCGTGCGCGGCGTTGACGTCGACGCGTCGTGCGATCAATGCGCGCAGCAGGCGCAGGTCGGGCAGCACCGCGGCGAGCACCGGAAGGCTGCGCTGGTCGCGGGCCTCGGCGGGCGGCGGTGCATTGGCGTCCGCGCCGGCTTCCAGCAGCGCGAGTGCGCGATCGACACGGCCACCGCGAGCGGCCTCGTACAGCGCGGCATCACGGCCTGCCGGATCGTCGTCCAGCGCGTCGATCGCCACGTCGAGGTGGTCGTTATCCGCGACGGGCGCTTCACCCGCGGCCTGCGCACCGATGCGGATGCGTTGCAGCCGCCAGTGCAGCAGCGGCAGCACCAGCACGTACGCGCCCGCCAGGATCCAGCGCACGACCGGCGGCAACAGCCCGGGCCACGCCAGCAACAAGCAGCCACCCAGCGCCACGGCCACCAGCAACGCCGCGCCGAGCCCGCGCCAGGCACCGAGGTCGTGCTGCTCCAGGCCACGCCATTGCGTGCGCAGCGTGCCGCCTTCGCGTGGCAGCGACGGCCACACGGGCCACGTGCGCCACAGCGCGAGCAGGCAAAGGCCGACGATCGTGCCGAGACCGAGCGCGCCCCACAGGCTGCCGGCCTGTCGCGCGGCTGCCATCGGCCAAGCCAGAACGACGGCGGTCGCCAGCAGGCCGGCGCCCCAGAGCAACGCCAGCGCCAGCACTTCGCGGCGCCAGTCGACGGTGCGCGTGCCGTTGCCGCGCGCGAACGCCAGTGCGAATGCGGGTTGCGCCAGCCAGCCGCCCAACGCCGCGGCGAGTCCGCCCAATCCGGTCAGCGCGGCCAGCACGACGCCGGCGCCGGCGGCCAGCGCGACTTCGCGCCAGTGGCGGCGCTCACGCATCGGTGCCCCAGTCGTCGGTCAGCGGATCGCCTTCGGCCGATGGCGGGAATTGCAGGTGGAAACCGCGCAGCGCGAGGTTCTCGCGCACCACCGCCGGGTCCTCGGTGGCGAGCTTGCGGCCGGGCGCGAGGTCGACCTCCAGCACGAAGTGCAGGCGGCCGAGCTGCGTGCGGAGCGGTTCCGGAATCCGCCTGAAGTCGTCGCGGGCGGCGAGGTACACGTAGGTGTCGGCCCTTTTCGGGCTCTTGTAGACGTGGGCGAGCATCCGCAAAGGATACCCGGGCTCAGTGGTAACCGGCGTCCGCCTCGACCTTTCCCCTGAACACCGAATACGACCACCACGTATAGCCCAGGATCGCCGGCAGCAGGAACAGGATCCCGACCCCCAGGAACAGCTGGGAAGATGTCGACGACGCCGCTTCCCAGATGCTCATGTCCGGCGGGACGATGTTCGGCCAGATGCCCAGGACCAGCCCCGCGAAACCCAGCGCGAAGAAGGTGAGCGTGAGCAGGAACGGACGCGCGTCGGGCCCCTTCGCCGTGGCCGCGCGCCACAACATGAATGCGTTGGCGAGGGCCAGCAGCGGCACCGGCGCCAGCCACCAGAAATTCCCGCCTTCGAACCAGCGCGCCATGATCCGCGAGTCCAGGAACGGCAGCCATGCGCTGACCAGTCCCATCATCGCCACGACCACCAGCACCAGCGGCCGGGTCAGCGTGCGCGCGACGACCTGCAGCCCGCCTTCGGTCTTGAGCACCAGCCAGGTGGCGCCGAGCAGCGCGTAGCCGAACACCAGCGCGATGCCGGTGAGCATCGAGAACGGGCTGAACCACGCGAACGCCGACAGGAAGGTGCCGTCGCCGCCGCGTGGCAGGCCCTCGACCAGCGCGCCGAGGATCACACCCTGCGAGAACGCCGCCACCATCGAGCCCAGCGAGAACGCAGCGCCCCAGAACGGCTTCCCGCTGGTGGCCTTGAACCGGAACTCGAACGCGACGCCGCGGAAGATCAGCGCGATCAGCATCATCAGCACCGGCAGGTACAGCGTCGACAGCACCAGCGCGTAGGCCGGGGGAAATGCGGCGAGCAGGCCGGCGCCGCCGAGCACCAGCCAGGTCTCGTTGCCGTCCCAGATCGGCGCGGCGGTGTTCATCATGTGGTCGAGCTGGTCGCTGTCCTCGGCGAACGGCGCAAGGATGCCCAGGCCGAGCACGAAGCCGTCGAGCAGCACGTACATCAGCACGCCGAAACCGATCACGCCGAACCACAGCACCGGCAGCACGGTTTCCAGGGTCATCGCACCGTCGGTCATGGCGTCACCCCGGGGTTCGGTCCGTCGACTTTCTCGTCCGGCAGCGACATGGGTCGCGCCGGTGTCTTCTCGCCATGCTGCGTGTCCTTCGGCGGCTGGCGCACCGGGCCGACCAGCATCAACTTGCGCACGTACCAGATGCCCGCGCCGAAGATGACGGCATAGGCGAGCGCGTAGACGATGAGCGAGGTCAGCACGGCCGCCGCGGCGATGTTCGGGCTCACCGCCTCGCTGGTGCGCAGCAAGCCATACACGACGTAGGGCTGGCGCCCGATCTCCACGACGTACCAGCCCGCGAGCAACGCGACGAACCCCGACGGGCTCAGCAGGCGCCAGCCGTCCAGCAGCCAGCGCGAACGGAACAACGTTCCGCGCCGCAATGCCCACAACGATGCGACCGACAGCAGCAGCATCAGCACGCCGATGCCGACCATCACCCGGAACGCGAAGAACACCGGCGCAACCGGTGGCCGGTCCTCCGGAGGCACCGACGTCAGCGGGATGAGTTCGCCGTTCCAGTCGTGCTTCAGGATCAACCCGCCCAGGCGGGGAATCGCAACCTCGTAGGCGTTGCGCTCCAGTACCTGCTCCGGCAGGGCGAACAGCACCAGCGGCGTGCCCGCGCCCGGCTCGGTCTCGTGCCAGTGCGCCTCGATCGCCGCCAGCTTCACCGGCTGGTGCTCGGCGACGTTCAACCCGTGCAGGTCGCCGACGACGACCTGCAACGGCACCGCGATGGCCGCGAACACGACGGCGTGCCGCAGCATCCGCTTCGCGGCATCCACGTGCACGCCGCCGCGCAAGTACCACGCGCTCACGCCGCCGATCACGAAGCAGGTCGTGATGAAGGCCGCCAGCACCATGTGCGCCAGCCGGTACGGGAACGACGGATTGAAGATGATCGCCCACCAGTCGACCGGCACGAAGATGCCGTCGACGAGCGCGTGGCCCTGCGGCGTCTGCATCCAGCTGTTGGCCGAGATGATCCAGAACGTGGAGATCAGCGTGCCCAGCGCGACCATGCACGTCGCGAAGAAGTGCAGCCGGTCCGACACCTTGCGCCAGCCGAACAGCATCACGCCCAGGAACGTCGCTTCCAGGAAGAACGCGGTCAGCACCTCGTAGCTCAGCAGCGGCCCGAGGATGTTGCCGGCGCGCTCGCTCAGCACCGCCCAGTTGGTGCCGAACTGGAAGCTCATGACGATGCCGCTGACCACGCCCATGCCGAACGACACGGCGAAGATCTTCAGCCAGAAGAAGTAGATGTCGCGCCAGCGGTCGTCGCGGG
>DASTUL010000106.1:0-2472 GCA_035759645.1 Lysobacteraceae bacterium | reverse complement strand
GCGGAAACCGGCAAGCCCCTGTTCCTCCACCAGCGCGACGCCCACCGCGATTTCGTCGATGTCATGAAGACGTTTGCCGGTCGCGTCGGTCCCGCGGTCGTGCACTGCTTCACCGGAACGCGCGAGGAATTGTTCGAGTGCCTCGACAACGACTGGCACATCGGGATCACCGGCTGGCTCTGCGACGAGCGCCGCGGCCTCCACCTGCGCGAACTGGTGAAGTCGATCCCCGCGAACCGCCTGATGATCGAGACCGACGCCCCCTACCTGCTACCGCGCACCGTGAAGCCCGCGCCCTCGCACCGCCGCAACGAACCGATGTACCTGGCGCACATCGTCGAGGAACTGGCACGGGATCGCGGGGAGACCGTCGAGCAGACCGCAGCTGCGACGACCGCCACGGCCAGGGCGTTCTTCCGGCTTCCTGTAGGAGCGGCGTAAGCCGCGACCACGCGTTCGCGGCTTACGCCGCTCCTACGACCGCAGGCCCACGCCGCGCTTCAGCAGCATCAGGCAGATTGCGCCGAGCACCACGGTGAACCCCACCATCAGCGCGTACGCGACCCACACCGGCACGTCGGACACACCGAGCAGCCCGTAGCGGAACGCGTTGACCATGTAGAAGATCGGGTTCGCATACGTCGCGGCCTCGGCCCAGTCGGGCAGCAGCGTGACCGAGTAAAAGACGCCACCCAGGTAGGTCAGTGGCGTGAGGATGAACGTCGGCACGATCGCCACGTCGTCGAACTTCTTCGCGAACAGCGCGTTGAGGAAGCCCGCCAGCGCGAAGATCGTCGCGCCCAGCAGCACCGTGGTCAGCGTGACGAACGGATGCGGCAGGCGCACGTCGGTGAACAGCGTCGCGATCATCAGCACCACCGCGCCGACCAGCACGCCGCGCAGCACCGCGCCGGCCACGTACCCGCCCAGGATCACCCAGTTGGGCATCGGGCTGACCAGCAGTTCCTCGACGTGGCGGCCAAACTTCGCGCCGAAGAAGCTCGAGGAAATGTTGCCGTAGCTGTTCTGGATCACGCTCATCATCACCAGGCCGGGGACGATGAAGTCCATGTAGCCGATGCCGTCCATGGTTCCGATGCGGGAGCCGATCAACCCGCCGAAGATCAGGAAGTACAACGTCATCGTGATCGCCGGCGGCACCAGCGTCTGGGTCCAGATGCGCAGGATCCGCGACACCTCGCGGCGGGCGATGGTGCCCAGCGCGATGAAGTTGCGGCGCAACGGGGAAGCGCCCTGCGCGTGCGCGGTGGTGGCGCTCATGCCGCGACCCCTGCGTTGCCTTCCTGCCCGGTCAAGCGCACGAACAGCTCCTCCAGCCGGTTGGTCTTGTTGCGCATCGAGCGCACGCGGATGCCGGCGTCGTCCAGCGCCTGGAACACGCGGGTCAGGTCCATCGAACGCGGCATCTCCACGTCCAGGGTGTGGCCGTCGAGCGCCTGCACGCGCGCGCCTTCGATCGACGGCAGCACCGGCGGCAACTGGCCGGCGACGTCGAACACGAACCCTTCCACGTCCAGCCGCGCCAGCAGCGATCGCATCGGGCCCTGCGCGACGATCTCGCCGCGGTCGATGATCGCCAGCGTGCGGCAGAGGCTCTCGGCCTCCTCCAGGTAGTGCGTGGTCAGGATGATGCTGGTGCCGGCCGCGTTGATCTCGCGCAGCGTGCGCCACATGCCGCGGCGGATCTCGATGTCCACGCCGGCGGTCGGTTCGTCGAGGATCAGCAGGCGCGGCCGCGTCATCATCGCGCGGGCGATCATCAGCCGGCGCTTCATGCCGCCCGACAGGGTGCGCGCCATCCCGTGCGCCTTGTCCCACAACTGCGCGCGGCGCAACTCCTCCTCGGCCCGGCCGACCGCATCGCTGCGCGGGATCCCGTAGAAGCCCGCGTAGTTGACCAGGATGTCGAGCGGCTTCTCGAACATGTTGAAGTTCAGTTCCTGCGGCACCAGCCCGAGCTGCCGCATGGCCAGGCTGCGGTCGGCCGACAGGTCGGTGCCGAACACGCGCACCTCGCCGGAACTCTTGTTGACCAGCGAGCTGACGATGCCGATGAGGGTCGACTTGCCCGCGCCGTTCGGTCCGAGCAGTGCGTGGAAATCGCCGGGCGCGACGTCGAGCGAGACGCCCTTGAGCGCCTGGACGCCGTTGTCGTAGGTCTTGCGCAGGTCGCGGATCGACAGCGCGGCGCTGTCGTCCGGCGCGGAGGCCGGTTCTGGGGTCATCTTTTGCACAGGGGCGCCGGGGTCCCGGCGACGGGCCGGTAGTATAGGCGGCCTTCGGAAGCCCATTCCGGCAACACACCGTCCTGTCGTGCCCGTCCATTTCCCCCTCAAGCTGGTCGATCGCCGCATGCTGGCGCCGACCGTGGCCCACCTCAGCTTCGTCCGCGCCGACGGGCAGCCGCTGGACTTCATCCCCGGCCAGTTCGTGCAGGTGCACTTCCACTAC
>DASTUL010000105.1:0-6987 GCA_035759645.1 Lysobacteraceae bacterium | reverse complement strand
GTCCGCGACGCGTCCACCCTCGACCGAAAGCGCCGCGCCATGCGCGTCGGCTTCGCGACGCGAAGCGAGCAGGAACCGGCTGACCGACGCGATCGATGGCAATGCCTCGCCACGGAAGCCGAGCGTGGCAACGCCTTCCAGGTCGTCGAGCGAGGCGATCTTGCTGGTGGCGTGGCGCTGCACCGCGAGCACGAGCTCGTCGGCCGGGATGCCCGCGCCATCGTCGCGCACGCGCACCAGGCGGATGCCGCCCTCCTCCAGGTCGATGTCGACCCGACGCGCGCCCGCGTCCAGCGCGTTCTCGACCAGTTCCTTGACCACCGACGCCGGCCGTTCGACGACCTCGCCGGCGGCGATCTGGTTCACGAGGGTGTCGGGGAGGGCGCGGATCGGCACGGGCCCATTGTGTAGGAGCGGCGTAAGCCGCGAAACCACTGGTGGTGATCGCGGCTTACGCCGCGCCTACAGGGGTCTAGGCTAATGGCTGCCGGCGGCGATGCCGACGCCGACGCCACCGCCTTGCGCGGCGCGGAGCGCGTACAGCGTGCCGGGGGGCGGCTGGCGCTCGAAGTAGGTGTTGATGCCGTCCAGCACCGCGGTGGCCAGCTTGCGCTGGAACGCCGGGTCGCCCAGGCGCTGCTCCTCGGCGGGATTGGAGATGAAGGCGGTCTCGACCAGCATCGACGGCATGTCCGCGGTGCGCAGCACGGCGAAGTTGGCGCGCTCGATGTCGCGCTTGTGGATGTTGCCCACGCGCTGCAGGCCTGCGAGCACCTGCGACGCCGCGTCCTCGGAGGCCCGCATGTTGCCGCTCTGGGTGAGGTCGAGCAACACCGAGTTGAGCGTGTTGCTGGCCTGCGCGACCTTGACGCCGCCGATCAGGTCCGCGGCATTTTCCTTGTCGGCCAGCCAGCGCGCGCGCTGCGAAGACGCGCCCTTGAGCGAGAGCACGTACACGGAGGAACCATCGGCGCTGCGGTTCTCCGCGGCGTCGGCGTGGATCGAGACGAAGATGTCCGCATCGGCTTCCCGCGCGAGGCGCGCACGCTTGTAGAGCGGGATGAACACGTCGGCGTCGCGGGTCAGGTAAGCCTTCAGGCCCGGCGTCGCGTTGATCTGGCGCGCGAGCTCGCGGCTGATGGCAAGGGTGACATCCTTCTCGCGGCGTCCGCCCTTGCCGATCGCGCCGGGGTCCTGGCCGCCATGGCCGGCATCGATCGCGATGATCAGCGGGCGCGCCGGGCCGCGCGGCTCCGGACGCGGCGGCGGGGCCGATGCGACCTGCTGCTGCGGCGGTTGCCTGACAGGTGCGGGTTCGCCGGTGGCGATCGTCGCGGGAACCTGGACGGTCGCGGTCGCCGCGGATGGTTTCGCGACAGGAGGCGTCGTCGCACGCCGCACGTTCGGAAGCTGCGCGATCAGCCGCGCGGTTGCGGCCGCCGATGCCGCTGCGGGATCGACCGTGGGCGTCCGTGCAGCGTCCGCCTTGCCGCTGAGGATGGCGGCAGCGAGCGTTGCTTCGTCGCGCGTGGTCGTGGACGTCGCGACAGCGGTCACGGGCCCGTCGCCCGGCCACTCGAGTACCAGGCGCTGGCCACCGGGGGCCGCTTCCAGGCGCGGTTTCAACACGGCGACGGGCGCGGCGAGGTCGAACACGATGCGGGTCGTCCCGGGGACCGGGTGGCCGGTGCGGACCGCGCGGACCAGGCCCTGGCCGGACGGCAGCGCCAGGCCGGGCGGCAACGCGACGCCGGCGAGGTCCACCACCAGCCGGTCAGGGCCCGCCAGCGTGAGCAAGGTGTACTCCGCGGGCACGTCCAGCACGATCTCGGCGCGTGTGCCGGTCGGGCCGGTGGCGACGCTCAAGCCCTTGATTTCCTTGGCGAACGCAGGCGAAACGAGCAGCGCGACGGACAGCATGGCGCCGCCGAAGATCCGCCACAGGCTCGTTGCCGTGTTTCGCATGTGCCGGATTCAAGCACCAACGCGCCGGGGCGTCAAGCCAATTTTCCCTTATGAATCCGGGGCCTGTGGCGACTTCCTGTCAGACGGACGCAGGAAGGTCCCGCAACTGGCATTCCTGAACGAGTCGATCCAGCCAGGCAATGCCGGCCGCGGTGCCTGCCTCCAGGGCGGCGTCCCGGCCCTCCCCCGCGATCGCCAGCGACACCTGGAGGTCGGCAACAGGCAGTGCGCGGGCGCCACGTTCCGGCCATTCGACCAGCCAGAGCGCCGCTTCGGCGCCGTCCAGCCCGAGGAACTCGAGTTCCCCCGCGTCACCGATCCGGTAGAGGTCCAGGTGCAGCGCTTCCGCCCCGCCCGCCAGCGCATAGCGCTCGACCAGCGTGTAGGTCGGGCTGCGGATCGCGCCCTCGACACCCAGCGCGCGCAACCACGCGCGCGCCAGCGTCGACTTGCCCGCGCCGAGGTCGCCGCGCAGGTGCACCATCGCAGGCGCGGGCGCGGTGGTCGCCAGTGCGTCGGCCAAGCGTGCGGTCGCCTCGGCATCGGGCAGGTGCAATCGCACCGCCCCGCTGTCGGTCACGACTCCGTCCCGGGATTGGCCAGGCGGCGCAACCACGGCAGCAGGTCGGACGGCAGCATGCCGCGCTGGCCATGGTCGTGCGCTGCGCTGTCACCGGCGCCCGCGTGCAACGCGACGCCCGCGCTGGCGGCGGCGATCGGCGCGAGTCCCTGCGCACGCAGCGCGGCGATGATGCCGGTCAGCAGGTCGCCCATGCCGGCGACCGCCATGCCCGGGTTGCCGGCATCGAGGATGCGCGGCGGCCGACCGGGCGCGGCCACGACCGTGCCGGCGCCCTTGAGCACCACCACGACGTCGTGCCGCGCGCACAGCGCGCGCGCAGCCTCGAACCGGTCGGCCTGCACCCGGCGCGCATCGGTGCCCAGCAGGTTCGCCGCCTCGCCCGGATGGGGCGTGAGGATCGTGCCCGGCGGCAGTGGGCGCGGCCGCGCGGCGAGCAGGTTGAGCGCGTCGGCATCGAGCACCAGCGGCTTGCCGGCCGCCAGCGCCGCGCCGAACATCACCCGCCCCCATGCTTCGGTGCCCAGCCCCGGGCCGAGCGCGACCACGTCCGCGCGGTCGAGCAGGTCCGCGACGTCGGCCACGCGCTCGACACCATGTCCCATGGCTTCGGGCCGCCGCGCGAGCAGGGATGGCAAGTGCGCGGGGCGCGTGGCGACTTCGACGAGCCCGGCACCGCACCGCATCGCCGCCTCGGCGCAGAGGATCACCGCACCCCCACGTCCATGGTCGCCGCCGATGCACAGCACCCGCCCGAACAGGCCCTTGTGCGCGTCGCGCTGTCGCGGTTGCAGCCAGCGGCGCAGGTGCACCGGCGACAGCAGTTCGGCGACGGCGCCCTCCTCGGCCACCAGTTCGGGCGCGAGGTCGAGCGGCGCGAGTTCCAGCGCGCCCGCGAGGTCGAGCGCCGGGCCGGTGCGCAGGCCCGCCTTCGGTGCGATGAATTCCAGCGTGCGCGTCGCACGCACCGCGGCGCCCGGCGCGCTGCCGCGCGCCACGTCGACACCGCTCGGCACGTCCAGCGACAGGCGCGGCGCGGGATGCAGGTTGATGGCCTCGATGAGACGCGCGGCATCCGCTTCGGGCGCACGGTCCAGGCCGATGCCGAACAGTGCGTCCACGACCAGGTCTGCAGGCGGGAGCATGCCGTTCAACGATGTGCCCTCGAAGGCCTGCGGCTTGCCGCCACGGCTGAGGCAGTCCTCGAGCGCACGCCGGGCAAGGTCGCCAACGGGTTCGTGACCCGCCAGGACCACGAGCCGCACGTCGCGCCCGGAGTCGAGCGCGTAACGCGCCAGCACGTAACCGTCGCCGCCGTTGTTGCCGGGGCCGCAGACCACCACGATCCGTTGCGCCTGCGGCCAGTGGCGCAGCGCGCAGCGCCAGGCCGCACGTCCGGCGCGGCGCATCAGTTCGAACGGGTCGCCGCCCTGCAGCGCGGCGGCACGGGCCTCGATCCGGCGCAGCGAGGCGGCATCGTGCAACGCGGGCAACGGCGCGCGCGCGGGGTCGAGGAGCGTCGGGCGCGGTGCCATCGCCGCGTGCACCGCCGCGGTCGTTGCCCGGGTCGAATTCATGGGCGCGATTCTATACTTGCGCGATGAACGATCCTGCCGCCCTGGCGCCTCCCGCGGCCGCTGATCGGGACGCACGTCTCGCTATCGGCGACCCCGCCACGCTGGCGCGGCGGATCAAGGCGCTGGCGCGCGAATCCGGCTTCCAGCGCTGTGGCATTTCCGGCATCGAACTGGGCGAGGACGAGGCCCACCTGCGCGACTGGCTGGCGAACGGGCTGTACGGCTCGATGGATTGGATGGCGCGCCATGGCGAGCGCCGCGCCCGGCCCGCGGAACTGGTGCCGGGGACGTTGCGGGTGCTGTCGGTGGGACTGGACTACGGCCAGGACGAAGCGTCGGCGTGGGCGAACCTGGCAGATGGCGAACGGGCCTACGTGGCCCGCTACGCGCTGGGCCGCGACTACCACAAGCTGATGCGGCAACGGCTGCAGCGACTGGCGGACAGGGTGGCGGCCGAGATCGGTCCGTTCGGCCATCGCGTGTTCGTGGACTCCGCGCCGGTGCTGGAGCGCGCGCTGGCGCGCAACAGCGGCCTCGGCTGGATCGGCAAGCACACCTGCCTGGTCGACAAGGACGGCGGTTCCTGGTTCTTCCTCGGGGAGATCTACCTGGACCTGCCGTTGCCGGTGGATGCGCCGGCGGCGATGCACTGCGGCACGTGCGTGCGGTGCATCGACGTGTGCCCCACGGGTGCGATCACCGCGCCGCATCGGCTGGATGCGCGCCGGTGCATTTCGTACCTGACGATCGAGCACGAGGGGTCGATCGATCCGGAACTGCGGCCGCTGATGGGCAACCGCATCTTCGGTTGCGACGACTGCCAGCTGGTGTGCCCCTGGAACAAGTTCGCCAAGCGCACCGACGAACCGGACTTCCGCGCGCGCAACGCGCTGGACACGGCATCGCTGGCGGATTTGTTCGCGTGGACGGAAGACGAGTTCCTGGCACGCACCGAAGGCTCCGCCATCCGCCGCAGCGGCCACGCGCGGTGGCTGCGCAATATCGCCATCGCATTGGGCAATGCCCCTACGACACCGGAAGTGACCGGCGCCCTCGAATCGCGTCGCGACATCGAAGACCCCATCATCCGCGAACACGTCGAATGGGCCCTCGCCCGGCACGGCGCCCGTTAGCGCTGCAGGTGCGCGATCAGGGCGCGGGTGACGGGGTCGTCGGCGGTGGCATCGCCGTTGAGGGCGGGGAGGAGCTTGTTGGCGAGTTGCTTGCCTAGTTCGACGCCGAACTGGTCGAAGGGATTGATGCCCCAGAGGACGCCCTGGAGGTAGGTGCTGTGCTCGTACAGCGCAAGCAACGCGCCGAGTGATTCGGGGGTCAGCGCATCGAGCAGCAGCATCGTGCTGGGCGTGCCACCCGGATAGTGGCGGTGCGCGTCGTCGTTCGACTGGCCGTTGGCCAGCGCTTCGGCCTGTGCGAGCAGGTTGGCGTGCAGCGCGTCGCGGTTCGCATCGTGCGGATGGCCGGGATCGATGACGCCGATGAAGTCGGCCGACAGGGTGTTGGTGCCCTGGTGCAGCGCCTGGAAGAAGCTGTGCTGGACGTCGGTGCCCGTGCCGCCCCACCACACCGGGACGGTGTCGCCAGCGACAGGCGAGCCGTCGAGGCGCGCCGACTTGCCCAGGCTTTCCATCACCAGCTGCTGCAGGTAGGCGGGCAGCAGGCGCAGGCGTTCGTCGTAGGGCAGCACCGCGTGCGTGGTCGCGCCGAGGCCGTTGCGGTTCCAGGCCGCCGTCAGCGCGTGCAGCACCGCGAGGTTGGATCCGGCAGGCGCTTCGAGCGCGTGGCGGTCGAACGTGGCCGCGCCCGCGAGCAGCGCCTCGAAGCGGTCCATGCCGATGGCCAGCGCGATCGGGAAGCCGACCGCCGACCACAGCGAGTAACGGCCGCCGACCCAGTCCCACATCGGCAGGATGCGCGCCGGGTCGATGCCGAAGGCCGCGGCGCGCTCGACGTTGGCGCTGACGCCGAACACGCGCCCGCCGTCGCGCCCCACATGCTCGCCGAGCCAGTCGCGCACGATCGCGCCGTTGAGCAGCGTCTCCTGGGTGCCGAAGGTCTTCGACACGAGGATCGCGGCGGTGCGCGCGGGATCCAAGCCGGCCAGCACGCGCTGGGCGGCCGTGCCGTCGACGTTGGACAGGAAATGGAGGCGGAAGCGCGCGCCGGGCAGTGCCAGCGCATCGGCGACCAGCCGCGGGCCAAGGTCCGAGCCGCCGATGCCGACGCTGACGACGTCCGTGACCTCGGTGGCGGCGAGTCCATCGACCAATGCACGCATGCTTGCGCGCGCCGCGGTCGCGTCGGCATGCGCCTGGCGCGCGACCGGGGTGTCGACCGTCAACCCGCGCAACGCGACGTGCAAGGCGGCGCGCCGCTCGGTCGGATTGACGACGTCGCCGCCGAACTGCGCGCGCAGCGCACCGGCCAGTTCGGCGTCGCCTGCGATCGCGAGCAATGCGTCGAGCGCAGCACGGTCGTAACGCTGTCGCGCGAAGCTGGCCTGCAACGGACCGGCGCGCACCGAGAGTGCGCCGGCGCGGCCGGGTTCGGCGGCGATGAGTTCCGGGATGCGGCGCGCGGTGGAACGACGCGCGTGGTCGCGCAGCGCGGCAGCGAGGTCGCGGGCGACCGCCACCTTGCCGCCAACCATCAGGCGGCCTGCCTGGGGATCGAGTCGTTGGTGTGGGTCAGCCGGTTGTCGCGGTCGACGTACACGAGGGTCGGCTTGTGCTCGGCCGCTTCGGCCTCGTCGCAATGGCCGTAGGCGCAGATGATCACCAGGTCGCCGGGCTGCGCGCAGTGGGCGGCCGCGCCGTTGACCGAGATGATGCCGCTGCCTTCCTCGCC
>DASTUL010000104.1:0-7747 GCA_035759645.1 Lysobacteraceae bacterium | reverse complement strand
TGGCGCAATTGCTGGACCGGATCGGCACCCTGCCCCGCGGCGACGCGCCGCCGCCGCTGACGTGGCTGACGGCGAGCGCCGGCAAGGAAACGCGCCTCGTGCTGGTCGACGAGGTCTGCTACTTCCGCGCCGACAACAAGTACACGACGGTGGTCACCGCCGAGGGTGAGGTGCTGCTGCGTACGCCCATCAAGGACCTGCTGGCCGTGCTCGATCCGGCGACGTTCAAGCAGATCCACCGTTCGACCATCGTCAACCTGAAGGCGATCGCCGGCATCGTCCGCGACGACAGCGGCCGCGGCACCGTCCGCCTGAAACAACGCCCCGAGACACTGCCCGTCAGCGCGCCATTCATGGCGCTGTTCCGCCACATGTGACCGCCGCCGTCATTCCCGCGAAGGCGGGAATCCAGCTCCGCGCCACCCGAGGTACGCCATGGACTTCCTGACCACGATCCTGCAACTCCTGCTCGCCCTGTTCGGCGTCGATCTCGGCGGCAGCACCTTCAGCCACCGAAGCAGCGTCGACGGCGTGGACACGCTCTACAGCATCGCCACCGTCGAGTCGGGCATCGCCCGCTTCGAATGCCTGGCCAGCGCCAGCGGTCGCTGCTACTACACGGTGTTCCCCGCCTCGTGCGCCGGCGCGCCGTCGCTGCCGGGCACCCGCATCGGCCGCTGCGACACGAAGCCGCCGCAGGCGTTCGCCCTGCCGGCCGGCAGCCAGCGCGAGATCGCGGGGCTGGCGGTCGAAGCGCTGTGCGTGCGCGGGGACGAGACGCGGGTCGCGGAGGATTGCGAACGGCCCGAGGCGGTCGCCGGTCTTTGATCCACAACCCCGACGGCGGTCACAGTCTGGCGCCGGGTCTGCGACCGCCGGTGCCCACGGCGGCACAGTCGGGTAGGCTCGGCCTGCGGCAGGTGCGGAGGGGAGTCCGGCACGTGCGCGCGCCACTCGACTGAAGGGGAATCAGATGCGCATTGCCTTGCCGGCCCTCGCGGCCGCGTTCGCCCTGTGCGCCGCGCTTGCGGCGCACCCGGCCACCGCCCAGGAACCCTCGCCGGCCGAGGAGGTCACGCAAGCCGACCCTGTTGCCGACCTGCCCTGGGAGATCGGCCCGGTCACCGGCGCGATCGCCGAACGCGCGTCGATCGAACTGCCGGAGGGCTTCGTGTTCCTCGGCGCGCCCGGTACCCGCGACTTCAACGAATTGATGGAGAACCCGCCGAGCGGCGTGGACGAATTCGTGGTCGCGCCCGACGACCTGCGCTGGACCGCGTATTTCTGGTTCGATCCGGTGGGCTACGTCGAGGACGACGAGTCGCTCGATCCCGATGCGATCCTCCAGTCGATCCGCGAGGGCACCGAGTTCGGCAACGAAGAACGCACCGCGCGGGGCTGGGAAACGATGTCGATCCTGGGCTGGTCCTTCGAGCCGCAGTACGACAAGCAGCTCAACGCGCTGGAATGGGCGGTGCTCGCGCAGATGGACCAGTCCGGCCAGCAACTCGTGAACTACAACACGCGGCTGCTAGGCCGCCGGGGTGTGATGCACGTGATCCTGGTGGCGGACCCGGCGACGCTCGACGCGTCGATCGCGGAGTTCAAGGCCCTGATGCCCGGGTACGCGTTCGCGGCCGGCGAGAAGTACGCGGAATTCCAGCCGGGCGACCACGTCGCGGAGTACGGCCTGGCCGCGCTGATCACCGGCGGCGCCGCGGCGGTCGCCGCCAAGAAGGGCTGGCTGGCCGCGGCCGGCCTGTTCCTGCTGAAGATGTGGAAGCTGCTGGTCGCGGGCGTGGTGGGCCTGGGGTGGTGGGTGCGCCGGCGCATCGGCCGGCGCGATGCCGGCAGCGCGGACGGGGGCGATGTCCAGTCTTGAGTGGCTGCTGGTGGCCGGCATCGTCGCGTTCTACCTGCAGGACGCGGCGGTGCTGCTGCACTACGACGAGTTCGTGGTGGGCGGCGGGCGCCGCCGGTGGCATGCGAGCGCAGGCGGGACGGAATGGAGTGGTCGCTTCCTCTCGTTGCCCAATCCGTTGATGCCGAATGCGCCGGTGTTCCGCGGGACCTGGCCGGTTGCACCCGGCGACGCGGATGCAGGGGACATCGACGGGTATCTAGACACGCTACTGCCGTTCCGTTTCGGTACCGCGAGCCTGGGCATCGTTTTGCTGCTCGGGGTGCCGGCGATGCTGTCGAGTTATCCACATCCGCTTGCATTGCTGGCCTTGCTCGTGGTGGTCTACGGCATCGTGGGCGGGATGACGCTGTTGCTGTGGAAGCGTCGCGAGCCGCTCGGGCTGTCGTCGCGGTCTTGTGCCTGGTTGGCCTTCGAGTGCCTGGCGTGTCCGCCGCACGCGATCAACCTGGTGCGCAAGCTGACGTTGCGCCATCCCCCCGCCGGTGCCGCCGCGACCGTGGCCGCACGGCTGGACGACGCGGGACTCGACCGCCTGTCGCGGGTCATGGCGCAGCGGATCACCGCATTCGGTGCGACCGCATGACCGTCACGGAAGTCCTGGTGATCGCTTGCGGGCTCGCGATCGGCTACTGGCTGGTGTCCGTCTTCGTGCCGCACGCGCGCGAACGACGTGACGAGGGTCCCGATGCCATGACCGGCCAACGCACGACGATCGACATCGGCCAGCCGGCCTGGCACGAAGTCCTCGGCATCGCGCCGGATGCGGATCGCGATGCGATCCACGCCGCCTACCGGCGCCGATTGGCGCAATACCATCCCGACAAGGTCGCCACCCTGGCGCCCGAGATCCGCGCGCTTGCCGAGCGCCGCGCGATGGAGCTCGACGTGGCCTACGACCGGGCGCTGATGCAGTTGCACGATCGGGGGCATTGACGGGCGGTTTCCTGAACGAATGCTTGCGCACCGTGAACGCAAGCTGCATTTCCTGTCCGAATCCGCGCCGCGTTCACCGGCCTCCCGATAGGGTAGACGCTGCGACAAACCCGCTGGAGGTCCACCATGAAGCATTCGATCCTCGCTACCGCGATCGCCGCGGGCGCACTGTCCTTCGCGCTGGCCGCCTCGCCGGCGGACGCGAAGAACAAGCACAAGCACAAGAACAAGGACCACCGGCCGGACGCCGTCGTGGTCGTTGACCGCGATCGTCGCGGCGACCGCATCCTCGTCGTCGACGACGACCGCCGCGGCAACAACCCGAAGGCGCAGGGCCGCCACGACAACGGCCTGCACCTGGGCTGGTACAAGCAGCGGTGGAACCGCGGCGAGCGCATCCCGGTCGCGTACCTGGAGCCGCGCTACTACGTCGACGATTACCGGGCCTACGGGCTCGCGGCGCCGCCGGACGGTTACCGCTGGGTCCGCCCGATGGACGACCGCTACCTGCTGGTGCAGGTGGCCACCGGCCTGATCCTGGACGCGCTCGGCTACTGATGCGTCCATGACCTTGGGCACTGCAGGCGGCCCCGCCACGCGTTAACGTGGCGGGGCCGCTTCTTTGTCGGGGAGGGATTCCATGCGCTCGTTGCTCGCCGCATCGCTGGGAACGCTGGTCGTCGCCGGTTGCGCTTCACCCCCCGAGGTCCAACCGGACGTCACCGCGATCCTCGACGGCGAAACGATCGCCGAAGACACCGTACTGTTCCGCGGAGGTTTCCCGCCAGGTCGCCAGCCCGACGGCAACAGCGTGATGTTGCGCGGCACCGATGGCTGGATCGCATTCGACACCGGCCGCCACGAGGCGCATGCGCGCCGGCTGCTGACCTTCGCGCACGCCAGCGGGCTGCCGGTGTCGGCGATCGTCAACAGCCACTGGCACCTGGACCATGCGAGCGGCAACCGCCTGCTGCTGGACACGTGGCCCCGCGCACCGGTGTACGGCAGCAACGCGGTGGTCGGCGCGCTGCCCGGCTTCCTGGCCGAGAGCCGGCGGCAATCGGAAGCGATGATCGCGCGTGGGGAACTCGAGGAACCGATGTTGTCCGATGTGCGCGGCGATATCGCCACCATCACCGACGCCGGTGCGCTGCTTCCCACCGAAACGGTGAGCCGCGGCGAGCAAGGCACCATCGCCGGTCGCAAGGTATATGTCGGCCTGTCCGAACATGCAGTCACCGCTGGCGACCTGTGGCTGTACGACCCCACCACGCGCGTCCTGCTCGCCGGCGACCTGGTCACCTTGCCGGTGCCGTTCCTCGATACCGCTTGTCCGGAAGGCTGGCAGGACGCGCTAAGCGTGCTCGATGCGACCGACTTCACGTTGCTGGTCCCGGGGCACGGTGCACCAATGGACCGCATTGGATTCGAAGCTTGGCGCGACGCGTTCGACGGGTTGCTCGCCTGCGCCGCGTCCGATGCGGATGCCACGACGTGCGCCAACCGCTGGATCGGTGGATTGGGCGAATTGCTGCCTGCACGCGAACACGACCGTGCGCGCGACATGCTCGACTATTACGTGGGCGACGTGCTTCGCGGCGACGACGCGCGCGCGACCCGCTACTGCCCGGGCTGAGCCGCAGCGGCGCTTGCGAGGCGCCTTGATCGGACCTACACGCCGGGCCGCCAGACTGGCGGCATGGCCCAGGTGTTGCCCCAGCCGCAGGCGTTCCGTGTCGCCGAGTCCGCACGCCAGCGCGCGCTCGACGCGTACCGCATCGTCGATACCCTGCCCGAGCCGGCGTACGACGACATCGCACGGCTGGCTGCCGTGGTCTGCGATGCGCCGGTCGCGCTGGTGTCGCTGATCGACCGCGATCGCCAGTGGTTCAAGGCACAAGTCGGGACCGACATCGCTGAAACGCCGCGAGACGAAGCCGTATGCGACCACGCGATCCGCGCCCCTGGCGGGCTGCTGGAAGTACCGGACCTTGCCCGCGACCCGCGTTTCGCACGCCATCCCTCGGTCGCCGGGATCAAGGGCGCGCGCTTCTATGCCGGCATGCCACTGGTGACGCCCGGCGGCGCCGCCATCGGCACGGTGTGCGTGGTCGATCGCCAGCCCCGCAGGCTGGAACCGAAACAGCGATCCGCCCTCGCCTCGCTCGCGCGCCTGGTCATCAACCTGCTCGAGGACCGTCAGCGCGAGCGCGTGCTGGAACGCGCGACGCTGGTGTCCGTCCCGGCGGGCAACGAGGACGCACCACCCCCGACTTACCTGATCGCGCTCATCCAGGTGCAGGGCCATGCGGAACTCGTGCAGGAGCGCGGCGAGCGGATCGCCGAAAAGATACTGCGCAGCTTCGATGAGGCGCTGGAAGCCTGCCTGCGGCCCGGCTCCGGCGACGCCATCGATCGCTCGACCGACAGCGCGGAGTTCGTGGCGATCCTGCACGGCGACGGCGCCGACGAGGTGCTCGAATGCCTGCGGAAGCGCGCCGTGGCGGCCGCGCGCGAGGCAGGCCTCACGGTGGCGATCGGTTCGGCCGAGGCCGAGGACGGGCTGGAGAAGCTGGAGCCGGTCTTCCTGCGCGCCGACGAAGCATTGAGCGCGGAGAAGGACAAGCTGCGCCCGCCGTCGGCTGCGGCTTGAGCGATCATCTGTGCGACACCCCGGAGACCTGCCGATGCGCCGTTCGACGAAAGTCCGCCTTGTTTCGATCCTGTTGCTCGGGGCCGCTGCGGCGCTGGCATTGCCCGGCTGCGTGGTGAGCCGCAACGCCTCGGGCACTGCACTGCAATCCGGCCAGGAAGCCACCATCTCCGGCCGCGTCGTCGCCATCGACACGGACCCGTGGGCCTACGACGGCAACGCAGTCATCCAGGTCGCAACCGACGCCCACGGCATCGTGCAGGTGCACCTGCCGGCCCGCTGGAACCTGTGTGCCGCGCCGGCCGTGGATGTCACGGCCCTGGCCGTCGGAGACGATGTCCGCGCCACCGGGACCGCAGGGGCGGAGGGCGAACTGGTCGTCTGTTCGCAGGGAACGCACTTCCTCCGCGAAGCCGACTGAGTTACGCCCCCAGCGGATTCGGCTTGTCGCCCTCGATCCCGTACAGCGTCATCGCCCGCGCCACGTCCTTGCCGGTCATCTGGCCCTCGGCCGCCAGCGCCGCGATCGCCGCATGGGCGATGTGGTGGCGGTCGACCTCGAAGTGGCGGCGCAGGTTGGCGCGGGTGTCGGAGCGGCCGAAGCCGTCGGTGCCCAGCACGGTGTAGCGCATCGGCACGAACGGGCGGACCTGCTCGGCGAAGATGCGCACGTAGTCGGTCGCGGCGATCGCCGGGCCCTGGCGGCCATCCAGCAGTTGTGTCACGTACGGCACGCGCGGCGTCTTGGCCTCGGGATTGCGACGGTTCCAGCGCTCCGCGGCCTGGCCGTCGCGCGCCAGCTCGGTGAAGCTCGGGCACGACCAGAGGTCGGCGGTGACGCCGAAGTCCTTGTCCAGCAGTTCCGCCGCGGCGATCGCTTCGCGCAGGATGGTGCCGCTGCCCAGCAGCTGCACGCGCAACTCGTTCTTCTTCGGCTTGCCCGCGTCGGTGAGCAGGTACATGCCCTTGATGATCCCTTCCGCGGCGCCCTCGGGCATCGCGGGATGGGCGTAGTTCTCGTTCATCAGGGTCAGGTAGTAGTACTCGTCCACCTGCTCCTCGAGCATCCGCTGCATGCCGTGCTGCAGGATCACCACGACCTCGTAGCCGAAGGTCGGGTCGTAGCTGCGGCAGTTGGGGATCGCGCTGGACAGCAGGTGGCTGTGGCCGTCCTCGTGCTGCAGGCCCTCGCCGTTGAGCGTGGTGCGGCCAGCAGTCGCACCGAGCAGGAAGCCGCGCGCACGCATGTCCGCCGCTTGCCAGGCGCTGTCGCCGATGCGCTGGAAGCCGAACATCGAGTAGTAGATGTAGAACGGCATCATCTGCACGTCGTTGGTGCTGTAGCTGGTGGCGCAGGCCATCCAGCTGGAGAACGCACCGCACTCGGTGATGCCTTCCTCGAGCACCTGGCCCGACTCGTCCTCGCGGTAGTACATCAGCTGGTCGCGGTCGACCGGCTTGTACTGCTGCCCCTTCGGCGAGTAGATGCCGAGCTGCCGGAACATGCCCTCCATGCCGAACGTGCGCGCCTCGTCGGCGACGATCGGCACGCAGCGCGGCCCCACCTGCTTGTCGCGCAGCGTGATGTTGAGCGCCTGCACGAACGCCATGGTGGTGCTGATCTCGCGCTCGCCGGAATCCTTGAGCAGGCGTTCGAACACTTCGAGTTTCGGCGCCTTCAGGGATTCGGTGGCCTTGCGCCGGCGCTGCGGCAGGAAGCCGCCGAGCGCAGCGCGGCGCTCCTTCATGTACTGCACTTCCTCCGAGTCTTCGCCCGGGTGGAAGAACGGGATCTTCCCCTCGGCGAGCTGCTCGTCGGTCACCGGCACGTTGAAGCGGTCGCGGAAGATGCGCACCGCCTCGTCGTCCATCTTCTTGGTGCCGTGGGTCGGGTTGAGCGACTCGCCCGCCTCGCCCATGCCGTAGCCCTTGACCGTCTTGGCCAGGATCACGGTCGGCATGCCCTTGGTGCGCACCGCCTCGTGGTACGCGGCATAGACCTTGTGCGGGTCGTGGCCGCCACGGTTGAGCCGCCACACGTCCTCGTCGCTCATGCTGGCGACCAGCTGCGCGGTCTCGGGATATTTGCCGAAGAAGTTCTCGCGCGTGTACGCGCCGCCGAACGCCTTGCAGTTCTGGTACTCGCCGTCGACGGTTTCCATCATCAGCTGGCGCAGCTTGCCGCTGGTGTCGCGCGCCAGGAGCGGATCCCAGTAGCTGCCCCAGACGACCTTGAG
>DASTUL010000103.1:0-10672 GCA_035759645.1 Lysobacteraceae bacterium | reverse complement strand
GCCCCCCGCCTGGAGTGACCCGATGCGAATCCTGCTCGTCGAAGACGAAGCGCCGCTGCGAGAAACCCTGGCCGCGCGCCTGAAGCGCGAAGGCTATGCGGTGGACGCGGCACAGGATGGCGAGGAAGGCATGTACATGGGACGTGAAGTCCCGTTCGACCTCGGCATCATCGACCTGGGCCTGCCGAAGATGTCCGGCATGGAACTCATCAAGTCGTTGCGCGACGAGGGCAAGAAGTTCCCGGTGCTGATCCTCACCGCGCGGTCGAGCTGGCAGGACAAGGTCGAGGGCCTGAAGACCGGCGCCGACGACTACCTGGTCAAGCCCTTCCACGTCGAGGAGCTGCTGGCGCGCATCAACGCGCTGGTCCGCCGCGCCGCGGGATGGAGCAAGCCGACCCTCGAGTGCGGTCCCGTCGTGCTCGACCTGGCCGCGCAGACCGTCAGCGTCGAGGGCCAGAACGTCGACCTGACCAGCTACGAGTACAAGGTGCTCGAGTACCTGATGATGCACGCGGGCGAGCTGGTGTCGAAGGCCGACCTGACCGAGCACATCTACCAGCAGGACTTCGATCGCGATTCCAACGTGCTCGAAGTGTTCATCGGCCGCCTGCGCAAGAAGCTGGATCCCGAAGGGACGCTCAAGCCGATCGAGACCGTCCGCGGCCGCGGCTACCGGTTCGCCATCCCGCGCAGCGGCGACTGATCCCAGGCAAACGCATGGCGCCTGCCGTCACCGGCCGGGCGCCCGCTATGCTGTCGGCGATGACGCCACCTGACGCGCCATGAGGCACTGGGCTCGACCGCGCTCGTTGCAGTCGCGGCAGTTGCTGGCCGCCAGCCTCGGGCTCGTGGCTTTCCTGGCCCTCGCCGGCTACGCGCTCGACCGCGCCTTCCTCGACACCGCCGAGAGCAATGTCCGGCAACGGTTGCGCAGCTACGCGCTCGCCTACGTCGACGACATCGAGTTCCTGCGCGACGGGTCCCTCTATGTTCCCGAAACCCAGCCCGATCCGCGCTTCGTGCGTCCGGGTGGCGGGCTGTATGCGGAAGTGGTGCTGCCCAACGGGCGCTGGCAATCGCAATCGATGCAGGGTCCGCGCATCCCGGACGGCGGGATGCTCGCGCCCGGACAGGAAGTGTTTTCCGGGCCGCTGGCATTCACCGAGCTCGATGGCTCCCCGGGACAAGCGTACCGCTACGGCATGGGCCTGGTGTGGAGCGTCGAGGACCGGCCCGAGGCCGAATTCCACTACACGATCCACGTGCTGGAGGACACGTCCGCGCTCAGCCGGCAGATCACGGTGTTCCGGCGTGCGTTGTGGGGCTGGCTCGGCAGCGCGGGCCTGATCCTGCTGCTGCTGCAGATGGTGGTGCTGCGGTGGAGCCTGCGGCCGATGCGTCGCGTGGTCGCCGACCTGTCGCGCGTGCAGCGCGGACTGGCATCGCGCATGAGCGAACAGCACCCGCGCGAACTCGAGCCGCTGACCGCGAGCATCAACGCCTTCATCGAGAGCGAGCGGGAGAACCTCGACCGGCACCGGCACACGCTGGCGGACCTGGCCCACAGCCTGAAGACACCGTTGGCGGTGCTGCGCGCGCGCCTGGACAGCGATGCCGGCGAGGCCGAGCTGCGCGATGAGCTCGACATCCAGTTGCGGCGGATGAACGAGATGGTGTCCTACCAGCTCTCGCGCGCGGTGGCGGGTGGGCATGCGCTGTTCGCCGCACCGGTGGCGATCGAGCCGCACGCGGAGCAGATCGTGCGCGGCCTGGAGAAGGTGTATGCGTCGAAGTCGGTGCTGTGCGAGTTCGAGATCGATCCCGATGCGCGCTTCCATGGCGAGGTCGGGGACCTGCAGGAGTTGCTGGGCAACCTGCTGGAGAACGCGTTCAAGTGGGCGAACTCGCGGGTGATGCTGACGATCAGGCCGGGAGGTTCGGCGCCGGGTCGGCGGCCGGGGCTGTGGCTTGCGGTGGACGACGACGGGCAGGGCATCGCACCGGAAAAGGTCGAGCGGGTGTTGCAGCGAGGGGTGCGCGGCGACGAGCGGGTGCAGGGGCACGGCATCGGGCTGGCGATCGTGCAGGACATCGTGCGCAGCTATCGCGGGACGCTCGACGTCGGCCAGGCCCCGGACCTCGGCGGCGCCCGCTTCGAAGTCGAATTCCCCCCGGGCCTCTGACAGGCCCGCTCCTGTGGGAGCCGCCATGGCGGCGAGCTTTTCGCAACAGCAGGCGCGCACTGATTTGCTACCTCGGGCCGTCGTCGTGCGTGAGGGTGGTTTGTCCGTCGTGACGGCTGTCCTGCCTCTAACGCCGGCCGCAGGCCATCCATGGCCTGCTCAAACCACCCTCACCCACGCCGACGGCCTCCGGGGTTAGCGGGCGCGCTGAGGCTGTTTCGAAGCCATCGGCGAGATGCCGTAAAGGCGTTCGAGGTGCGAGGCGACTTCCGGTAACTCGCGTTGCAGGAGTGACGGATCACTGAAGTGGTATTCGGTGCAGACGGCGAAGAATTCCTCGGGGGACTCGGCGGCGTAGGGGTCGATGGCCGTGTCACCGCCGTTGTCGACGTTGCGGGCGAAGGTGTCGTAGGCGCGCTGGAAGTCGCGGGCCCAGGTTTGCTGCCAGGCACGGGGCAGGGGGGGTGTGCCGTCCATGGCGCCGTCGAGGGCGTCGAGCTTGTGGGCCATTTCATGCACTGCCACGCAGTAGCCGGCGTGGGGGTCTTCGAGGTCGGAACGCACGTCTGCCCAGGAGAGCACCAGTGGGCCGGCGTCCCAGCTTTCGCCGATCAGTTCGTCGTCCCATTCGTGCAGCACGCCGGCGGCGTCGACATGGCTGCGGTTGACGCGGAAGGCGTCGGGGTAGACCAGCAATTGCGACCAGCCGGCGAGCCCGCCTTCGCCGAACTCGAGCAGTGGCAGGCAGCACAGGGCGGCGAGGCAGGCGCGATCGGTCTCGTCGAGCACGAGGTCGCCCATCGGGGTGATCGTCTTGCGGTGCAGGAAGCCGGCGGCGAGCGTCGACAGGCGCGCCTGCTTCGCGGCATCGCACGCGGCGACCCACGGCACGCGGGCCTCGACGGCCAGCCAGGTGGATGCGGGAATCGGATCGGGACGGAACAGGCGTCCCAGTGCACGCAACATGCGCGTCAGGCGGTCACCGGAACATGCCGGGGAGGAAGCTGTGCCAACGCGGTGCGTTCAGGCGGTTGCCCGGCGACGTGGCGTCGCCGCCACGCACGGTGGGCTTGCTGCGCACCGGCGCCGGGGACGGCTTCGCGGAGCGCGTGGCGTTTTCGGTTGCCTTCTCTTCCGCGTCCGCCTTTGCGGCGGCGAGATCCGCCGGGCATTCGCCGGCATCGCCCGCGGACAGGCGCTCGACGTCGCGCGCCATGGCGGTCGACATCGTCATTGACAGTGCGCAGGCCAGCAGCAGGGCGAGCTTCGATCGGGACATGACGGCGAGCCGGGTCGGGTGGGTGTGCGCGGATCGGACGGAAGGCGTCAACGCACTATATCCCGGATGCACGAGCCACGCAGGCCGTCGCATGCTGCGCCGCAGCAGCCGCAGATCGACCTGCGGCATGCCGGATAATCAGGTCCATGCACGAGCGCGGCCTGCTGGAACAGTTGGGGGAGGGGCCGGTCTCGGGCGATACGCTCGCCCGCCGGGCCGGCCTGACCCGGGCGGCCATCTGGAAGCGGATCGCCGCACTGCGGGAAGCCGGGATCGAGGTGGACGCCAGCCCTGGACGGGGATACGCGCTGCGCCAGCCGGTCAGCCTGCTGGATGCAGCCGCCATCGAGCGAGCGCTCCCCGGACCGGTGCGCGAGGGCCTGGCGGGGCTGGAAGTCGCCTGGTCACTGGACTCGACGAGCAGCGAACTGCTCCGGCGCGGCCCGCCCGGGCACGGGGCCAGCGTGCTCCTGGCCGAGCGACAGACGGGCGGCCGCGGCCGCCGGGGGCGGGCCTGGGCGTCGCCGCTCGCTGCACATGTGTCGTTCTCGGTGTCGCGCCGCTTCGCCGGTGGACTGTCGCGCCTGGGCGGCCTGAGCCTGGTGGCGGGCGTTGCGGCCGCCGGGGCGTTGCGCGCGCTCGGCGTCGCCGACATCGCGTTGAAATGGCCCAACGACCTGGTGGTGCCCGCGGGAGACGGTTTGCGGAAGCTCGGCGGCATCCTGGTGGAAGGCGGCGGCGAGCATGCAGGCCCCGCGCATGCGGTCGTCGGCATCGGCGTGAACGTGCGGCTGCCGTCCTCGGCGGCGGCGGGCATCGACCAGCCGTGGACCGACCTGGCGAATTGCCTCGGCGCAACTGAAGCGGTGTCGCCGGTGGACCGGAATGCCGTTGCCATCGCGATGCTGGCCGCACTGCTGCCCGCGCTGGACGAATTCGACCGGGACGGACTGGCGCCATTCCTGGCCCGGTTCGCGACCCTCGACGCGTTGGCCGGACGTGAGGTGCTGGTGCGCGACGGGCATCGCGAACATGTCGGGATCTCGCGCGGCGTGGCCGCGGACGGCGGCTTGCGCCTCGCGCTGGCGGCCGGCGGCGAGCAGGTGTTCCATGCGGGCGAAACCAGCGTGCGTGCCCGATGAGCACGCCGGTGCAACGCGGGACGGGCGGGGACTGGTTGTTCGACCTGGGCAACACGCGGCTCAAGCTCGCGCCGCTGTCGCGGGACGGACAGGTTGGCGAGGTCCAGGCGCGCGCGCACGACGCGCCGGACTGGCAGGCACGGTTGCCTTCGGGCGACACGGCGTGGGTGTGCGACGTCGCTTCGTCCACGCTGTCGCTGGAACTGTTGCAGGAACTCGCGACGCGGTTCCGCCGCGTCTCGATCGCCCGGACCAGCGCGACATTCGCTGGCGTGCGCGTGGCTTACGCGCAACCGGGGCGGATGGGCGTCGACCGGTTCCTTGCGTTGCTCGGTGCACGCAGCCTCGGCGCGGGACCGTGGCTGGTGGTGGGTGTCGGCACCGCGCTCACCATCGACCTGCTCGCCGCGGACGGGCGCCACGTCGGTGGGCGGATCGCGCCGTCGCCAGAGGTGATGCGCGCCGCGTTGCACGCCCGGGCGACGCACCTGCCCGTCGATGGCGGCCACTACGCCGAATTCGCCACCGACACCCGCGATGCGCTCGCGTCGGGGTGCGAGGGTGCCGCCATCGCGCTGGTCGAGCGCAGCCTCGCCCAGGCGCGGAAGGCGCTCGGGGCGGACGCGATGCCGCTGCTGCACGGAGGCGGCGCACCTGCACTGGCGTCGGCCGTCGATGGCGCGCGCGTGGAGCGTGCGCTCGTGCTGCAGGGCCTCGCGACGTGGGCACGGGCAGGAGCAAGGCGCGGCTGAGCCCTACAATCGACACCATGCTCCCGCGCGCACTGCTCGTCCTGCTGGCCGTGATGAACCTCGCCGTCGCGCTGTGGTGGATGACGCATGCCGCGGTACCGGTCACGGCACCGGCGCAGGAACGGCCGCCCGGCGTTCCCGCGCTGCGCCTGCTGTCGGAAGGCGGGCCCGCCGCGGCGCCGCCCCCGGAGGTGCGCTGCTATCGCTTCGGTCCCTACAGCGACACCGCCGTGCTCGAGGCGGCGCGCGAAGCCGCGGGCGACATCGCGCCGAGGGTCGACGCGATCACCATCCCCGGACCCGCGCCGACCGCATGGCGCGTGGCGGCGGCTCCGCCGGCGGATGGCGACACGGCGGCGCTGGCGACGCGCATCGTGGCGGCTGGATTCGGCGACACCGTCGTGGTCGCCGAAGGCCCCGAAACCGGAAGCGTCGCGCTCGGACGCTTCAGCACCGTGGACGCGGCCGAGCGCCACCGGGCGGCGTTGCAGGCCGCAGGCTTCGACGCACAGGTACATCCGGTCGGCGGCAACAGCGACTGGTTGCGGCTGCCGCTGCCGGGCACGCCTGACCTGCTCGACATGCGTGGCGCGCTGGCCGCGTTGCAGGCGCTGCCGACCGACTGCGCAGGTTGACCGCCTGGGCCGCGGAAGCGGCGCGCTAGAATCCCGCGGAGCATTCCATTCCATGCCGGCTTAGCTCAGTTGGTAGAGCAACCGCCTTGTAAGCGGTAGGTCGTCAGTTCGACTCTGACAGCCGGCATTCAAGGATCCCCATGACGAACCGTCTCCCCGTC
This sequence comes from Lysobacteraceae bacterium, assembly GCA_035759645.1. Lineage (GTDB taxonomy): Bacteria > Pseudomonadota > Gammaproteobacteria > Xanthomonadales > Xanthomonadaceae > CAMPJU01. Next base: position 4,517 of record DASTUL010000103.1, on the reverse strand, counting down.
TCCCTCATCGGCGCCCCCACCGACGTCGGCGCCGGCCATCGCGGCGCCCTGATGGGCCCGGACGCGCTGCGCATCGCCGGGTTCGCCGAGGCACTGGTCGCGCGGGGCGTCGACGTCGTCGACCGCGGGAACCTGGAGGGTCCGCGCAATCCGTGGACCGGCCCCGTCGAGGGCTATCGCCACCTGCAGGAAGTCGTCGACTGGAACCGCAGCGTGATGGACGCGGTGACGTCGGAACTGGAAGCGGGCAGGTTGCCGGTGCTGATGGGCGGCGACCACTGCCTGGCCATCGGTTCGATCACCGCGGTCGCCAACCACTGCCGGGCCACCGGCAAGCGCCTGCGGGTGGTGTGGCTCGATGCCCACGCGGACTTCAACACGTTCGAGGTCACGCCCTCCGGGAACATCCATGGCATGCCGGTCGCATGCCTGTGCGGCCTGGGCCCGGAGCCCCTGACCACGCTCGGCGGGCCAGCGCCCGCGGTGCGGCCGGAAGACGTGAAGCAGATCGGCATCCGGTCCGTCGACCAGGGCGAGAAGCGCCTGGTGAAGGAGTACGGGCTGGACGTGTACGACATGCGCTACATCGACGAGGTCGGCATGAAGCGCACCATGGAAGCGGCGCTGGCGGGCGTGGACGAGGACACCCACCTGCACGTCAGCTTCGACATCGACTTCCTCGACCCCGACATCGCGCCCGGCACCGGAACCCGGGTGCCCGGCGGCCCGAACTACCGCGAGGCACAGCTGGTGATGGAGATGATCGCCGACACCGGGCGGATGGCCTCGCTGGACATCGTCGAGCTCAACCCGCTGCTCGACAAGCGCAACCGCACCGCGCACCTGGCCATCGACCTGGTGGAAAGCCTGTTCGGAAAGTCGACGTTGATGCGGGACTGAACCGCTCCCGGCCGCTCCCGAAGGGGGTCGACGCCGTATTCACGGGCTTCCGGCTTCCATGGGCGGCACGGACGGCGCCCGCCGCTCCGGCCCAATCCGGTACGGAGGAAATCCAATGAAGTCGATGAAGCGAACGTTGGCGCTGTTGCTGTTTGCGATGTTCTCGGTCGGCGCGCTCGGCGCCTGCAACACGATGGCCGGCCTCGGCGAGGACGTCGAAGCGGTCGGCGACAACATCGAGGACGAGGCCGAAGGCCACATCGATTGCGACGAATCTGACGAGTGCTGACAGGAGAATCCCATGCGTAACTACAAGCGACTGATCGCGGTGCTGTTCCTGGCGCTGTTTTCCTCCGCCTCATTGACCGCCTGCAATACGATGGCGGGCCTGGGCGAGGACATCGAGGAAGCCGGCGACGAGATCGAGGAATGCGCCGAAGGCGTCGACTGCTGATCGACGGACGAAACACCTGACGGACGAACGGGCGCAGGACGCGCCGCAGGGACGCTGCGACGGGCCGGGAGGCACACCTCCCGGCCCGTTCCATTAGAATCCGCGCCCATGGAGAAGACCCCGAAAGCGCGCCGGCGCACGCGCGTCCTGACCGGCATCACCACGTCGGGCACGCCGCACCTGGGCAACTATGTCGGCGCCATCCGCCCGGCGACCGCGGCGAGCCGCGACCCGGCGGTGGAGAGCTTCTACTTCCTCGCCGACTACCACGCGCTGATCAAGGTGACCGACCCCGCTCGGGTGCAGCGGTCCACGCTGGAGATCGCCGCCGCGTGGCTGGCCTGCGGGCTGGATCCGGACCAGGTGTGGTTCTACCGCCAGTCCGACATCCCCGAGATACCCGAACTGACCTGGCTGCTGACCTGCGTTGCCGGCAAGGGGCTGCTCAATCGCGCGCATGCCTACAAGGCCGCGGTCGACCGCAACCGCGAGCTGGGCGAGGACGACGACGCGGGCATCACCGCAGGCCTCTTCATGTACCCGGTGCTGATGGCCGCGGACATCCTGCTGTTCGACGCGGACGTGGTGCCGGTCGGGCGCGACCAGGTGCAGCACATCGAGATGGCGCGCGATTTCGCGCAGCGCTTCAACCATCTCCACGGCGCGGCGCGCTTCACGCTGCCCGGGGTGGCGATCGAGGAACACGTGGCGACGCTGCCCGGCCTGGATGGGCGGAAGATGAGCAAGAGCTACGACAACGTGATCCCGCTGTTCGCCCCGCGCGAGCAGTTGCGCAAGCTGGTGTACGCGATCGTCACCGACTCGCGCGAGCCGGGCGAGCCGAAGGACACCGACGGATCCAACGTATTCCAGCTGTACCAGGCGTTCGCCTCGGCCGATGAGACCGCGGCGATGCGCGCGGCCTTCGCCGACGGCATCGGCTGGGGCGACGCGAAAGCGGCGCTGTTCGAGCGCATCGACGCGGAGGTCGCCCCGTTGCGCGAGCGGTACGAAGCGCTGATGGCGCACCCCGGGCGGATCGAGGAACAGTTGCGCGATGGCGCCGCGCGCCTGCGCGCGAACCACGCGACGGCGCGCCTGCAGGCATTGCGCCACGCGGTCGGCCTGCGCGACCTGTCGACTTCGCCATCGCCGGCCACTGCGACGGGTACGACGAAGTCGGCGTTGCCCGTCTTCAAGCAATACCGCGAGGCCGACGGCCGCTTCCACTTCAAGCTGGTCGAAGGGGACCGCGTGCTGCTGCAGAGCACCGGCTTCGACTCGCCGAAGGATGCCGGGCGACGCATCGCGGTCCTGCGGCAGGAGGGATTTGCCGCGGACGATGCCGCGTTCGAGCTGGGCGCTGGCGTCGACGAGGCCGACGTGCGCGCGGCACTCGCTATGCTGGCGCAGGCCGCGGCCACCCCGTGAACCCGTTCATCGAGACCAACCTGGCGCTGGTGTTGTTCCTGCCCTGGTTCGTGATCCTGGGCGTGCTGTTCTGGGTGTATCCGCGCCAGCCACGCGACGGCCGCCGGCGCCTGTTCGACGCGGTGTCGCTGCTGGTCGCGGTGGTCGCCTTCGTGGCCAGCCTGCACTGGGCGCAGGGCATCGCCGACCGGCAGTACGGCGAGATGTGGCCGCAGGTGCTGGCCACGTCGCTGGGCTACGGCGTCTTCCTGGCGGTGATCACGCTGGCCTGGGTCCTGCGCCGGCGGTGGCTGCGCAACCGGCGCTGAGCCGGGCGGTCAGGACCACTCGTTCGGCGGCGCACCGCGCTCGGGGTGGTGCATCTTAACCACGCAGAAGCGCTGGCCCGTCGGGGCTTCCATCACCCACCAGCGCTTGACGAACGCGACCTTCCGCGCGCCCAGCGCTTCCAGGCGCGCAGCCTCCGCATCCACGTCGTCGGCCTCGATGTCCAGGTGGACCCGCGATGGATGGTCGACCTTCTGCACCTCGACATGCAGGTCGCCCGGCGTGTTGCCGAACATCTGGTACTCGGTTTCGCCGTCGCCCGCATCGGGGTCGGCGATGGTGGCGCCGATCGCTTTGCTCCAGAACGCCGCGGCCGCATCCAGGTCTTCGACGTTGCAGTCGATGATGAACCCGGCCAGGCGGCTGCGGTGCGGCATCAGTTCGGTGCGGCCATGTCGTCCAGCAACGCCTTGAGGAAGCGCGCGGCCTCGCCGCCGGTGCAGGCGCGATGGTCGAAGGTCAGCGAGATCGGCATGCGCCGGTGCACCTCGATGCCGCCGATCACCGCGACCACGTCGTGCACCAGCTTGCCGGCGCCGACGATGGCCACGCACGGTGGCACCACCACGGGCGTCGCATAGCGGCCGGCGAACATGCCGAAGTTCGACAGGCTGATGGTGTAGCCGGACAGCTCGGATGCCGGGATGCTGCGGTCCTGCACCTGCGTGCGCAGGCGGTTGACGGCCTCGCGCAGTCCGCGCGCGTCGAGCATGTCGGCGTTGCGAAGCGCGGGCACGAACAATCCGTCGTCGGTGTCGACGGCGATGCCGAGGTCCACGTGCGGATGCAGCGTGCGGGTCAGCGAATCGCCGTCGAACCATGCGTTGAGCGCCGGCACTTCCCTGCATGCCGCGACGATCGCGCGGATCAGGCGGCCGGTGATGTCCTGCTTGCCGGACCAGGCATGCAGGTCGGCGTCGTCGCACAGCGTGGTCGGCACGACCTTCGCATGCGCGTCCGCCATGACCCGCGCCATGTTGCGGCGCACGCCCTTGAGCTGTTCGGGCTGGCCGGTGGCCGGCTGGCCCGGCGGGCGGGTGCGCATGGGCTTGCCTGCCTGGGACAGCGTGCTGCGACTGGCACCTGTAGGAGCGGCGTGAGCCGCGACCACGATACCTGCCGACTGTCGGCTCGCGGCTGACGCCGCTCCTACGGAGGCGCCGGCCTTCGCGGAGCCATCAGAAGCCGCCTGCTTCACGTCCGCCATCGTCACCACGCCATCCGCGCCGCTCGGCCGCACGCGTGCCAGGTCCACGCCCAGCTTGCGCGCCATCGCGCGCACGGCGGGCATCGCCTTGACGCCGCCCGCGGACGACACCGCGTCGCTGCGCACGGCGTCCGACGACTGCATCGCGCCGACCACGGTGCCGCTGTCCTTGCGGGCTGCGGGCGCAGCCTCGTCGGC
>DASTUL010000102.1:0-16562 GCA_035759645.1 Lysobacteraceae bacterium | reverse complement strand
CTACAGCGTCGTCCGCCCTGAAGACAAGGCTGCGGCCGCGAAAGCCGAGGCCGTCCCGCGCGAGCAGGCCGAAGCCACCCTGGCCACCGCCGACGTCATCCAGATGCACGAGAAGATCGAGCGCCCCGAGGTGCTGGTCGGTTCCACCTACAAGATCAAGTCGCCGCTGGTCGAGCACGCCATGTACGTGACGATCAACGACATCGTGCTCAATGCCGGCACCGAGCACGAGCTGCGCCGTCCGTTCGAGATCTTCGTCAACTCCAAGTCCATGGAGCACTTCCAGTGGATCGTCGCGCTCACCCGGATCATGTCCGCGGTGTTCCGCAAGGGCGGCGACGTCACCTTCCTGGTCGACGAGATGAAGGCCGTGTTCGACCCGAAGGGCGGCTACTTCAAGGCCGGTGGCGTGTACATGCCGTCGCTGGTGGCCGAGCTCGGCGCGATCGTGGAAGACCACATGAAGTCGATCGGCCTGATCCACGACCCGGAGATGAGCAACGCCCAGCGCGCGATGATCGCCGAGAAGCGCAAGGCCTACGAAGATCGCTCAAAAAAAAACTCTGACGTAGGCATCGCCGCGCCCACGGCCCCCGCGGCGCGAGACGAGGACGTCGCGGTCACCGGCGAAGGCGCGTCCTTCCCCCCTTCGGCCACCATGTGCCACAAGTGCAACACCCGCGCCGTCGTGATCATGGACGGCTGCGCGACGTGCCTGAATTGCGGTTACTCGAAGTGCGGTTGACCAGTTTCGGCGTCCTTGCCGCGCTGCTCGCGACGTCCGGCGTACTGGCCAAGGTGCCGGAGCGCCAGCCATTCACCGCGCCTGTCACGGTCGAAGCCGACGGCCTGGCCACCGTCGGGGAGGTCGAGGGCGTGCAGGGCAAGGTCGCCGGCATCATCCGCGAAGCGCTCGCGGAGTTGCGCTACGTGCCCGGCCACCTCGAAGGCCGGCCGATCGCGAGCACGGTGTTGGTCGACGGTGACGTCATCTTCGATCCGGTCGCCGGCGCATTCGATGTCGTGCTTGCCCGGTTCCAGACGCAGCCGCGGTTGCTGCAGTGGCGGCCGGCCGACTTTCCGGCGTCGCGGCGGGGCGCCGAGCGGGACGGGGCGGTGTCGCTCGTCCTCCAGGTCGCGCCCGACGGGCAGGTGGCGCGCAGCGACGTCGCGTCGAGTACGCACGAGGACTTCACCCGCGCCGCGCGCGAGGCGGTGGCCGGCTGGCGCTTCGAACCTGCGCCGGCCGCGTTCGAGGTCGGCGCGGCATTCTGGTTCCACGGCAACTGGGCCTACCCCGAAGTGCCGGAAATCCCGTGCCCGGTGCCGGCACGGCTCGCGCACCTGCGCGGCGACGATGGTTGCCTCAGGATCAGCGAGACGACCAGCGACATCGTGATCCACGGGAGCGGCGGACCGTACACGCCCTACATCGTCCGCACGCCTGCGCCTCCGAGCGCGGGCGGCCGCTGGTTCCCGCCAGAGGAGTAGCCAACATGTTCCGTTTGCGCGCATGCCTGCTGTCGATTCTTTTCATGGCCTGCCTGTTGCCTGCGCCGGCGTCCGCGGCGGAGGGCGAGCCGTTGCGGCTGTATTTCCAGGCGGCCATCACGATCGAGCCTGACGGCTCCCTGTCGCGACTCGATTGGGCCAACGGCGACAAGATCCCGGCCGTCCTGCGCGATCGGCTGGACGCCCGCGCCAGGTCCTGGGCATACGAACCTGGCGCCGTGGCCGGCGGGCCGGCACGGACCGAGTCGACACTACTGCTGACGCTGCTTGCCGAGTCGCGGGACGGTGGCCTGGTCGTGCGGGTCGAGAACGCCCAGACGGGCGCGGACATGGCGCCGATGATGCCGCCCGGGTATCCGCACTCCGCACTTCGGTCCGGAGACGAGGCCGCCATCCTCGCGAACCTCTTGATCGATGCCGACGGCACCCGCCACTTCACGGTCGCGGGATACCAGGGCGACAAGCGCCATCGCAAGGCGTTCGAGTCCGCGGTCGAGGCGATGCTTGCCGAGACCGAGTACCAGCCCGAACGCGTCGACGGTCATCCCGTGCCGGCCGAGTTTTCTGTTCCGGTCACGTTCTGCATCGGCAGCGGCTGGTGCGATGACCCGGAATGGCCGGAACGCGCGACGGCCTCGGGTGGTCCGCCCGCCACCGCGCCAGGGTCCCCGAGCCCGGTCGGCAGCGTGGCGCGCCTGCTGACCGATGTCCGCGGGACGACGATCTGATGCGCGCATTGTTGTTGGGCCTGTTGTTGCTGGCGCCGACCGTCCAGGCAGAGCAGGCCGCCACGAGCGAGGCACCGCGGCGCGTGCCGTTCACGTCGGTCGTGACCGTGATGGGGGACGGCCGTACGAACGTGCAGGTGCCTGCCGGGGTGCATGGCCGGTTGGCCGAGGTGGTGAGCGCCCACCTCGCCGGGCTGCCTTACAACAGGGCGATGCGCGATGGCGTTCCGGTGAGCAGCACGATCATGGTCGACGGGGATGTCGTGCTGATCCCGGCCGGCGACGAATTCGAGATCGCGTTTTCCGACTTGCGATCGCAACCGTTGCTGCTGTCCTGGCGGCCACCGGACTTTCCGCGTGAGGCGCTCCAGGCAGCCGAAGGTGGCCTGGTGCGGGCCACGCTCGCTGTCGACGCGGAAGGCAATGTCGCCGGCGTGCAGGTCGGTTCCGCGACCGACGACGCGTTCGAACGGGCAGTGAGGGCTGCCGTGGAGGCATGGCGGTTCCAGCCTCCGGTGGCCGGCGAGCCTTTCGTCGTCGGCGCCGACTTCTGGTTCCATGGCAACTTCGATGGCCCGGCCGCACCGGCCGACGAGTGCACGGTCGCGCCGCAGGGCGCACACCTGCCGGGCGAAAACGGTTGCCTGCGCCCCAGCGAAACCACGGGCGAACGACACGAACGCGGGACGGCACGCACGCCTGTCGTGCGCACGTTGCGCGCCCCTGCCCCGCGTGCCGCGGGCGGTTGACGGGAACCGGATCGATGCGGATCCCGTTGCTGGTCGACACCGATCCCGGTGTCGACGACGCGCTTGCCATCTTGATGGCGTTCGCCGACCCCGGCCACGACGTCGTCGGGCTGACCGTTGCCGCGGGGAACGTCGGCCTGCACCACACGGTCGCGAACGCGCTGAAGCTGTGTGAAGTCGCAGGGCGCGAGGACGTGCCCGTCTTCCCCGGCGCGGCGACGCCACTGCTGCATGCCGCGCCGCACGCGGCGTTCGTGCACGGCGAGGATGGCTTCGGCGGCATCGGCTACCCGGCTGCACTGCGCGCGGCCGAATCGGAACACGCCGCGCTTGCGATCCTGCGCCTGTCGCACGTCCACGCCGGCCGCCTGCTGCTGGTGGCGCTCGGGCCGCTGACCAACATCGCGCTCGCGCTGCGCCTGGACCCGACGCTGCCGGAACGCGTCGGGCGGTTCGTGGTCATGGGTGGCGCGGTCACGGGCCACGGCAACATGACGCCGGCCGCGGAGTTCAACATCTACTTCGATCCGGAAGCCGCGCACGTGGTGTTCTCGGCGTTCCCGCGAACCGAACTGGCCGACTGGGAGGCGGTGCTCCGGCATGGCTTCCCGCACGCGGCATTCGACCAATGGCTGCAGGCCGGCACACCGTGCGCGCGCTTCTACGACGGGATCTCGGCGCACACCCGCCGCTGGGCCGCCGGCCACCGCGGCGACCGCTGGCATTCCGCCGACGCTCTGGCGATGGCATTCGCCCTGGAGCCGGCGGGCGCCACCGAGGTGCTCGACCGTCCCATGGCGGTGGCACTGTCCGGCGGCCTGGCCCGCGGGGCGACCCTGGTGGACTGGGACCGGCGGGGCGGGGCGCTCGACAACGCCGCGATCCTGATGGCCTACGACCAGGCCCGTTTCGAGGCCCGGGTCCGCGACGCCCTCGCGTTCATCTCCGCGACCGCCTGACGCGGCTGGCGGCTTGCCCCAGGGTGGGGCCACCCGCTATCATGCCCGGCTTCCCGCAACAAACCCGGCACCCGCCATGAAGGCCGACATCCATCCCGAGTACCGCGAAGTCGTGTTCCAGGACGTGACTTCCGACTTCAAGATCCTCACCCGCTCGACCCTCTCCAGCAAGGAGAAGATCAAGTGGGAGGACGGCAACGAATACCCGCTGGTCAAGGTCGAGATCTCCTCGTCCTCGCACCCGTTCTACACGGGCCAGCACAAGATCATGGACACCAGCGGCCGCGTGGACAAGTTCCGCAAGCGTTACGCCAGCAAGTGACCTGGCGGCGGGCGCCGAGCCCGCCGACGCAACACCCGCAACGGCCGCCCCTGGGCGGCCGTTCGCATGTGCGGGGCCACATCGTGCACGCCGGCGCATCCGACGCCCGTGCGATAATGATGGTTTCCCCCAGGCGCGCCTCGCAGCCCGGCGCAGCCTTCCGGTTCGAAGGAGTCCCCCGTGTCCGAACAGCGCAAGTCCGCCATTGGCCAGGCCACCCTGGGCGTCGCCGGCAAGTCCGTCGACCTGCCGGTCGTCGAGCCGGTGCTGGGCCAGCCCTGCATCGACATCGGCAAGCTGCCGAAGGAGACGGGGTGCTTCACCTACGACCCCGGGTTCACCGCCACCGCCAGCTGCAAGTCCGCCATCACCTACATCGACGGCGACGCGGGCGTGCTGCTGTACCGCGGCTACCCCATCGAGCAGTTGTCCGAACAGTCCTCGTTCCTCGAGGTCGCCTACCTGCTGATGCATGGCGAGTTGCCGAACGCAGGCGAGTTCTCGCGCTTCGAGCACGAGGTCACGCATCACACGATGATGCACGAGGCCTTCAAGAAGTTCCTCGGCGGCTTCCGCCACGACGCGCACCCGATGGCGATGCTGGTCGGGATGCTCGGCTCGATGGCGAGCTTCTACCACAACGACCTGGACCTGGAAGACCCGGAGCAGCGGCGCATGGCCGCGGTCCGCCTGATCGCCAAGGTCCCGACGATCGCCGCCGCCTGCTATCGCTACTCGATCGGCTGGCCGCTGCGCTATCCGCACAACAACCTCGAATACACGACGCGTTTCCTGCACATGCTCAAGGAAGTGCCGAGCGAACCGCTGGAACTCAGCCCGGTCGCCGCGCGCGCGATGGACCTGCTGTTCATCCTGCACGCCGACCACGAGCAGAACGCGTCGACCTCCACCGTCCGCCTGGTCGGTTCGACCGGCGCGAATCCGTACGCCTGCGTGGCGGCCGGCGTCGCCGCCCTGTGGGGCCCAGCGCACGGCGGCGCCAACGAGGCGGTGCTGGAGATGCTGCAGGAGATCGGCCGCCCGGAGAACGTGCAGTCGGCGGTCGATCGCGCGAAGGACAAGGAGTCCGGTTTCCGCCTGATGGGCTTCGGCCATCGCGTGTACAAGAACTTCGATCCGCGCGCGAAGATCATCCGCGCGATGTGCCACGAGGTCCTGGACGACCTGGGCGTCGACGATCCGCTGCTGGACGTCGCGATGCGCCTGGAGGAGGCCGCGCTGAAGGACGACTACTTCGTGCAGCGCAAGCTGTACCCGAACGTCGACTTCTACAGCGGCCTCATCTACAAGGCGCTGGGCATCCCGGCCGAGATGTTCACGGTGATGTTCGCGATCGCGCGCACTTCCGGCTGGGTCTCGCACTGGCTGGAGCAGCAGGACGATCCGGAGAACCGCATCGGCCGCCCGCGGCAGGTCTACACCGGGCACGCCTCGCGCGATTACGTTCCCACCGCGAAGCGCTGACCGCGCCCGTCATCCCCGCGAAGGCGGGGATCCAGGATCCGGGGCATGGATTCCCGCCTACGCGGGAATGACGATCAACTTGCTTCGTAGTCGGAAATTTCTTCTTCCGCCAGCAACCCGCGCAGTTGCGACGCCGACGCGCGGCGCATCGGCCGCTCGTCCACGCCGGACAGCGGTGCCTGGCGCAACACGTCGTGCGGCAGCACGGTCAGGTCGAACGTCAGCTCGTCGGCGCTGAACAGCCAGACCGGGAAGTCGGCCTGCCGGTTCCGGTCCAGGCGCAACAGCCGGCTGCGCGATTCGGCCGGGATCCCCTGTTCTTCCAGGAAGCGCGGCACCGCGTCGGCATCGTCGTCGTGCAGGTGCAGCGAGACCGGCGCATGCACGTCCGCGGTCCCGTCCAGCACGGGGCCGACCAGCCTCGGGTCGAACGGCGCGAAGAACTCCAGCGCGCGCAACGCGGCTTCGCGGCGCATCCGCAACCCTTCGGTCGTCGCCTCGCCCTGGAACAGGCGCTGGTACTCGCGCAGCGCGTCCTCGATCTCGCGGTTGCGCGGCAGCGAGGCATCGTCGTGGATGCCCAGCCGCTCGGCGGCCTTGAGCTTGGCCTGGTGGTAGTCGCGGATGCCGCCTTCGGCCATCAGCCGTGCGGCCTCGGTGGCCAGCCGGTGGCGACGTTCGCGGGTGCGGGTCAGCTGGTGCGTCTGCGCGTGCTGGCGGGCGTGGTGCATGGCGAACCTCCGCGTGGCCTTGCTCGACTCTACTCCACGGCACCGGTCAGAAGATGTCGAACGCCTCTTCCTCGGTGGCCGCGTCCTCGTCGTACTCGGTGGCGACCTGCATCCGCTCCAGGTCCTCGGTCTTCACCCACTCGACCAGGCCGGTGCTGCCCTGGGGCAACAACCGCCCGCCCGGGCCGACCGACACCTTCACCATCCCGCCCGGCGGCTCCAGCAGCACGGGCTCGCGCCCTTCGAGCGCGACCCGCATGTAGTCGATCCAGATCGGCAATGCCGCGCGGCCGCCGTACTCGCCGCGGCCCAGGCTCTTGAAGTCGTCGCGGCCGACCCAGACGGTCGTCACCACGTCCGCGCCGAAGCCCGAGAACCAGGCGTCGCGGTGGTCGTTGGTCGACCCCGTCTTGCCGCCCACGTCGGCGCGCCCCAGCACCTTGGCGCGCACGCCGGTGCCGCGCTGCACGACGTCGCGCAGCATCGAGTTGACCTGGTAGGCGGTGCGCTCGTCGATCGCGCGCGGCGCGAGCACGGCGTCCTCGGCGATCGCCGGGGTGGTGTCGGCCTCCCCGGCGGCGTCTGGCTCCGGCGTCGCGGCCGGTTCCGGCACCGGCGGTCCCAGGTTGAAGCCGTCCACCACGTTCGCGGCACGCACTTCCTCGCCGGCCGTCGCGCCGGGCGCGCAGCTGGGGCAGGCCACCGCCGGCTGCGCCTTGTAGACCAGGTTCCCGTCGCGGTCGCGGACCTCGTCGATGAACCACGGCGTGATCCGGAAGCCGCCGTTGACGAACGCCGAGAAGCCGCGGGCCACCGTCAGCGGATGCACCGATGCGGTACCGAGCGACATCGACAGGTTCGGCGGCAGCTCTTCCTCGTCGAAGCCGAAGTGGGAGATGTACTTGCGCGCATAGTCGACCCCGATCGCGTCGAGCAGGCGCACCGACACCAGGTTGCGCGACTGCACCAGCGCCTCGCGCAGGCGCATCGGGCCCTTGAAGTCGCCGCTGTCGTTCTGCGGGCGCCAGACGTTGCCGGCGCGGTCGCGGAACACCACCGGCGCGTCCAGCACGATGGAAGCCGGGTTGAACCCGCGCTCGAACGCCGCGGCATACAGGAACGGCTTGAAGCTCGAGCCCGGCTGGCGGCGCGCCTGGGTCGCGCGGTTGAACTTGCTGCCGTTGAAGCTGAAGCCACCGGACAACGCGAGCAGCGCGCCGTTGTCGGCGTCCAGCGAGACCAGCGCGACCTGAGCCTGGGGTAGTTGCTCGAGCTCGTAACTCGCTTCCTCGTCGTCCGGCAGCGGCACGTCCTCGCCCACCACCGCGGGCATCCCGGCAGCTGTGGCGCCGGCTTCGTCGCCCGCCGGCGGCTCGACGACGAGCCGGACGCGCACCAGGTCGCCGCGCTCCAGCAGCGTGCCCGGGCTGCGGCCGGTCCACTTGCTGGAGGCCGCATCGAGCTCGATTTCGCGGCCGTCGCGCAGCACCAGCCGCGCGCGCGGGCCGTCGGTGGCCAGCACCAGGGCCGGCAGCAATCCGTTCTGGCTGTCGACCGTGCGCAGGTAGGCCGCGGCCTCTGCCGCCGACGCACCCGGGGGCAACTCGATCTCGCGCTCCGCGCCGCGCCAGCCGTGGCGATGGTCGTATTCGGCCAGCCCGGTGCGGATCGCCTGGTCGGCGGCGGCCTGCAGTTCCGGGTCGATGGTCGTGGTGACGTGGTAGCCGCGAACCAGCACGTCCTCGCCGAACCGCTGGATCATTTCCTGGCGGACCATCTCGGCGACGTAAGGCGCGTACGCCTCGATCGGGCGCTCGTGCGGCTCGGCATGCATCGGCGCAGCCTGCGCGGTCCGCATCTCCGCCTTGGTGATGAAGCCCAGCTCCGCCATCCGCTGGACGATGTAGTCCCGGCGGATCTTGTTGCGCTCGGGATCGCTCACCGGATTGCCGCTGGACGGGAACTTCGGCGTGCCCGCCAGCGTGGCGATCTCGTCCAGGGTCAGCTCGTGGAGCGACTTGCCGTAGTAGAACTCCGCCGCGGCCGCGATCCCGTAGGACCGGTTCCCGAAGAAGCTCTTGTTGAGGTACAGCTCGAAGATCTCGTCCTTGGTGAGCTCGCGCTCCATCTTCAGCGCCAGCAGCATCTCGGCGAGCTTGCGCGTGTAGCTGTACTCGGACGTCAGGTAGAACTGGCGCGCCACCTGTTGGGTGATGGTCGAACCGCCCGGCACGCGCTCGTCGTCGGTGGTGGCCAGCAGCCAGATGGCGCGGGCCACGCCCTTGTAGTCGACGCCGGGGTGCTCGTAGAACCGGTTGTCCTCGATCGCGATGAAGGCCTGCTTGATGTCCTCGGGGACCTCCTCGATCTCCACCGGATAACGCCGCGTCTCACCGAACAGTGCGATGAGCTTGCCGTCGCGGGCATGGACGTAGAGCGGCTCCTGCAGCTCGACCGTCCGCAGGGTGTCCACGTCCGGGAGCTTGGGAACGATGAGGAAATAGAGCAGGCCGATGGCCAGCAGGCCCAGCAGGGCAACGCCGGCGAACGCGAGCAGCGCCCAGCGCAGCAGGCGGCGAATGGGGGGCATCGAGGGGTCGTTCCGGGGTTCCTGGGGGTGGCCGGCAGTATAGGGGCGGCCCTCGGACAGCCGTGAAAACACGTGCGGAGCGCACAGATCGGCCACGTCCCGGGGCCGGATGGGTTGCCACCGGGTAAAAAGTCCGTTATTTAAGGTTCCGGGACACGTTTTGCGCGTAAGCGCCCGTGGATAGGGGAGAAACCGTGGGCCTGATCACAAAAAGCCAGCCACCTTTGGTCGGGGTCGACATCAGCTCGACCGCCGTCAAGCTGCTCCAGTTGTCCCGCGCTGGCGACCGTTACCGGGTCGAGCACTACGCGGTGGAGCCGCTGCCGCCCAATGCCGTGGTCGACAAGAACATCGTCGAGCTCGAGGCCGTGGGCGATGCCATCAAGCGCGCCGTGGCCAAGTCGGGTACGCGGGCCAGGCATGCCGTGGCCGCGGTCGCCGGCTCCGCCGTGATCACCAAGGTGATCCCGATGGCCGGCGACATGGACGAGGAGGAACTCGAGGCCCAGGTCGAGCTGGAGGCGGTCAACTACATTCCGTACCCCCTCGACGAGGTCAGCCTCGACTTCGAGGTGCTCGGGGCGATCCCGAGCAACCCGGACATGGTCAACGTGCTGCTGGCGGCCTCGCGCACCGAGAACGTGGAAGCGCGCCAGGCGGCGCTGGAGCTCGGAGGCCTGGCCGCGCGCGTGGTCGACATCGAGGCCTTCGCCATCGAGAACGCGTTCGCACTGCTGTCCGGCGAGGCCGGAGGCACGCAGGCGGGCATCGTCGCGCTGGTCGACATCGGCGCCAGCACGACCACCCTCAACATCCTGCGCGACGGCCGCTCCATCTATACCCGCGAGCAGGCCTTCGGCGGCAAGCAGCTCACCGACGAAGTGATGCGGCGCTACGGGCTCGGTTACGACGAGGCCAACCTGGCCAAGCGCCAGGGCGGGCTGCCGGAAAGCTACGACGAGGAAGTGCTGGTGCCATTCAAGGAGGCGCTGGTGCAGCAGGTCGGGCGCCTGCTCCAGTTCTTCTACGCGGGCAGCGAATTCAACCGGGTCGACCGCATCGTGCTGGCGGGCGGCTGCGCGTCGATCCCGCGGGTCGCGGACATGGTCGAGTCGCAGCTCGGCGTGCCGACGGTCGCGGCCAACCCGCTGGCGCACATGACGCTCGGTCCGCGGGTGCAGGCCCACGCTTTGGCGCAGGACGCCCCGGCGCTGATGATCGCCTGCGGCCTCGCCCTGAGGAGCTTCGACTGATGGCAAGGATCAACCTGCTCCCATGGCGCGCGGAACGGCGCGCGCAACGCCAGAAGGAATTCATGGTGATGCTCGGCGCATCCGCGCTGGGCGCCGTCGTGCTGGCGTTCGCGATCGTCAGCTGGCATGGCGCGCAGGTCGACGGCCAGCATGAGCGCAACGACTATCTCAAGGCGCAGATCGCCACGCTGGACCAGCAGATCGTCGAGATCGAGAAGCTGGACCAGCAGAAGGCCAGGCTGCTGGCGCGCAAGGAAGTCATCGAGCAGCTGCAGGCCAACCGCTCGCAGATGGTCCACCTGTTCGATTCGCTGGTCCGCACGATTCCCGATGGTGTCGTGCTGACCTCGATCAAGCAGGAAGGCGAGGTGCTCCGGCTCGAGGGGCGCGCGCAATCGAACGCGCGGGTCAGCAGCTACATGCGCATGCTCGAGACGTCCGGCTGGATGAGCAAGCCGGAACTCGAAATCATCGAGGCAAGGCCCGGCACGCCCGGCCTGCCGTTCGTGTTCAACCTCCGCGTGACCCAGACCGATCCGAACAAGACGGTCGACACCGACGGCGACGGGCTGCCCGACGCAACGCCGGAAG
Organism: Lysobacteraceae bacterium; assembly: GCA_035759645.1. Lineage (GTDB taxonomy): Bacteria > Pseudomonadota > Gammaproteobacteria > Xanthomonadales > Xanthomonadaceae > CAMPJU01. Next base: position 5,642 of record DASTUL010000102.1, on the reverse strand, counting down.
AGGCTGCCGCGACCGTCGACGGAGGGCCCGCCGCATGAGCCGCAAGATGTCGCTCAAGGAACTGGACTTCAACAACATCGGCGGCTGGCCGCGTGAGTTCAAGCTCGCGTTCTGCGCGCTGGTGGCGCTGGTGATCATCGGCCTGGCCTGGTACCTGTTCGTGGGCGACCAGCGTGTCGAGCTCGAGACGCTGGAAGGCGAGGAGACCACGCTCCGGTCCGAGTTCGAGACCAAGCAGGGGCGCGCCGCCAATCTCGAGCCACTCAAGCTGCAGCTCGCGCAGATGGAGCAGCAGCTGCAGCAGATGCTGCGCCAGCTGCCCAGCAAGACCGAGATGCCCGACCTGATCGTCGACATCTCGCAGACCGCGCTGGCGACCGGCATCTCCAACGAGCTGTTCCAGCCCGGCCCCGAGACGCCCAAGGAGTTCTACGCCGAGAAGCCCATCGCGTTGCGGATGGTCGGCACGTACCACCAGTTCGGCGCGTTCGTCAGCGGCGTGGCGTCGCTGCCGCGGGTCGTGATCATGACCATGCATGACATTTCGCTGCGTCCGCGCGACGGCGGCACCCTGGGGCCCAACAGCCCGCTGGTGCTGTCGGGCACGGTCAAGACCTACCGCTACCTGGACGAGAACGAGACGGCGGCGCCGGTCGCGGAGGTCCAGCCATGAGCCTTAACGCGGTGCGCCTGTGCGCGATCGCCGTTGCATTGCTGTTCGTCGCCGGCTGCGGCCGTGGCGTGACCAGCGGCCCGACCGATCCGTCGAACCTGGAGCAGTGGACCGCGGAGGTCCGGGCACGGCCCGCGCCGCCGCTGGATCCGTTGCCGGTGATGCGGCAGTTCGAGACCTTCGAGTACGCCGCGCAGGACCTGCGCGACCCCTTCAGCAATGCGTTCACCGACGAAGGCGGTGGCTCCGGTCCGCGGCCGGACCCGAACCGCCCGCGCCAGGCACTCGAGCAGTTCCCGCTCGACAGCCTGGACATGGTCGGCACGCTCGGGACGGGCAGTGGCATGCAGGCGCTCGTCATGGCGCCGGACAAGGTCACCTACCGGGTGCGTCCGGGCGTCTACATGGGACAAAGCGACGGCCAGGTGGTGGCCGTCCACGAGGACCGGATCGAACTGGTCGAACTGGTACCGGATGGCGCGGGTGGCTGGCTGGAACGCCCGGCTGCCGTCGCCATCGAAGAATGATTCCCTGGGGGATAGCACGATGATCGTCAACAACGCCTACCGCTCGCGCAACAGCGTCCCGCGGCCCGCCGCGTCGTCCTGCCGGGCCGGCGCCTTCGGCCTCGCGCTCGGGATGATCGCCGCGATCGGCGGCGCCCACGCCGCGCCCGCATCGGCGGTCGTCCCGACGCTCGCCCAGGTCGCGCCGGTATCCCCGATGGACCCGGCCAAGCAGCTGCCGGCCCGGATCGAGGTCGCAGACATCGACTTCAACCGCGGTGAAGGAGGCTCCGGCAAGCTGACCTTGCGCTTCAACCACCCGGGGGCGATGGCCGACCTCCAGAATGAGGCGTCGCGCATCGTCATCCAGGTGCCGAACGCCACGCTGCCGGTCTCGCTGCAGCGGCCGCTGGACGTGTCCGACTTCGCCACCCCCGTGGAAGACATCCAGGCCCGCGCAGGCGCGGGCGGCGCCACCATCGTGCTCGACACCCGCGGCGACTACGAAACGATGGCGTACCAGAGCGACAACCAGTACATCGTCGAGGTCATGCCGCGCGCCGAGCCGCAGCAGTTGGCCACCAGCGAGGCGCAATTGGGCAACGGCGTGGCGCTGCCGGGCGAGCGGACCTATTCCGGCCAGGCGGTGACGTTCAACTTCCAGGACGTGCCGGTGCGCACCGTGCTGCAGCTGATCGCCGAGGAATCGAACCTGAACATCGTTGTGTCCGATTCGGTGTCGGGCAACGTGACGCTGCGCCTGATCAACGTGCCGTGGGACCAGGCGCTGGACATCGTGCTGCGCGCCAAGGGGCTGGACAAGCGACGCAACGGCAACGTGGTCTGGGTCGCGCCGCAGGCGGAACTCGCCACGTACGAGCAGAACATCCAGGACGCGCGGCTGGCGATCGAGAACAGCGCCGAACTGCAGACCGAGTTCATCCCGGTCAACTACGCCAATGCCGAGGAGATCGCGCGCCTGCTGACCGAGAGCAGCCGCACCAGTGGCAGCGGCGTGGCGGGGGCGGGCACGTCGGGCGGATTCCTGTCGCCGCGCGGCAGCATCAGCGCCGACGCGCGCACCAACACGCTGCTGGTGATCGACATCCCCGACCGCGTGGCCGAGATCCGGGGCCTGGTGATGCAGCTCGACAAGCCGGTCGACCAGGTGCTGATCGAGGCGCGCATCGTGATCGCCACCGAGTCCTTCGCGCGGGAGCTGGGCGCCAAGTTCGGCATCGGCGGCTCCGACGGCAGCTACAACGACCAGAGCTCGGTGGGCATCGGCAACACCACCGATGCCTCGCGCGACAACGCCGAGGCCCGTGCCGACGCGATCGCCGACGGCGATCCCAGCGGCCGCCACGACATCACCAACGGCCTGAACGTCAACCTGCCCACGTCCTTCACCAACGCGGGCGCGCTGGCGCTGTCGATCCTCAACGCCGGCTACATGCTCGACATCGAGCTGTCGGCGCTGCAGCAGGAAGGGCGCGGCGAAGTCATCTCCAACCCGCGCATCGTCACCTCCAACCAGAAGGAGGCGATCATCCGGCAGGGCCAGGAAGTCGGCTACGTGACCATCTCGCCGAGCCAGGGCGCGGGCACCATCCCGATCCCGAACGTCCAGTTCAAGGACGTGCTGCTCGAGCTGGCGGTCACCCCGACCATCACCAACGACGGCCGCGTCTTCATGAACCTGGTCGTCAAGAAGGACGAGATCGAGGGCTTCGTGGACACTTCGATCGGCGACGTGCCGACCATCAGCACCCGCGAGGTCACCACCGCGGTGCTGGTCGAGGACGGCCAGACCGTCGTCATCGGCGGCGTCTACGAGTTCCGCGACCGCGAGGACGTGACCAAGGTGCCGTTCCTGGGCGACCTGCCCTTCATCGGCAACCTGTTCCGCAGCAAGGGCCGCAGCCACGAGAAGGCCGAGCTGCTGATCTTCGTCACGCCGAAGGTCATGCGGGTGGCGCAGCGCGGCGGCTGAGCCGCGCTGCCCGGCCTTGGCCACGATCCGGCGCGAGCTGTTCCCGGGCGAGGTGCTGTTCCGGCAGGGCGATCCTGCCGGGTGCGCCTGGCTGGTCGAATCCGGCGAGGTCGAGCTGCATGCCAAGGCAGGCAGCGGCGCACGGTTGCAGGGTGTGTTCGGCGCCGGTGAGCTGATCGGCGAGCTGGCGCAGCTGGACGGAGCGCCCTATCGCGCGACGGCGATCGCACGCAACGACGCGGTGCTGTTGGCGATCGATGCCGACCAGTTCGCCGAGCGCATCGAGGCGAGCGACCCCATCGTGCGCGCGCTGGTCGACAGCCTGCGAAGCCGCGTGCGCGCGTTGCAGGAAGCGCTGCCGCAGGGCACGCCGCTGCCGCTGGAGGACGAGCCCTGCGACGATCCGGAGGATCGCGCCGGCATCCAGAAGATCCGCTTCGAGACCCAGCTGCGGGAAGCGCTCGACACCGGCACGCTGGAAGTGCACTACCAGCCGATCTACGACCTGCAGGCGGGCCGCATCGGGGGCTACGAGGCGCTGGTGCGCTGGAAGCACGAGGAACTTGGCCAAGTCTCGCCGGCCGAGTTCATCCGCCTGGCCGAGGAAACATCGCTGATCGTGCCCCTGGGGGAGTACGTGCTGGACCGCGCCATCGAGGTGTTGCGCGGGTTGCACCAGTTGCATGGCGAGGCGGTGCCCAGCATCGCGGTGAACCTGTCGGCGCGCCAGCTGGTGCAGCCGGGCATGGCGCGACAGGTCGTCGCCCGCGCGACGCGCGCGGGGCTGCCGCGCGGCGCGCTGAAGCTGGAAGTCACGGAAAGCCGGATGCTCGACTACGGGCCGGTCGCGGCCGTGATGCAGCATTGCCGCGCGCAGGGCGTGCCGTTCGCGCTGGATGACTTCGGCACGGGCTACTCGAACCTCACGCACCTGCACGAGCTCGAGTTCGAATACGTCAAGGTCGACCAGGCGTTCTGCAGGCACATGCTCGACTCAGCCCGTGCCATGGCGATCGTCGAAGCCATCGTCGCGATGGCGCACGGCATCGGCGCGCAGGTGATCATGGAAGGCGTCGAAACCCGCGAGCAACTCGCCGAGCTGCGCCGCATGGACGTCCGCCACGCGCAAGGCTGGCTCATCGGCAAGGCCCAACCCCCCGAAACCGTCCTCGCCGCCCGACTCGACGCCATCACCCTCTGAAGGTGGCTTGGCGTGTGTGCGTGGGGCGCGGTCGTGGTGCCTCGCCGGGACACGCCGTGAATACGTCCATGTAGCAACTGTGTTGTTTGTCAGACCGGATTGAGGGCCAGGCTGTCCCTCATCCGGGCGTTCAACATGACCAGCAGCTTGCGCATGACGGCCACGATGGCGACCTTCGCGGCTTTGCCCCTGGCACGCAGGCCCTGATAGAAGTCCCGGAGTCTTGGCTCATGCCGCATGGCCGACAACGCCGCCATGTACAGCGCGTTGCGGATCTCGGCACGCCCGCCCCAGGTTCTGCGTTTCCCCCGCATCTGGCCGCTGTCGCAGGCCATCGGCGCCACACCGACGAGCTTGGCGACCGCCTTGCCATCGATGCGCCCCAGCTCCGGCAATTGCGATGCCAGGATCGCCAACAAGCCTTGGCCCACGCCCTTGAGCGTGCGTAACGGTTCCAGTGCTGGTTGCGCGGCCAGCTGCGAGGCGATGCCGCGGTCCAGCTTGACCAGCGTGGACACCAGGCTGCGCACATGCGCTTGCATGAGCTTGCGCAACACCGGATCGTTCATGCGCGCCAGCCGCTGCCGTTCGCTGACCAACATCTGGACGACGTGTCGCCGGCGCTGGGTCCATTCGGCCAGTTGCCGTTGCCAATCGGCGCGCGGCTGGTAAGGCGTCAGCTCCATCACGTGCGCCATGTGCGCCAGGATGCCGGCATCCAGCCGATCGGTCTTGGCCAGTTGGCCCGTGGCCCTGGCGAAATCCCGGCCTTGGCGCGGATTGATCCGCACCACCGGCAGCCCCGCCTTGGACAGCACATCAAGCGCATCACGCTCGTAGCCGCCCGTGGCTTCGAGCACGACTTGCCTGGGCGTTTGCTTTCGCAGCCACGCCGCCAATCGGCGGTGGCCTGACACTGAATTGGTGAACTGCCGGGTCGCAGCCACCCCGTGGATCGCCACGTCCAACGTGGCCTTGCTGACGTCGATTCCGATCCCCGCATGCATGGGCAATCTCCGTTAGGATTTCCGGGTCGAGAGCCCTCCCTGCTTGCCCAGCCTTATCAATTCGAGCGCCTACTCGAGCAACTGTTCGGGCGATGCAAGGAGATCCGGCGTGGGGACCTGGCTACATGACGGTCGAAAGACCAAGGCTAAGACGGTCGCCCACGTCGGCTCTCGGCGCCTAACGTCGCAGATTGCGAACAGATAAGGCTAATCCGCGCCATCCATGGCGCGTATTGTCCCGTCGAGGCACCACGACCGCGCC
>DASTUL010000101.1:0-10538 GCA_035759645.1 Lysobacteraceae bacterium | reverse complement strand
GCCCGCCACGATCCGCGTGCGCGCCGCGATGACGGCGTTGGCCTGCTGGCGTTGCAGCATCGCGCTGGCGATCTCCGGCGCGTAGGCGAGGTGGCTGATCCGTGCGTCGATCACGTCGACACCCGCCTCGGTCAGCCGCTCGTCGAGCTGCTGCTTGAGCTTCTCGCTGATCTCCACCGGATGGCTGCGCAACGAGACCTGGCCGTCCTCGTGCTGGTCGTACGGGTAGGACGTGGCCATCGCGCGCAGCGCGGCCTCGGACTGGATGTGCACGAAGCTCTCGTAGTCGTCGACGTTGAACACCGCCTCGGCCGAATCCACGACCCGCCACACGATCACCGCGGCGATCTCGATCGGGCTGCCATCGAGCTCGTTGACCTTGAGCTTGCCGCTCTCGAAGTTGCGCACGCGCAGCGACACCTTGCGCTTGCTGAAGAAGGGGTTGTTCCAGCGCAGCCCGTTCTCCTTGACCGTGCCGATGTAGCGGCCGAACAGGCTGACCACCGCGGCCTGGTTGGGCTCGACCATGTACAGGCCGATCATCATCAGCAGGCTGGCCAGCCCGAGGACGATGGCGCCGACGGCCATCCACACGCTTTCGCCGCGCACGCCTTCCACGAACAGCCAGATGCTGCCGGCGACCAGCGCGAGGAACAGCAACAGCAGCGGGATTCCCGGAAACGACCGGATCTGGTTCTCTTTCATCGCTGACCCCTCCCTTGCCGCCGGGACCTCCCGGCCGCCACGGGATAGTGATATCAAATTGATATCACTTTCGCAAGCGCCACAGGGTCAGTCGGGCGTGAGGAGGAGCAGGGGCGCGGGACGGAACTCGCCCGTGGCGTAGAGCGCGTGGCCTTCGGCGGCCCAGGCGATGGCCTCGGCCTGGGGGAGCAGGGTCAGGTCGTGGACGATCGGTTGGCGCGCGACGTCCTCGCGCCACGTGCCGCCCCCGCGGCGGTAGAGCAGCACGTCGTCGTAGGTGAGGACCGCCAGCGTTTGTCCGTCCGGCGAGATGTCGGCCGCCGTCACCTGTCCGCGCAGACGCGCGCCTTCCGGGTCGTCTCGGCTTTCGGCTTCCGTGGCCCGCGGCACCCCCGCCAGCGTCCCGATCCGTTCGGCCACCTGCACCGCGTGCGTGCCGGGGCGCAGCGGGACCGCGAACAGTTCGGCAGGGATGCGCCGCTTGGATACCAGCAGGACCCGTCCGCCCGCCGCGTCGACCGCCACGGCCTCGCAATCGCGCGGGCCGTCGGGCCAGCGGAACGCCACCGACCACGCAGGCCTTGCCCGGGAACCGTCCTCGAGCGCAGGCTCCTCGATCGCATGCAGCTGCAGGGTGTGCCGCAAGCCCCCGTTGTCCCCGGTATCGGCGACCAGCAGGTAGCGCGTGCCGTCCACCTCGAATGCCGCCAGGTCTTCCCAGTCCGTGTTGACCGCCCCGTCGACCTCGATGGTCGCGTGGTGCTGGCCGCGCGTGCCGATGGCGTGCAGCCGTGCGCCGTTGCCGCCGTCGTTGATGGCCCACAGCACGTCGTCGTGCCGGCGCGACGCGACCAGGCCGCTGACCTCGTCCAGCCGCGGATCCATCAGCAGCCCCGACAACTGCGCGAACGGCTGCGGCGACAGCGCGCAGCTCGCGCCCAGCAGGGCGATGCCCAGCACGAGTGCTAGCGGCAACGGTGCGACCACGGGCAGGGCGGGCTGGCGCATCCCCTGAGGATAAACTGCCCCGATGACTGGCACTCCCGTCACGCTCGGTACCCCCCTCTCGCCGCACGCCACGCGCGTGCTGATGCTCGGTTCGGGCGAACTGGGCAAGGAAGTCGCGATCGAGCTGCAGCGGTTCGGCGCGGAAGTCATCGCCGCCGACCGCTACGCCGACGCGCCGGCGATGCAGGTCGCGCACCGCAGCCATGTGCTCGACATGCTCGACGGCGCCGCCGTGCGCGCGCTGATCGAACGGGAGCGCCCGCACCTGGTCGTGCCGGAAATCGAGGCGATCCACACCGAAACCCTGGTGGCGATCGAGCGCGAGTTCGTCGCGGCGGGGGACGGCCGGCGCGTCATTCCCACTGCGCGCGCCGCGCGCCTGACCATGGACCGCGAGGGCATCCGCCGGTTGGCGGCGGAGACCTTGGGCATCCCGACGTCGCCGTATCGCTTCGTCGACACGCTGTCCGACTACCGGGACGCCGTCGCCGCCATCGGCCTGCCCTGCGTGGTCAAGCCGGTGATGTCCTCGTCCGGCAAGGGGCAGTCGCTGGTGCGCGCGGCCGCGGATGTCGAGGCGGCCTGGGCGTACGCGCAGACCGGGGGGCGCGCGGGCGCCGGGCGGGTGATCGTCGAGGGGTTCGTCGACTTCGACTACGAGATCACGCTGCTGACGGTGCGCCATGCCGGCGGCACGTCGTTCTGCGCACCGATCGGGCACACCCAGGAGGACGGCGACTACCGCGAGAGCTTCCAGCCGCAGCCGATGTCGCCGGTGGCATTGCAGCGCGCGCAGGACATGGCGCGCGCGGTGGCCGACGACCTGGGCGGGTGGGGCGTGTTCGGCATGGAGTTCTTCATCCAGGGCGACGAGGTCTGGTTCAGTGAGGTCTCGCCCCGGCCGCACGACACCGGGTTGGTGACACTGGCCTCGCAGGACCTCAGCGAATTCGCCTTGCATGCGCGCGCGATCCTCGGGCTGCCGATCCCGGTCATTCGCCAGCTCGGACCGAGCGCATCGTGCGCGGTGCTGGCGCAGGGACACGGCGTGCCGGTCTTCGGCAATGTCGATGCGGCATTGCGCGAACCAGATACGGCGCTGCGCCTGTTCGGCAAGCCGGTGGTCGCCGGCAAGCGCCGCGTCGCCGTGACGCTGGCGCGCGGTGACAGCATCGAGGCCGCGCGCGCCACGGCGCGCGACGCTGCCGCGGCGCTCACGATCGAATTGCGACCATCCGGCTGACGGCATCCACTTGCAGAAATCCAAGGAATTCGATCGATGAGCGACTTCAACGGCTACGCGGTGTTCTTCTTCCCCAACGCGATCGAGGCGCTGGGCGAGGCGATCAAGCCCTACCTGCAGGACAGCCCCGGCGGCCCGCACATCCTGTGCCGCGACATCGACGTGGGCGGCGCGCTGGCGCAGCTGACGCTGGAGGGACGCACGACCGATGGCCGTGAACTCGACCTCGAGCTGATGTTCCCGACCAACATGGTGCGGATGATCGTCTCGGCGCGCAGCGACCCGGCGTTCGGCTTCGGCCCGCGCACGGCGGTGGAGCCGGCGCACCAGCAGGCGCCCGTCATCGACGACGAGGCGCCGGGGCCGGCGCATCCGCCGGAAGCGGCGCCGCGCACGGTCCCGGGCCGTGCGGCCAAGGCCGCCAAGGCGGCGCGCGACGCGAAGGCCGCGAAGAAGGCCAGGCCGGCGAAGAAGTCGCCTGCGAAGAAGTCGCCTGCGAAGAAGTCGCCCCGGAAGGCCGCGAAGAAAGCGAGCAAGAAGAGGCGCTGATGTGGGAGCCGCTATAGCGGCGAGCCCTTCGCGAAAAGCTCGCCGCTATAGCAGCTCCCACAGGTTCAGGCAGGGACCGGCTGCCAGCCGCGGCCGTCGAAGCCTTCCAGCGGCTGGAAGCGCCGCTTGTAGTCCATCTTTGGGTGGCCCGCGATCCAGTAACCCAGGTACAGGTGCGCGCGCGCCTCGCGTCTCGCCCAGGCGACCTGCTGCAGGACCGCGAACGTGCCGAGCGAGCGCGCGGCCTCGTCCGGGTCGTAGAAGGTGTACACCGCCGACATCGCGACATCCGTCAGGTCGGTGACCGCGACCGCGATCAACCGGCCATCGACGCGGAACTCCAGGAACCGGCCTTCGGCCCAGTTGCCGACGAGGAACTGGTCGAACTCCGCCGCGCCGTGCCCGTCCATGCCGCCGCCAGCGTGGCGCGCGGCGAGGTAGCGCCGGTACAGCGCGAACTGCTCGTCGGTGCGCTCGGCCGGCAGCACGCGCACTTGCACGTCGGCGTTGCGTGCCAGGCAGCGGCGCTGGCTGCGGTCCGGGGCGAAGCGATCGACGGGAATGCGCACCGCCACGCAGGCGCGGCAGCCGCGGCAGTGCGGGCGGTACAGGAGGTCTCCCGAGCGGCGGAACCCCCAGTCGAGGGTCATGGGATAGAGCTGCGGCAGGCGCGGGTCGCGCGGATCCAGTACCAGGTCGCGCGCGGTCTTCTGCGGCCAGTAGCCGCACGGATGCTCGCCGCTGTGAAACAGCTTCAGCCGGTCGGCTTCCTGCAACAACGTGGGCTTGCCGGTGCGCATGCGACGAGGATAGCGCCGCCCCGTGATTACCGCAGGTACTGGAGCATCACGACCAGCACGATGGCCGCGATCAGCACGATCTTGATCCGCATCGCCTTGCGCTGCGGGTCGGGCGGCGCCTTCGCTTCGTCGGGCACGACCTGGCCGCCGCCGAGGAAGGCGTCGGTCGGCCGCGTCGTCGCAAGCAACCCTGCACCCCGCAGCAGCGCCCGCGCCCGCGGCTGGTCCTCGGACCGGATCACCCACACCGCCGGTAGCGGCCCTGCATCGGGCCGCGAATACTTGAACGTGCCGCGGCGGTTGCCCTTGTAGGAGCGCCCGTTGGTGATGCGCACCTCGATGCCCTCTTGGCGCAGCAGGTCGGCAACGCCCTCGACGTTCTCGAGCCGCTGGCTTGTGAAGACCTGGCGCATCAGCCCTTCGCCGGCACGTGTTGCGCCGCGCCCGCGTCCTTCACCACACGCACCAGGCCTTCCTGGGCGGTCGAGGCGACCAGTTGCCCGTCGCGCGCATAGATCATGCCGCGCGCCATGCCGCGCGAACCCTGAGCGGTCGGGCTGTCCATGGCATAGAGCAGCCACTCGTCCGCCCGGAACGGCCGGTGGAACCACAGCGCGTGGTCGAGCGAAGCCATCTGCACGTTGGGTTGGTAGTAGCTGATGCCGTGCGGCCAGTTCGCGGTGCCGAGCAGGTGGAAATCGGACGCGTACGCGAGCATCACCTGGTGCTGGTCGATGCCGTCGCCGATCCGGTCGGCGAGCTTGAACCAGAACTGCTGGTACGGCGGGCGCTTGGTCGGCTTGAGCTCGTTGCGCGGGTACACGTGGCGGAACTCGAACGGACCCTGCAGCGACAGCCAGCGCTGGATCTTCTCGGGCAGGCGCTTCATCACCTCGGCCGGCACCGCGTTGCCGGGTTCCAGGTCCTCGGGCTGGGGCACTTCCGGCATCGACAGCTGGTGCTCGGCGCCAGCCTCCTGCTCGTGGAAGGACGCGGCCATGAAGAAGATCGGTTGCCCGTGCTGGATCGCGGTCACGCGGCGCACGGAGAAACTGCCGCCGTCGCGGGTGCGGTCGAGCTGGTAGACGATCGGCGCGGCGATGTCGCCGGCGCGCAGGAAATAGGCGTGCAGCGAGTGCGCCGCGCGCGTGGGTTCCTTGCGTTCGAGCGTGGCCTGCGCCGCGGCCAGGGCCTGGCCGAGCACTTGCCCGCCGAACACGTACTTCGTCCCGATGTCGCGGCTCTGGCCGCGGAACAGGTTGTCCTCGAGCCGCTCGAGCGAGAGCAGTTCGACGAGTTCGGCGACTTGGGACGTCATGGGGCAGGCCGGAGCGGGGGACCGCGAATTATATCGGCTGCGTTATCGACGGCCCGCCCACGCCGCCCGCACGCGGTTCCAGGGAAACATCAGGCCAGGGTCGAGTTTTCGCCGGATCGTGGTGCCGGGATCGTCGCTCGACGGGACCTCGTCTCGGTCGAGGTCTTCGTGCCCGGTGATGTCTCGCAGGTTCGGGAACGTGGCCCTGAGGTGGTCGAGGAGCGCCAGCAGCGCGTCGACCTGGCGGTCGGGATAGGGCTCGGTCATCGCCTGGTGGCGCGAATCGAACCAGTGCGGGTAGCGGCCCAGGTTGACCAGCTCGATCCCGATCGAATGCGGGTTGTGCCCGCGCACGTGATGGGCCACGCGCAGGGGATCGACCCATTGCTCGACGCGGCCGTCGCGATCGACGTAGAAATGCCCCGAGAAGCCGGTGCCTGCTTCCGGATGCTGGATGCGCTCGCCGTATTCGCGCGCAGTCGCCAGGTCCGGCAGCTCGGTGCAGTGGATGACCACCAGGTCGATCGAACCCGGCTCGCGCACTGCCAGCCGGGCCTCGTACGACAACGGATCGACATGGACGAAAGGCGGGGCGTGCATCCGCCGGATGCTAGCATCGGCGCCCCTTCGCGCGACCGGAGCCGACGTGTCCGCTGCCGCTTCCATGCCCGGCCACTGCATCCTGTCGCACGGGTTCGAGAGCGGTCCGGACGCCACCAAGGTGACCGCGCTCGCCGAAGTCGCCGGACGGCTCGGCTGGACCTGCGAACGGCCGGACTACACCGACCTGGATGCGATGCGCGAGGCCGGCGAACTCGGCGACGTGGCCGCGCGGCTCGAGCGCCTGCTGGGGCTGGCTGGCGCCGCGGCCGGGCGCGGTCCGCTGGTGCTCGCGGGATCGAGCCTGGGCGCGTGGATCTCCGGCATGGCGTCGCTGCAGGTGCCGGTCGCCGGCCTGTTCCTGATGGCGCCGCCGATCCGCATGCAGGACGCGCATCCGTTGCGTGCCGCGCCGGTGCCGACCGCGATCGTGCACGGATGGGACGACGAACTGATTCCCGCGGCGGAGGTGGTCGAATGGGCCGCCGCGCGCCGCGACCGCCTGCTGCTGGTCGACGACACCCATCGCCTGTCCGCGAACGTCGACGCGAGCGCGGCTGCATTCGAATCTCTGCTGCTCGACCTTATGGCCGTCCGCACGTGAAATTCTTCGCCAGTTGCGGCAAGGGCCTGGAATACCTGCTCGTCGATGAGTTGATTGCGCTGGGCTGCGCGCGCGCGACGGCCGCCGTGGCGGGCGCGAATGTCGAAGGCACGCTGGTCGACGCGCAGCGCGCGGTGCTCTGGTCGCGGCTCGCCAGCCGCGTGCTATGGCCGCTCGCCGAATTCGAATGCCTGGACGAGCACGCGCTGTACGCCGGCGCGGCCGCGATCGACTGGCCGGCGCACCTCGCCAGCGGCGACACGCTCGCGGTGGACGCGCACGTGTCCGGCGAGGCGTTGACCCATGCGCGCTATGCCGCGCAACGCGTGAAGGACGCCGTGGTCGACGTGATGCGCGAGCGCACCGGCACGCGGCCCGATGTCGACCTGGAATCGCCCGGCCTGCGCCTCAGCCTGGTGGTGCGCAAGGGCAGGGCGATCCTGTCCGTCGACCTGGGCGGCGGGCCGATGCATCGCCGCGGTTGGCGCCGGCAGCAGGGCGAAGCCCCGTTGAAGGAGACGCTCGCGGCGGCGGTACTGGTGCGTGGTGGCTGGCCCGCGGTCGCGCGCGATGGCGGACACCTGCTGGATCCGATGTGCGGCAGCGGCACGCTGGTGATCGAAGGCGCGCTGATGGCCGCGGATGTCGCCCCAGGCCTGTTGCGCCATGGCGATGCGCTTCCGACACGCTGGCGCGGCTTCGATGGCGAGGCCTGGTACGCGCTGCGCGACGACGCCCTGCGCCGCGAAACCGCCGGCCGCGCCGCGCTCGCGCCGGTGTACCACGGCCGCGACAACGACCCCCACGCCATCGCGTCGGCACGCATGAACGCCGAAGCCGCCGGCGTCGCCGACGCCATCGATTTCCGCGTCGCAGACATCGCTTCCCTCGGTCATCCCCGCGAAGGCGGGGATCCAGGCGACGTGGTGGATTCCCGCCTTCGCGGGAACGACACTGGCGTCGTCGTCTGCAATCCACCCTACGACGCGCGGCTGGCCGCCGACCCGGCGCTCTACCGCGCGCTGGGTGACGCGCTGCGCCGCAACGTCCCCGACTGGCGCGCCAGCCTGCTGTGCGGCGACCGCGAACTGGCACACGCCACGGGCCTGCGCGCGAAGAAGACCTACCAGGTGTTCAACGGTCCGATCGAGTGCACGTTGCTCACCTGCGACCCGGTCGCGCCACCGCAACAGCGCCGCAGCGACGCGCCCGCCGTGCTGTCCGAAGGCTCGAAGATGGTCGCCAACCGCCTGCGCCGCAACCAGCGCAAGCTCAAGGCCTGGCGCGAGCGCGAAGGCATCGCCTGCTACCGCGCCTACGACGCCGACCTGCCCGAGTACGCCGCCGCCGTCGACGTCTACACCACCGACGAATCCGCGCCGCGCACCTTCCTGCACGTGCAGGAATACGCTGCCCCCGCCGACATCCCGGAGGACCTGCAACGCCGCCGCCTCGGCGACCTGCTGGCCGCCGTGCGCGACGTGTTCGACATCCAGCGCGAACACGTCGCCGTCAAGACCCGCGCCCGCGGCCGCGGTGGCTCGAAGTACGGCCACTTCGACACCCGCGGCGAATTCCTCCCCGTGCGCGAGGGCGACGTCCGCCTGCGCGTGAACCTGTTCGACTACCTGGACACCGGCCTGTTCCTCGACCACCGCCCGATGCGCCTGCGAATCGCCGGCGAAGCCGAGGACACCCGCTTCCTCAACCTGTTCGGCTACACCGGCGCCGCCACCGTCCACGCCGCCGCCGGCCGCGCCCGCCAGACCACCACGGTCGACCTGTCAGCCACCTACCTGGACTGGTGCGCCAACAACCTCGCCATCAACGACCTCACCGGCCCCCGCCATCGCCTCGTCCAGGCCGATGCCCTCGCGTGGCTGCAAGGCGACACCGCGCAGTACGACCTGGTCTTCTGCGACCCCCCCACCTTCTCCAACTCCAAGCGCGCCCAGGACTTCGACATCCAGGCCCGCCACGTCGACCTCGTCCGCGCCGCGGTCGCACGCCTCGCCCCCGGCGGCACCCTCTACTTCTCCAACAACTTCCGCCGCTTCCGCCTCGACGAAGCCGCCATCGCCCAGTTCGCCAACGTCGAAGACATCAGCGCCTCCACGATCCCCCCGGACTTCGAACGCAACCCAAGAATCCACCGCACCTGGCGCCTGACCCAGGCGTAAGCGCTGCCGCTTCCGAGTCCCACACCCGCGCGAAGAGCTCGCCGCCATGGCGGCTCCCACAAATGGAACACAGGCTTCCATCGACACTCGTTTTGCTCCGGCCGACAACCGCCAGATTGGTTCCTCTCGCAACAGGAGAACCCGAATGACCACGTACGCCACCGTCACCCGCCAGGTCCGCGGCCGCCCCGCCAGCGACGGCGCAGGCGTCAAGCTCACCCGCGTCATCGGCAGCCCCGAACTCGACGCCCTCGACCCCTTCCTGCTGCTCGACGAATTCGGCACCGACCGCCCCGAGGACTACCTGGCCGGCTTCCCCGACCACCCCCACCGCGGCTTCGAAACCGTCACCTACATGCTCGACGGCCGCATGCGCCACCGCGACAACCACGGCAACGAAGGCGTCCTGGTCCCCGGCAGCGTCCAGTGGATGACCGCCGGCCGCGGCCTCGTGCACTCGGAGATGCCCGAACAGGAAGCCGGCCGCATGCGCGGCTTCCAACTGTGGGTGAACCTGCCCGCGCGCGACAAGATGGGCGACCCGCGCTACCAGGAATTCGCGCCCGACCGCATCCCCGTCGCCCGCCCCGCGCCCGGTGTCGAGGTGAAGGTGATCGCCGGCGCCGTGGGCGATGCCACCGGCCCGATCGCACAGCCCGCCACCGATCCGATCTACCTGGATATCGCCCTGGACGCCGGCGTTACGTGGGAATACGCCTTGCCCGAAGGCCACGCGGCGTTTGCCTACGTGTTCGAGGGCGATGCGCGGCTGGGCAATGGCGATGACGCGCGCGAGGTGCCGGCCCAATCGCTGGCCGTGCTCGGCGGCGGCGGGACCGTGGCGTTGCGCGCGGGCAGGACCGGTGCGCGCCTGATCCTGGTCGCCGGCCGGCCGCTGCGCGAACCGGTGGCCCGGCACGGCCCGTTCGTCATGAACACCCGCCAGGAACTGATGCAGGCGTTCGTGGATTTCCAGGAAGGCCGCTTTTGACAACCGTCATTCCCGCGCAGGCGGGAATCCATGGCGTCGGATCGATGGATCCCCGCCTACGCGGGGATGACCGTCATGGACCGGAGAGCAGGACCGGCTCGAAGCTCAGGCCTTGCGCCAGTTCCAGCTTGCCCGCCAGCTCGTTGCGGTTGGCGGCGCGCAGCCAGACGTGCGCCTCGCGCCCGTCCGGCAGCACCAGCAAGGTCTCGCGGACCTGGGCCTCGGGATCGCCGGCCAGCTCGCTGCTGTACCAGGTGACCTCGCGCCCATCGATGGTGCCGGTCTCGGCCGCCAGGTCCTCGTAAGGCTCGAACGGCGAGTCGGCGCCGACATAGACGCCGAGCACCTGGGTGCCGGCGGCGTCGAGCGCGCGGCAGAAGTCGTAGTCCGGCCCGGCGCGGTGTTCCCAGGCCAGGCCGGAGGCCGCAGCCAGGTGCGGGCAGGGCGCGGCGGCCGTGGACTGGCCCTGCGCGCTGCCGGCCGCCAGGAGCAGGCACGGCAGCAAAGTGAACTTGTTCATGTGGTGGTCTCCCCCGAGAT
>DASTUL010000100.1:0-5773 GCA_035759645.1 Lysobacteraceae bacterium | reverse complement strand
GAGATCTTCCGCGAGGAGCAGCAGTCGCTCGCGCTGGTGGTCGACGAGTACGGCGACGTCACCGGCATCGTGACGGTCAACGACCTGCTGGGCGCGGTGATCGGCCGCGGGTCCGCGGGCGGCGACAGCAGTGCGGCGGCGCCTCCGGTGGTGGAGCGCGACGACGGGTCGCTGCTGGTCGACGGCGCGCTGCCGGTCGACGAGCTGCGCGAGCTGTTCGGCGGCGGACCCTTGCCCGGCGAAGACGACCACGACTACCACACGGCCGCAGGCATGGCGATCGCCCACTTCGGCCGGATCCCCAACGCGGGCGAGCACTTCGACTGGCGCGGCTGGCGCATCGAGGTCGTCGACCTGGACGGGCCGCGCGTGGACAAGCTGCTGTTCTCGCGCGTCGTTGCCGACGAAAGCCCGGTGGAATGAACCGTCCCCGCGAAGCCGGCACGCGTGAGCTGCTCGACGGCTTCGCCGAGGGCGATCCCGACGACCTGCTGACCCTGCGCCTGCTGCTCGCGGGGCTGGGCCGGCGTGCGTTCGGCATGCTGCTGTTCGTGTCGGTGCTACCGGCCTTCATCCCGGTACCGGTGGGCGGTGCGATCGCAGGGCCGCTGGTGGTGCTGATCGGCGCGCAACTGCTGTTGCTGCGGCGACGCCCGTGGTTGCCCCGCTTCGTCGCCGACCGTGGCTTCCATCGCCACGCGCTGGTGCGGTTCGACCGGATGATCTCGCCGGTCCTGGCCAGGCTCGAGCACCTGATCCGCCCGCGCCTGTCGTCGTTGCTGGAGCAGCGCGGCGCCACGGCGCTGACGGGCCTGTTGCTGATCCTGCTGGGCGTGCTGCTGTCGCTGCCGATCCCGCTGACCAACTACCTGTTCGGTGGATTGCTGCTGTTGTACGCGCTGGCGCTGCTGGAACGCGACGGGGCGCTGATGGTGGTGGCGTGGATCGGCGGCACCGTGGCGATCGTGGTGTTCGGGGTGTTGTCGGGGAACCTGCTGAAGGCGATCACGCCCTGGATCGACCGGTTGATCTGACCTCGTCATCCCCGCGCAGGCGGGGATCCATGGATTCCCGCCTGCGCGGGAATGACGGATTCAGATGAGCAGCAGGGCGAATTCCGCGGCCGACATCGGGTGGCCCAGCCAGTAGCCCTGCGCCAGGTCGCAGCCGCGTTCGCGCAGGATCGCGTACTGGCCTTCCTTCTCCACGCCTTCGGCCACGACCGTGATCGCCAGCGAGTGGGCCATCGCGATGATCGCGGTGGTCAGCGCGAGGTCGTCCGGGTCGCGCAGCACGTCCGCCACGAAACTGCGGTCGATCTTCACGCCGTCGACCGGCACTCGGCGCAGGTGGCTCAGCCCCGAGAAACCGGTGCCGAAGTCGTCCAGCCACACCTTGACGCCGGTGTCGCGCAGGCGGGTCAGCATCGCGTGCGCATGCGCCTCGTCGCCGATCACGGCGGTTTCGGTCAGCTCCAGGTGCAACCGCGATGCATCCAGCCCGGTTTCCAGCAGGCAGGTCGCGACGATCTGCGGCAGGTCGCCGCTGCGCAGCTGGCGCGGCGACACGTTGACCGATACGAACAGCGGGTCGCCATCGCGCAGCGAGCGCTCCCAGTGCACCGCGTCGCTGCACGCCACGCGCAGCACCTGCGGGCCGATCGTCTCGATGAGGCCGCTCTGTTCGGCCACGTCGATGAATACCGAGGGGGCGATCTGGCCGTATTCCGGATGGTTCCAGCGCAGCAAGGCTTCCGCACCCACCAGCCGCCGATCGGCCAGCCGGAACAGCGGCTGGTACGCCACGCTCAGTTCGCCACGGTCCCATGCACCGCGCAGTTCGTGCTCCAGGCGCACGCGGCGTTCCACGGCCTGGTCCATTGCGCGGCTGTAGAAGCGGTGGCAGTTCTTGCCGGCGACTTTCGCCTGGTACATGGCGATGTCGCCGTTCTTCATCAGCATCGTGGCGCTGGCCGCGTCCTCCGGGAACAACGTCACGCCGATGGACGTGCCGAGGAACACCTGGCGATCCTGCAGCGCGATCGGGCGCCCCAGTTCCTGCACCAGCGTCTCTGCGAGCCGGCTGGCGGTCTCGCGGATGTCCTCGCGGCCGGGGCCGTCGTCGACCAGCACGACGAACTCGTCGCCGCCGAAGCGCGCGAGCAACGCATCGCTGCCGCCGATGCGGGTGACGGTCTCGCGGATGCGGCTGGCGAACTGCAGCAGCACCTGGTCACCCGCGTCGTGGCCCAGGGTGTCGTTGATGCGCTTGAAGTCATCGATGTCCGCGAACAGCAGCGCCACCTGCCGACTGGCGCCGCCGAGCTGCAGCAGGCGCTGGTCCAGTTGCTCGCGGAATGCCAGGCGATTGGCGAGCCCGGTGAGCGCGTCGGTGTAGGCCATGCGCCGGATGTCGCGATCATGGCGCGCCACGCTCGTGCTCATCCGCCCGAACGCCCGCACCAGGTCGCCGATCTCGTCGTTCCGGTCGCTGTGCGGGATCGGCGTGTCGAAGTGGCCGCCCTCGATCTGGCGCGCGGCATCGGCCAGCTGGCGCACCGGCGCGACCAGCGTGCGCTGCACCGCCCACACCAGCAGCGCGCCCAACGCCAGCAGCGCGAGCCCAAGCGCCGCGATCCACGCGAGTTGCGCGCCGCCGACCGCCTCGAGTCGCTGGCGCATGCCGCCCAGCGCCTGCCCGTGCGCGGCACGCACGGCATCGAGCGAGTAGCCGATGCGCACGCCGCCCAGCCGTTGGTCGCCCAGCATCAACGGGCTGGAGACATCCATCAGTCCCTCGGACCACTGCACGTGCAACTTGCGCGCGGACACCGCCTCGAACGCGAGCGGGTCGTCCATCCGCGTGCCGTAGCCGCGGATCGCCGCGCTGCCGTCGTGGATCACGTTGCCTTCCACGTCGAACACCAGCACGTATTCCACGTCCGGCTGGCGCAGGGCGCCGCGCGCGAGTTCGCCGATGGCATCGAGGTCGAAGTAGTACAGCGGGTTGGTCAGCGCGTCGGCCAGCTGCACCACGGCGCCTTCGCCGCGACGCTTCAGGCTCTCGCCGACGAGCGTGCGCATGGCCTCGCCGCTCAGGCCCTCGACCTCGCGCTGCATCGCTTCCTGGCGGTACCAGAGCCCGGCGACGAGGCCCAGCACGACCAGCAGCGCCAGCGCCATCGTCACGACGACGCGGCCCCGCAACCCCAACGCCTTCCTCACTCGACCTCCGTGCGCACGCGCTGCACGCCCTTGCCCAGCCGGTCGAATGCACCCAGGGCTTCGTCGTCCAGCGGCAGGAACCGGGTGGTCATGAAGAAACCGAGCATCGCGTCGCGTGCGTCGGGATCGTCCGACGCCTGTAGCAGGAGTTCGCGCAGGCGCGCCTTCACCGCCGGATCGAGGTCCTTGCGCACGAACTCGAGCGCGCGCGGGAACGGCTCGGTGCGCGCGATGACGCGCAGGTCGTCCTTGAATGCGGGCGGCATGCGCAGCGGGTTGTCCCAGTCGATGCTGCTGATCACGCCCGCGTCGACCAGGCGCTTGTGGACCCACGTGGCGATGTTCAGTTCAGAGCGCGCGAACAGGTAGCCGACGGCGGGCGCCTGCGGCTTGTCGGTCGGCGAGAGGAGGATCTCGAGCAAATGCCCGGCCTCCAGCAGTTCCGCCGCCGGCGCGAAGTACGCGCTGGTCGAGTTGCGGCGCTGGAACGCGATGCTGCGCCCCGCGAGGTCCGCGAGCGATTCGATGCCACTGTCCTCGCGCGCGAAGAACACCGTGTGGTACTGGCGCACCCCATCGCGCTCGGTCAGCAGCAAGGGCTCGGCGCCGGCGCGGTCGTGCAGCAGCACGCCCGCCGCAACGGTCTCGGTGACCCAGTCCACGCGCCCGCGGCGCAGGTAGCTCGCCATCTGCTGTTCGTCGCGGGCCATGAGGATGCGGCCCTCGCGGATGCCCACGTCCGCCATGCGCGGCACCAGGTAGTCGAGGAGCGGCTTGAGTTGCCGGTAGTGCGCTTTCGGGTCGTCGCTGATGCGGCCGAGGACGAGCACGTGCGAATCGTCCGCGGCGCGTGCCTGCGGAGCCATGGGGAGGAGCGCGCAAGCACCCAGCACCACGGCGGCGAAGTGGCGGAACAACTGCAAGGGAATCCCCGGAACGACGAGTACGGCTGGCGCAGCCTAACGCAGTTCCGGCGGCCGGCGAACCGCGGCCGGGGAGGATCTGTGTGCGGCTATTCTGAACCGGGCTGGCCCGCCAGCCGGGCCATCCGCTGGGCGTCAGCCAGGATCCCCCGGAGCAGCCTGACCTCGGCCTCGGTGGGGGTGGCGCGCAGGTAGAGGCGGCGCAACTTGCGCAGCGCCGACTCGGGCGCCCTGCCCTTGTGGAAGTCGATGGCGTCCAGGGTGTCCGCGAGTTGGGCGAAGAAACCTTCCATCTGGGCGTGGGTGGCCTGCGCCTCGTCGGATTCCCCGACCGCGGGGGGCGTGGCCCCGGGATCCGCGGAGAGCAGTGCCAACCGGGTCTCGTACGCCAGCACCTGGACCGCGGCGGCCAGGTTCAGCGAGCTGTAGCCCGGGTCCGCCGGGATGTGGACCGCGGCGTGGCACAGCTGGAGCTCTTCATTGTCCAGGCCGGTGCGCTCGCGTCCGAACACCAGGGCCGTTTCGACGCCTGCGGCAGCGGCCTCGACCGTGCGCATGGCCGCTTCACGCGGGGCCAGCTCGTCGAGCGGCACCCGCCGGCTGCGCGCCGTGCAGCCGAGCACGTGGCGGCAATCGGCGATGGCCTCGGCCAGGGTTTCGACGATGACTGCACCGGCGAGCAGGTCGTCGGCGCCGGCCGCCAGCGCCTGCGACTCCGCATTCGGCAGCTTCTCGGGCGCGACCAGCACCAGGCGCGAGAGGCCCATGGTCTTCATCGCGCGCGCGGCGGAGCCGATGTTGCCGGGATGCTGGGTGCCGACCAGCACGATGCGGATGCGGCCTGCGACGTCTGCGATTGCTGCGGGCGGGGACTCCATGCCGCGAATGGTAAACTCCGCGACCCTTTTCGCAGCGCCCCCCATGCTCAAGCCAGCCGTCAACATCATGGTCAAGGCGGCCCGCGCCGGCGGCAACGAGCTGTTGCGCCACATGACCCGCCTGGACGCGCTGAACGTGGTGGAGAAGGAGCGGCTGGACTACGCCAGCGAGGTGGACGAGAAGGCCGAGGCGGCGATCGTCAAGGAACTGCGCAAGGCCTATCCGGACTACGCGATCCTCGGCGAGGAAGGCGGCGAGCAGAAAGGCCATCGCGCGGGCGCGCGCTCCACCTTCGTCATCGACCCGCTGGACGGCACGAGCAACTACCTGCGCGGCTTCCCGCACTGGTGCGTGTCGATCGCGCTGGTGGAGAACGGCGAGCCGCAGCACGGCGTGGTGTTCGATCCGCTGCGCAACGAGCTGTTCACCGCCAGCAAGGGCAGCGGCGCGGTGCTCAACGACCACCGCATCCGCGTGTCCGAGCGCAAGGAACTGGCCGGCGCGATGCTGTCGACCGGCTTCCCCCCGCGCGAGCGCAGCCGCGCCGGCGCGCAGCTCGACTGCATCCGCGAGCTGCTGAAGGAGGCCGAGGACATCCGTCGCACAGGTTCGGCCGCGCTCGACCTGGCCTACGTGGCCTGCGGCCGCAGCGACGGCTACTTCGAGGCCGGCGTGAAGCCGTGGGACATCGCCGCCGGCATCCTGCTGGTCCGCGAGGCCGGCGGCCGCGTCACCGACTTCCGCGGT
>DASTUL010000099.1:0-3916 GCA_035759645.1 Lysobacteraceae bacterium | reverse complement strand
ACGTGCTGGCCAAGCACGACGAGAACTACATGCCGCGCGAGGTCGCCGACAAGATGGGCGAGGCGCACCAGAAGCATGACGTCGAGGCGCAGGTGGACGCGCCCGCGCCCTGATGCTGCCCGAACTCGGCCAACTAGCGCTGCTCCTCGCGCTGCTCGTCGCCACGTTGCAGGCCGCGCTGCCCCTCGCCGGCGCGCACCGCGGCCGTGCCGACTGGATGGCGGTCGCCCGCCCCGCGGCCTACGCGCAACTCGGGCTGGTCGTGCTCGCGTTCGCGCTGCTCACCTGGGGCTTCGTCTCCCAGGACTTCTCGCTGCAGTACGTGGCCGAGAACTCCAACTCCCTGCTGCCGCTGCATTACCGCTTCACCGCGGTCTGGGGCGCGCACGAGGGCTCGCTGCTGATGTGGACGCTGGTGCTCGCGGGCTGGAGCGCGGCGGTCGCCCGCTTCTCGCGCGCCCTGCCCGACACCGTGTCGGCGCGCGTGCTCGGCGTCATGGGCGTGGTGGCGGTCGGGTTCCTCGCGTTCCTGGTGTTCACCAGCAACCCGTTCCTGCGCCTGCTCCCGGCGGTCGCCGAAGGCCGCGACCTCAACCCGCTGCTGCAGGACCCGGGGATGATCATCCATCCGCCGATGCTGTACCTGGGCTACGTTGGCTTCATGGTGCCGTTCGCCTTCGCGATCGCCGCGCTGCTCGACGGCCGGCTCGATGCGCGCTGGCTGCGCTGGACGCGGCCCTGGACCAACGTCGCATGGGCGTTCCTCACCGCCGGCATCGCGCTCGGTTCGTGGTGGGCGTACTACGAGCTGGGCTGGGGCGGCTGGTGGTTCTGGGATCCCGTGGAAAACGCCAGCTTCATGCCTTGGCTGGCCGGAACGGCGCTGCTGCATTCGCAGGCGGTCACCGAGAAGCGCGGCAGCTTCCATGGGTGGACGCTGCTGCTGGCGATCGCCACGTTCTCGCTGTCGCTGCTGGGCGCATTCCTCGTCCGCTCCGGCGTGCTGACCAGCGTCCATGCGTTCGCCGCCGACCCGACGCGCGGCCTGTTCGTCCTGGTGTTCCTGGGCATCGTCGTCGGCGGTTCGCTGCTGTTGTACGCGCTGCGCGCACCCTCGGCACCTGCCGCGCGCCCCTTCGCCGCGAGCTCCCGCGAAACGTTGCTGCTGGCCAACAACCTGCTGCTGGCCTGCGCCTGCGCGATGGTGCTGCTCGGCACGCTGTACCCGCTGCTGGCCGATGCACTGGGCCTGGGCAAGATCTCGGTGGGCCCGCCCTACTTCGGCTTGCTGTTCCTGGTGTTGATGGCGCCGCTGGTGTTGCTGCTGCCGTTCGGGCCGCTGACGCGCTGGCAGCGGGAGGAGCCGTCGCGGCCCCTTGCGATGCTGGCGCCGTGGCTGGCGGCTGCCGTGCTCGTCGGTGCGCTTGCCTTCTTCCTCGCACCGCAGGCGCCATGGAAGACCGCCGTCGGCGTTGCCGCTGCCGCATGGGTCGCGTTCGGCACGCTGCGCTTCGCGTGGTCGCGCCTGCGCGGCAACGGCACCCGGTTCACTGCCGAGATGCTGGGCATGTGCCTGGCGCACGGTGGCGTTGCCGTGTTCCTGGTCGGCGCGTTGCTCACCGATGCGCAGTTGCGCGAGCGCGAGCTGGCGATGACACCCGGCCAGGCGGTCGAGATCGCCGGCCGCACGTTCCGGTTCGTCGGGGTGGAACGCATCGAAGGTCCCAACTACCTCGCCGACCGCGGCACGGTGCTCGTCTCTGAAGGCGACGCCGCTCCGGTCGAGATGCATCCCGAAAAGCGTGCCTATGCCGCCGGCGGCCAGGTCATGACGGAAGCGGCGATCGATGCCGGCGTCGGCGCGGACGTGTACGTCGCGCTCGGCGAGTCGCTCGGCGCGGACGCCTGGGCCGTGCGCGTCTACGTGCGTCCGTTCGTGCGCTGGATCTGGGCCGGTGCCGCACTGATGGCGCTGGGCGGGCTGCTCACCGCGACCGACCGCCGGTTCCGTCGTTTGCCCGGAGCTGCCGCATGAACCACACCGCACCAAACCGGATGCGCTGGCTACCGTTGATCGTCTTCGCGGCGCTGGCAGTGCTGCTCGCCGCGGGCGTGTGGATGAGCCGCCAGCCCGACCGCGATGCCCTGCCCTCGCCGCTGATCGGCAAGCCGGCACCCGCCTTCGCGCTGCCGGTGCTGCACGAGCCCGATCGCATCGTGACGCTCGAGGACCTGCGCGGCGCGCCGTTCGTGATGAACGTCTGGGGCAGCTGGTGCCCCGAGTGCCGCGTCGAGCACCCGGTGCTGACACGATTCGCCGAGACCCGCCGCGTGCGCGTGGTCGGCTACAACTGGAACGACGAACCCGCCGACGCCCTGCGCTGGCTGGAGCAGTTCGGCAACCCGTACTGGCTGGTGCTCGCTGACCGCGCAGGCGGCACCGCCATCGACTGGGGCATCTACGGCGCGCCGGAAACCTTCCTGGTCGATGCCGAAGGAATCATTCGCTGGAAGCACGTGGGCGCGATGGACGAGGCCGTGGTGCGCGATGGCCTCTTGCCTGCGATCGAGGCACTCGAGGCGATACCATGATCGCGAGCGTGCGTGCCCTGCTGCTCGGCTGCGCGCTGGTCGCGACGCCGGCGTTGGCGACGCCCGTCCTGCCGGACAACGACGCGGCGCCGCTGCAGTTCGAGGACGCCGCCGAAGCCCGGCGTTTCCGCGCGCTGGTGTCCGAACTGCGCTGCGTGATGTGCCAGAACCAGTCGCTCGCCGATTCCGACGCCCTGATCGCGCACGAGTTGCGCGCCGAAGTGCTCGAGCTGATGCGACAGGGGCTGGACGACGACGCGATCAAGGCGCACCTGGTGGCGCGCTATGGCGAGTTCGTGCTGTACCGCCCGCGCGTCGAGCCCTCCACCTGGCTGCTCTGGTTCGGGCCGGGCGTGCTGCTCCTGCTCGGCGGCTTCGTGGTGGTCAGGCTCGCGCGCAAGGGCGACGGCAAGCGCGCCGAGGTGCCCGAGGACCAGGAGCAGGAGTGGTGAGCAGCGTTTCGACCTCCATCGTCTTCGTCACGGCGGCGATCGCGCTCGCCCTGCTCGTTGCGATGCTCGTGCTTCGCCCGTTGTGGAAAACCACGCGTGGACCTGCGCTGGCGCTCGGCACCGGCGTCGTCGTGATGGCCGGCCTGCTGTACCTGCTGGTCGGCACGCCCGCGGCACTGGATCCGGACACACGGCAGCCGCCGGACTCGATCGCGGACGCCATTGCCCAGCTCGAAGCCGAACTCGAACGTTCGCCGCAGCAGGCGGAAGGCTGGCGCCTGCTCGGACGCGCGTATGGCGCGCAAGGTCGCGTGGCCGAGGCCGCCGATGCGTTTGCACAAGCCGCGCGCCTGTTGCCCGATGACCCCGACGTCCTGGTCGAGGCGGCCGAGGCGAGTGCGGTCGCCCGCAACGACCGGATGCTGGACGCGCAGTCCGTCGCGTGGCTGGACCATGCGCTCGCGGTCGCGCCATCCCACCAGCGTGCGCGCTGGTTCCGCGGCATCGCCTACCGCCAGGCCGGCGATCCGGCGGCGGCCGCGCGTACCTGGGAACCGCTCCTCACGATGGTCGATGAATCGACCGCCGCGGGCCTGCGCGAGCAGATCGACATCGCGCGCAGCGAAGCCGGGCTGCCCGGGCTCCCGCCTCCTGCATCGACCGCCGACGCAGTGGCGGGCGCCGTCATCGTCACCG
The DNA here is from genome assembly GCA_035759645.1 of Lysobacteraceae bacterium. Taxonomy (GTDB): domain Bacteria; phylum Pseudomonadota; class Gammaproteobacteria; order Xanthomonadales; family Xanthomonadaceae; genus CAMPJU01. The sequence goes on along the minus strand of DASTUL010000099.1, from coordinate 176 downwards.
TCGACATCGCACCCGGGCTCGCGGATCGCGTTCCGGCGGGCGCGACGCTCTACGTCATCGCCCGCCAGGCAGGCGGGCCGCCCATGCCGGTCGCGGTCGAGCGCCTGCCCGCGACGGGCTTCCCCGTCGAGGTCACGCTCGACGATTCCGACAGCCCGATGCCCACCGCGCGCCTG
>DASTUL010000098.1:0-3533 GCA_035759645.1 Lysobacteraceae bacterium | reverse complement strand
GATGGGTTGTTGCCGGGGATTCGCGAGAGTCTTGCGAGGCAGACGCGGTTGTTGGTCGAGGCGCCGCCGGGGGCGGGCAAGACGACGCGCGTGCCGGTCGCATTGCTGGACGAGGCATGGCTTGGTGGTCGGAAGGTCGTGATGTTGGAACCGCGGCGGGTCGCGGCGCGGGCGGCTGCTTCGTTCATGGCGCGCGGGTTGGGTGAAGAGGTGGGGGCAACCGTTGGGTATCGGGTGCGGTTCGACAGCCGGGTTGGGCCGTCGACGCGGATCGAGGTGGTGACGGAAGGAATCCTGGCGCGGATGTTGCAGGACGATCCGACGCTCGACGGCATTGGCGCGTTGCTGTTCGATGAAGTGCACGAGCGGCATCTTGCGGGGGACCTGGCGTTGGCGCTGGCGCTGGATGTGCAGGCGGGGCTGCGGGAGGACCTGAGGATCGTGTTGATGTCGGCGACGCTCGATGGGGAGCGGTTGGCGAAGTGGCTGGATGCGCCGCGGTTGGTGAGCGAGGGGCGGAGTCATCCGGTGACGGTTTCGCATGTACCTGCGAAGCGGGACGAAGCGCTGGAGCGGCATGCGGCGCGCGTGGTGCGCGAAGCGTTGGATGCGCATCCGGGTGATGTGCTGGTGTTCCTGCCGGGGCAGCGGGAGATCGCGAAGACGGCTTCGGTGCTGGCGGCGGCGGCGATTGGTGCGGACGTGCTGCAGCTGCATGGGGAACTGCCGGTGGAGCAGCAGTCGCGGGTGTTGCAGCCGGATCCTGGTGGGCGGCGGCGCGTGGTGCTGGCGACCAACGTGGCGGAGTCGAGTGTGACGTTGCCGGGCGTGCGCGTGGTGGTGGATGCGGGGCTGGCGCGGGAGCCGCGGTTCGATCCGAATTCGGGGTTTTCGCGGCTGGAGGTGGTGAACATTTCGCAGGCGTCGGCGGACCAGCGGGCGGGGCGTGCGGGGCGCGTGGCGGCGGGGTGGGCGTATCGGTTGTGGCCGGCGTCGCAGCGGCTGGAACCGCAGCGGCGGCCGGAGATCGCACAGGTGGACCTGGCGGGACTGGCGCTGGAGTTGGCGGCGTGGGGGAGCAGCGAGTTGCGGTTTCCGGATGCGCCGCCGACCGGGGCGCTGGCGGCGGCGCGGGATCTGTTGCGCCGGCTCGGTGCGCTCGATGTGGGCGGTGCGATCACCGCCCTTGGTCGGCGCATGCTCGGACTCGGTACGCATCCGAGGTTCGCGGCGATGTTGCTGGCGTGCGGCGACGCGGAGCGTGCGCTGGCATGCGATCTGGCCGCGTTGCTGGAGGCGCGCGATCCGCTGCGGCCGGCACCGGGAACGTACCGGAGCGATGCGTTGGCGGAACGCTGGCAGGCGTTGGCGGCGTTTCGTGCCGGGCGCGGCGACAGGCGCGCGAGTCGCGGTGCGCTTGCTGCGATCGATGCGGCGGCGAAGCAGTGGCGGCGGCGCCTGTCCGTGCGCGGGCATCCGCCGGGTGACGTGCCGGCGCACGCGCTCGGCGACATCCTGCTGCATGCGTTTCCGGACCGCATCGCGCGGCAGCATCCGGGCGACCCGCGCAGGTACGCGCTCGCCAACGGCCGTATGGCGCGGCTGGTCGATGACAGTGCGTTGCTGGGGGAGCCCTGGCTGGTCGCCAGCGAACTGCGCTTCGAGTCGCGCGACGCGCTGTTGCTGCGTGGCGCGCCACTCGACGAGCCGCGCCTGCGCCGCGAGTTCCCGGAACGGTTCGTGGAGGAGGACTCGGTGCGCTGGGACGACGCGCGGCGCGCGCTGGTGGCGTTGCGGGAGACGCGCTACGACGCGATCGTGCTCGACGCGCGACCGGCGGGACGCGTCGACCCCAGGCATGCGGCGAAAGCGCTGGTGGAAGCGGTGCGCGCCCTTGGGCTGGACGCCTTGCCCTGGACCGACGCGGCGCGGCAATGGCGTGCGCGCGTGCAGTGCCTGCGCAAGTGGATGCCGGACGCAGGCCTGCCGGACCTGGGCGACGAGGCGTTGTTCGCCACGATGGACGACTGGCTGGCGCCCGCGTTCGAGGGCAAGACGCGGCTGGATGCGCTCGATGCAGGCGCCTTCGCCAACGCGCTGCACGGCCTGCTCGACTGGTCGCAGCGGCGCGAGTTGGACCGGCTTGCGCCCGTGCGCATGGAAGTGCCCTCGGGCATGGAGCGACCGGTGATGTACGCGGTCGACGCCCATGGCGAGCCGCAGCCGCCGGTGCTCGCGGCGAAGGTGCAGGAACTGTTCGGGCTGGCCGACACGCCGCGGATCGCCGACGGACGCGTGCCGTTGTTGCTGCACCTGCTGTCACCGGCGGGCCGGCCGCTGCAGGTCACCGCGGACCTGCGCAGTTTCTGGGACACTACCTGGCCGGAAGTGCGCAAGGAAATGAAGGGCCGCTACCCGAAGCACCCGTGGCCGGAGGATCCGTGGACGGCGCCGGCCACGCATCGCGCGAAGCCGCGTGGTCGCTAACCCTTCCATTGTGGGAGCCGCCATAGCGGCGAGCTTTTCGAGGAGAGCTCGCCGCTATAGCGGCTCCTACAGGGGTTAGTCGCGAGACGGGAATGGCAGGACCGTGCCGCGCTCCTCTTCGCGCGTGTCTCGCTGCCAGAGCACCGGCACGTCGTCCGGCCGCCCCGGCTCGAACTGATCGCGCGCCTCGCGTGCGGCCTCGGCTTCCAGTTCCTCCTCGAGTTCCCAGCTGTAGCGCTTCCGCGGCGGCAGCGGGTCGCGTGCGCGCAAGGCGATCGCGCACAACACGCCCGCGACCGCGCCGCCGAGGTGGGATTCCCACGAGATGCCGGCTTCGCGCGGCAGCACCGTCAGCAACATGCCGCCGTAGAGGAAGAAGGCGATGCAGGCGGCGGCGATCGCGGCACGGTCGCGGCGCAGCACGCCGAGCGTGAACACCAGGAAGCCGAGTCCGTGGGTCACGCCGCTGGCGCCCAGGTGGTACGAGCCTTCCGCGCCGAGCAACCAGGCGCCGAGCCCCGAGCCCAGCCACAGCAGCGGCAGCGACGGGAGCGTGGCACGCGGGTAGACGCTGCCCGCCAGCGTGCCGAGGAAGACCAGGGCCATCGAGTTCGCGGCGAGGTGTCCGCCGGAGCCATGCAGCAGCGGCGCGCCGATCAGCCCGGCGAGGCCCGCGAGCGACCACGGCTGGACCGTCCACGCGCGCCAGTCGAACGCGCCGGCGTCCTGCGCGGAGAACACGACCATCAGCAGCAGGACGAACCCCGCGCTCCACCAGAAGGAGCGCCGAAGGCGCCGCCGGTCGCGCGCCTGTTGCGCCTTGAGGTCGACAGGCGTGGCGGGCAGGTCGTGGTCGGGCAAGTCCATGCCAAGAGGATGGCGGCGGCTGCCCGAAAGGCAACCCGGCCGCTCCTACAATGGGCGGATGAACGCGCCCGCCACGATCCGCCTCAAGAACGCCTGGAAATCCAGCCACCCGTGGATCTTCCAGCGCCTGGTGGACAAGCCGGCGCAGCGCCCGAAGCCGGGCGAGGTCGTGGACGTGG
>DASTUL010000097.1:0-5285 GCA_035759645.1 Lysobacteraceae bacterium | reverse complement strand
ATCGCCGAAGTCGCGAGAACGAGAAAGGCCGCCCACCGGGCGGCCTTTTCATTGGCGTACCGCCGCGGCTCAGCGCTTGTCGAGCGGGACGTACGCCCGGTCGTCCGGGCCGATGTAGGTGGCGCTGGGGCGGATGATCTTTCCGTCCTCGCGCTGCTCGATGACGTGCGCGCTCCAGCCGGTGGTCCGCGCGATCACGAACAGCGGCGTGAACATCGGGGTCGGGATGCCCATCATGTGGTACGCGCTCGCGCTGTACCAATCCAGGTTCGGGAACATCTTCTTGGTGTCCATCATCAGCGTCTCGATGCGCTCGCTGATGTCGAACAGCGCCTGGTTGCCGCCCGCCGCACACAGCTTGCGCGAGAGTTCCTTGATGATCGGGTTGCGCGGGTCGCCGATCGTGTAGACCGGATGGCCGAAGCCGATGACGATTTCCTTGCGTTCCACGCGCGCTCGGATGTCGGCCTCGGCCTCGTCCGCCGTCGAATAGCGGCTGATGATGTCCATCGCCACTTCGTTCGCACCGCCGTGCTTGGGGCCGCGCAGCGCACCGATCGCGCCGGTCAGGCACGAATGCAGGTCCGAGCCGGTGCCGGCGATGACGCGCGCGGTGAACGTGCTGGCGTTGAACTCGTGCTCGGCGTACAGGATCAGTGACTTGTCCAGTGCGTCGGCGTGCAGCGCGCTCGGCGGCTCGCCGTGCAGCAGGTGCAGGAAGTGCGCGGCGACGGAGGCGTCGTCGGTCTCGCAATCGATCCGGCGGCCGTTGCGGGTGAAGTGCCACCAGTACAGCAGCATCGAACCGAAGCTGGCGACCAGCCGGTCCGCGATGTCGCGTGCTTCCGCGGCCGGGTGGCCTTCGCGCTCGGGCAGCACGTTGCCGAGCACCGAGCACCCGGTGCGCAGCACGTCCATCGGGTGCGCGTTGGCGGGCACCAGCTCCAGCGCCTCGGAGACGATCGCGGGCAGGCCGCGCAGGCGCGACAGCTTCGCCTTGTAGGCCTTCAACTGCGACGCCGTCGGCAGCGCGCCGTGCACCAGAAGGTGCGCGACCTCCTCGAACGTCGATTTCGTGGCCAGGTCGTGGATGTCGTAGCCGCGGTAGTGCAGGTCGTTGCCGCTGCGCCCGACGGTGCACAGCGCGGTGTTGCCCGCGGGCGTGCCGCTCAGGGCGACCGACTTCTTCGGCTTCGGCAAGGTATTGGTGTCGCTCATGGTGTCTCCTGGTCCTTCGATGCCGCGAACAGCGCGTCGAGCTTTTCCTCGTAGGCGTGGTAGCCCAGGAAATCGTAGAGCTCGGCGCGGGTCTGCAGCGTGTCGATGATGTGCTTCTGGGTGCCGTCGCGGCGGACGGTCTCGTAGAAATGCAACGCTGCCTTGTTCATGGCGCGGTACGCGCCGCAGCAATACAGCGCGATGTCGACGCCTGCCTCGCGCAGTTCGCCGGTGGTGAAGAACGGCGTCGAGCCGAACTCGGTGAGGTTGGCCAGGATCGGCACCCCGACCGCGTCCTTGACCTTGCGATAGTCGTCAAGCGAACGCATCGCCTCGGGGAAGACCATGTCGGCGCCGGCTTCGACGTACGCGACGGCACGTTCGATCGCCGCGCCCAGGCCTTCCACGGCAGCGGCATCGGTGCGCGCCATGACGACGAACCCGTCGTCAGTGCGCGCGTCGACGGCCGCCTTGATGCGATCGACCATCTCCTCGACGGGCACCACTTCCTTGCCCGGCCGGTGGCCGCAACGCTTCTGCCCGACCTGGTCCTCCATGTGCACCGCGGCCACGCCGATGCGTTCGAAGCTGCGGATCGTGCGCGCGATGTTGAACGCCCCACCCCACCCGGTGTCGATGTCGACCAGCAGCGGCAGGCCGGTCGCATCCACGATTCGGCGCGCGTCGACCAGCACGTCTTCCATCGTCGAGATGCCGAGGTCCGGCATGCCCAGCGAATTGGCGGCGACGCCGCCGCCGGAGAGGTACAGCGCCTTGTAGCCGGTGCGCCTGGCCATCAGGCCCGCGTACGCGGTGATCGCGCCCATGAGCTGCAGCGGGGACTCCGCCGCGAGGGCCGCACGGAACTGGCTGCCGGCGGAGGCCATGGGCGTGCTCAGAGCAGGTGCGCCACGCCGGCGCGCTCTTCCTCGAGCTCGGCCAATGTCTTGTCCATCCGCCCGCGGCTGAAGTCGTCGATCGACAAGCCTTCGACGCGGGTGTATTCGCCATGCGCCGTGGTCACCGGCACGCCATAGATGACGCCCTCCGGGATGCCGTAGCTGCCGTCCGACGGCACGCCCATCGTCACCCACTTGCCGTTGCTGCCCAGCACCCAGTCGCGCACGTGGTCGATCGCGGCGTTGGCCGCCGATGCCGCCGACGACAAGCCCCGCGCCTCGATGATCGCGGCGCCGCGCTTGCCGACCTGCGGGATGAAGGTGTCCGCGTTCCAGGCCTCGTCGCCGATCATGTCCTTGAGCGACTTGCCGTCCACCGTGGCGAAGCGGTAGTCCGGATACATCGTCGGGCTGTGGTTGCCCCACACGACGAGCTTCTCGATGTCTCCGACCGGCACGCCGGCCTTGTTGGCCAGCTGCGACAGCGCGCGGTTGTGGTCCAGGCGCAGCATGGCGGTGAAGTTCTTCGCAGGCAGGTCCGGCGCCGACTTCATCGCGATGTACGCATTGGTGTTGGCCGGGTTGCCGACCACCAGCACCTTGACGTCACGCGACGCGACGCGGTTCAGCGCGGCGCCCTGCGCGGTGAAGATCTTGGCGTTCTCCAGCAGCAGGTCCTTGCGCTCCATGCCGGGGCCGCGCGGGCGGGCGCCGACCAGCAGCGCGATGTCGGCGTCCTTGAACGCGACGTCGGCGTCATCGGTGCCCACCATGCCGGCGAGCAGCGGGAACGCGCAGTCCTCCAGCTCCATCATCACGCCCTTGAGCGCGGCCTGCGCCTTCTCCATCGGCAGCTCGAGCATCTGCAGGACGACCGGCTGGTCCTTGCCGAGCATCTCGCCCGAGGCGATGCGGAACAGCAGCGAGTAGCCGATCTGGCCGGCAGCACCGGTGACGGCGACGCGGACGGGTTGCTTCATGGGGGAGAACTCCGTGTGTTTTGGGTTACTGCAGTTCGGAGAAGAACTGCTCGATGCGTTCCATGCCCGGCATGAGCTGCGGCGTCGGGCAGGTGTAGCTGATGCGCAGGCTGCGCGGCTCGCCGAACGCCGAGCCCGGAACGCAGGCCACGCCCTTGGCGTCGAGCAGCGCATTGCACAGGTCGACGTCGTTGCCGATCTTCGCGCCCGTCGGCGCGTGGGTCTTGCCGAACGCGCAGCTCACGTCGGGGAACACGTAGAACGCGCCTTGCGGCTTCGGGCATACGACCCCGGGAATGCGCGCCAGCACTGCCATCACCTGGTCGCGCTTGGCCTCGAACTCCGCGCGCTTGGCCGCGGGGATGTCCTGCGGACCGGCCAGCGCGGCGATGGCCGCGGCCTGGGTCACCTCGGGCAGGCTGGTGATGTGGTTGGAGTTCATCGTCACCACTGCCCTGGCCACCGCTTCCGGCCCGGCCATGAAGCCCACGCGCCAGCCCGGCATGCCGTACGTCTTGGACAGCGAGTCGATGAAGACGACGCGGTCGCGCAACTCGGGGCGCGCGTGCACGAAGTTGTGGTACCCCACGCCGTCGAACACCATCCGGTTGTAGATGTCGTCGGTGATCACCCAGGTGTCGGGGTACTTCGCGATGACGTCGGCCAGCGCGGAGATCTCGTCCTTCGAATAGACCATGCCGGTCGGGTTCGACGGATTGTTGAACAGGAACACGCGCGGTTTCTTCGCCAGCGCGACGTCCAGCTGGGCGGGCGTGAGCTTGTAGTCCTGTTCCGGTGGACACGGCATCAGCTCGACCTTCGCGTCGAGGATTTCGGCGATGTCCAGGTAGCTGGTCCAGTACGGCGTCGGGAATGCGATGGTGTCGCCGTCGTCGAGCAGCGCTTCGGCCAGGTTGTAGATGACGTGCTTGGCGCCGATGCCGATCGCGCAGTTGGCGCGGGTGTAACCGGTCAGCCCGATCTGCTCCATGTGGCCGAGGAACGCGTCGAGCAAGGCATCGGAACCGCGGTTGCTGCCGTACTGGCCGCTGTCGGACGACAGCGCGTCGCGGACGGCGGCGTAGACGTGTTCGCCTGGCAGGAAGTTGGGGACGCCGATCGAGAAGCTGATGATGTCGCGGCCTTCGGCCTTCAGGCGCTTGGCCTTCTCGGCGACCTGCATGATCGCGCTGGGCTTGGCGCGACCGATGCGCCGGGCGAACTGGGGCATCGCGTGACCTCGTCTTGAATGCCCCGACAAAGGGCTGGATGGGCCGGATTTAGCCGCGAAATATTAACACGCGGGCCGGCCCCGCCCCCAGTCGACTAGCGTCAGCCGCGCGCGTCCAGCACCTTGTTCCACTCGGCCACGCGGTCGGCCTTCGCGGCCAGCGCGCCTTCGGCATCGCCCTCGATGGTGACCGACTTGATCTTGTCGCCCTGGCGAACGGCGTCGACCGCGTCCATGCCCTCGACCACCTTGCCGAACACGGTGTGCTTGCCGTCCAGCCACGGGGTGGCGACGTGGGTGATGAAGAACTGGCTGCCGTTGGTGGCCGGGCCGGCGTTGGCCATCGACAGCACGCCGCGCTCGTGGCCCAGGCCATTGCGGGCCTCGTCCTCGAACTTGTAGCCGGGGCCGCCGGTGCCGGTGCCCTGCGGGCAGCCGCCCTGGATCATGAAGTCGTCGATGACCCGGTGGAAATTCAGCCCGTCATAGAACCCGCGCCGCGCCAGGTTGACGAAGCTGGCGACGGTCAGCGGCGCCTGTTCCGGCTTGAGCTCGACCTTGATCGGGCCGCGGTCGGTGTCGAAGGTGGCGGTGAGGCTCATGGGGGCTCCTGGCAGGTGAACGGGGGCGCGCAGGATAGCGCAGGGCCGGTCGACGGGTCGTCTTGACGCGGCCGGGACCGGTATAATGTCCGGCTTCCTTTCTTGATGACGCGCCTCGCGGCGTGCCTTTCGCATGTCCGCCAGCACCGCATCCGTCGAACGCCTCCGCAACATCGCCATCGTCGCGCACGTCGACCATGGCAAGACCACCCTCGTCGACCAGCTGCTCAAGCAGTCCGGCACGCTGAACGAGCGCGCCGCGGTCCCCGACCGCGTGATGGACAGCAACGACCTGGAGAAGGAACGCGGCATCACCATCCTCTCCAAGAACACCGCCATCCGCTGGACCGACAAG
>DASTUL010000096.1:0-3414 GCA_035759645.1 Lysobacteraceae bacterium | reverse complement strand
AGCCTACCCGGACCCGACGCGGGCCACGTCATGGGGTCCCTATTTGGCCTTGCTCCCGGTGGGGTTTGCCGTGCCGGCCTGTTGCCAGGCTCGCGGTGCGCTCTTACCGCACCATTTCACCCTTGCCTGTGCCCTTGCGGGCCATCGGCGGTATCTTTCTGTTGCACTTTCCGTCGGCTCGCGCCGCCCAGGCGTTACCTGGCACCGTGCCCTGTGGAGCCCGGACTTTCCTCGGCACCTCCGAAAAGGTGACGCGACTGCCTGGCCGACTCCGCCAAGGGCATTGTGGCACGCGATTGCTGACTATTCGCTGCCGTACAGGGCCTTGCGCGGCGCACCGCTGAGCTCGGCGGCCAGCTTGGCGGCGGCGGAAGGCGGCAGGTGCTCGCTCAGGCGGGCGTAGAGGCGGCGACCCTCCGCCAGTTGGCCCGCGGCTTCGTCGGCCGCGCCCTGCACGACCAGTACGAATTCGCCGCGACGCTGGTCAGGATCGCCCGCCACCCGGGTACGAATGTCATCGAGCGTGCCATCGAGGACGGTCTCGAACAGCTTGGTCAGTTCCCGCGCCAGCACCGCGGGGCGGTCGGCGCCGAACGCCCCGCACAGGTCCGCCAGCGTCGCCTCGATCCGGTGCGAGGACTCGTAGAAAACCAGCGTGCGCGACTCGCTGGCGAGGCGCTGCAGGCGGTCGCGCCGCGCATTGCCCTTGGCGGGCAGGAAGCCCTCGAAAGCGAACCGGTCCGAGGGCAGGCCCGCGACGCTCAGGGCGGCGATGGCCGCGCAGGGTCCCGGCAGCGGCGAAACCCGGATGCCCGCTTCCCGCGCGGCACGGACCAGCCGGTAACCGGGGTCGCTCACCAGTGGCGTGCCGGCGTCCGATACCAGGGCCAGCGATTCGCCGCTGGCCAGGCGCGCGACCAGGCGGGTCGCCACGGCCTCCTCGTTGTGCTCGTGCAACGCCACCAAGGGACGGTCCAGCCCGAAGTGCGACAGCAGCTGGCGCGTACGCCTGGTGTCCTCCGCGCACACCGCGCCGACCGTGCGAAAGGCGTCCAGCGCGCGTGGCGCCAGGTCACCCAGGTTGCCGATCGGGGTGGCGACCACGAAGAGCGTTCCCGGCGCGGGCGCGCCATCGGCGGGGAGTGAGGGAGCCATGGCGGTCCGATGGTTAGAATCGATACGGTACCCCGGATGGAGCCGCGCGACGCCATGACGATGCAGACGAAGACGATGGTGCTCTGCGCCTGCCTGGTCGCACTGGTCGGTTGCTCGACCGTGCGGGTCACCGAAGCGCCACGCCCGGTGATACCGCAGGATGCGTCGGTCGCCGATGCCGCGTCGCAACCGGTCGACGACGGGCGCTGGCGCTTCGACGATGCCGCGCGCATGCCGGCGGCGCCCGACGGCTACGCGCCGCCGACCAGCATCGGATTCCTGCTGCCGTTGTCGGGGCAGTTGGCCCGCGCGGCCGCACCGGTCCGCGACGGCTTCCTGGCCGGCTACTACGCCGAAACCCGCCCGCGCCCGGCGATCCGTTTCTACGACACGGCCAGCGCAGGCGCGGTGGCCGCGTACGGGCGCGCCGTCGCGGACGGCAACGCGTTCGTCGTCGGCCCGCTCGGGCGGGACGAAGTGGACGCCGTGTTTTCGAGTGGCGTGCTCACCGTACCCCTGCTCGCACTCAACCGCGGCGACGATGCGCCGCCGCCGGGCCATGCCAGCTTCTCGCTGTCGCCCGAGGACGAGGGCATCGCGGCTGCGGATTACCTGCTCGAGGGCGGCGCGCGCAACGTGCTGGTCCTGCAGGGCAGCGACGACAGCATGCGCCGCGCCGCGGCGGCATTCGGCGACCAGTTGGTCGGGGCCGGCGGCCGGGTGTTCCAGGCATTGACGATCACCGACGACGTCGCCGCGACTGCGCCACAGTTGCAGGCGGCGACGCAGGCGGCGACTGCCGCCGGGACGCCGATCGATGGCGTGTTCTACGCCGTGCGCGGCAACAAGGCGCACTTGCTGGCGGCGCAACTCTCGCTCGCGGGGCTTTCCGGGTTGCCCGCAGTGGCGACGTCGCAGATCGCGATCGGCACCGGCGATCCGCTGCAGGACGTGATGCTCGACGGCATCGCCTTCCCGACCGAGACGTGGTCGGTGCAGGGACTGCCCGGGTTGCCACCCGCCGCCACCCTGGGTGAAACGTTGCCGACCGCGCGCGGTCCCGCGGCCCGCCTGTTCGCCTTCGGTTACGACGCCTGGCTGGTCACGGCCTATCCATCGGTCGCGGCGGGCGCGGGCGAAGGCGTGCTGCGTGGCGCGACCGGCCGCCTGCGGGTGGATGCCGCCGGCAACGTGCTGCGCATGCCGACCTGGTCGACGTTCCGCGAAGGCCGGCCGGTTCCGCTTTTTTGATGGCCGGCGCCGACGGTGCGGCAACGACCGACCGGCGCGCACGCGGCGCCGCGGTCGAAGGCGCGGCACGCAGCCACCTGTTGCGTGCGGGCCTGCGCGACGTCGCCGCCAATGCGAACTTCCGGCTCGGCGAACTGGACCTGGTGATGATCGACGACGACGCGTTCGGCGAACCGACGCTCGTGTTCGTGGAAGTGCGCTACCGGCGTGACGCTGGGTTCGGTGGCGGCGCCGCATCGGTCGACCGCGCCAAGCAACGCAAGCTGGTGCGCGCCGCGGAACTGTTCCTGCTCGCCCATCGCCGCCTGGCCGACATGGCCTGCCGGTTCGACGTGGTGGATGCCTCCGGCGATCCCGCGGCAGCGGACCTGCACTGGATCCGCGACGCGTTCCGCGCGGACGACTGATGGCTGCCCTTCCCGCTGGCTTCGAACGCGCGATGGCCGCGCTGCTCGGCGACGACGGCTGGCGCATCGATGCGTCCGAGCGCCTGACCTACGGCTACGACAACTCGCGCCAGCATGCACAACCCGATGCCGTGGCGCTGCCGCGCGACCCCGCGCAGGTGCAGGCGCTCGTGCGTGCCTGCCGGGAACACCGCGTGCCCGTCGTGGCCCGCGGGCGCGGCACCAACACCACCGGTGCCGCGGTACCGGTGGCCGGCGGCGTCGTGGTGTCTTTCGAGCGCATGGACCAGGTGCTGGAAGTACGTCCCGGGGACCGTTGTGCCGTCGTGCAACCAGGCGTCCTCAACGGCGACCTGCAGCGCGCGCTGGCGCCGCACGGATTGTTCTGGCCGCCCGACCCGACCAGCGCGGACTATTCGACCGTGGGCGGCAACCTCGCCTGCAACGCCGGGGGGCCGCGCGCGGTGAAGTACGGCGCGAGCCGCGACAACGTGCTCGCGCTCGTGGCCGTCACCGGCGCGGGCGAACTGGTGCGATGTGGCGCCGCGACGACCAAGGGCGCGACCGGCTACGACCTGCAGCGATTGCTGGTGGGCAGCGA
>DASTUL010000095.1:0-8347 GCA_035759645.1 Lysobacteraceae bacterium | reverse complement strand
CACGGCGACCAGCTGGACGTCGCCGCGATGACCAGCGGCAGCGACCTGTCCCATGGCCGGCTCGGCTACCAGGCCACCCTCAACGGCCACGGGACGCGCCTGGGCGCCGCCTATTCGACGCTCGACTACGCGCTGGGTGGCTCGCTCGAAGCCCTGCGCGCCCACGGCACCGCGAACGTCTCGAGTGCGTGGCTCTCGCATCCGCTGGTCCTGCAACGCGACACCAGCCTCGATGTCCGCCTGCAGGCCGACCGAAAGCGCCTGCGCGACGCGATCGACACGGCGTCGCTGCATGGCGATCGCCATGTCACGGCGTGGACGCTAGGCGTGGACGGCGAACGGCGCGACGGGTCGGGCACGACGCGTGGCAGCCTGAGCGTGACGCAGGGAGACCTTGCGTTCGACGATGCCACGGCCGGTGCCGCGGACGCGGCGACCGCGCGGACCGCCGGCGACTACACGCGGTGGAACGCACGGATCGAACGCCTGCAGGTGCTGGGGCAGCGCACGCGCCTGCTGCTGGCGGCGAGCGGCCAGGCCAGCAGCGACAACCTCGACGCCTCCGAACAGTTCCTGCTTGGCGGCCCGTACAGCGTCCGCGGTTATTCGACCGGACAGTTCGCGGGTGCATCCGGCCACCTGCTCACGGTCGAACTGCGCCACGACCTGGACTGGTTCGGCACGGGCCGCACGGAGGGGCTGCTCTTCGTGGATGCCGGGGACGTGCGCTTCAACGCCGACCCGTGGACGACCGGGCCGAACCGGGCCCGCGTGGAGTCCGCCGGCATCGGCCTGAACTGGGCCGGGCCCGCCCAGTGGCGCGCCAGCCTGCAACTGGCAGCGCCCATCGGAGGCAACGCCGGGGCGGTGGATGAAGACGACGACATCCGCGCCTGGGCGTGGGTGGCGAAAGGCTTCTAGCCAGCCCACTCCGGGAGGGTCCTGCGGACGGCGACGTTGCGCAGCTGCACGTACGCAGGGAGCCCGTCGCGCCCGTAAGGCGGCGGTGCCTCCCCGCGGATGAGCGGCTCCAGGTACCTGCGCGCCGCGGCGGTGATCCCGAATCCGTCCTTCCGGATGTACGACGCCGGCATCGTCTTTTCATGGTTGGCGATTTTCGCCAGTGGCGCGGGCTCGATCTTCCAACGGTACGGCGCGTCCGACGTGCGCACGATCACCGGCATCACCGCGTTGCGTCCCGCCAGTGCGTACTCCACCGCCTTGCGCCCGACGGCCATCGCCTGTTCCAGGTCGGTCTTCGACGCGACGTGCCGCGCGGAGCGCTGCAGGTAATCGGGCAGCGTCCAGTGCACCTTGAAGCCGAGCGCGTCCTTGACCCGGCCGGCGAGGTGCGAAGCGACGCCACCGAGCTGGGTATGGCCGAACGCGTCCTTGCCGGCGCCGGCATCGGCGACGAACCGCCCGTCGGCGGTGCGGATGCCTTCGCTGGCCACGACCACGCAGTACCCGACGCGCGACACCACGCGGCCGACCTGCTGCAGGAACGTCGCCTCGTCGAACGGGCGCTCCGGGAACAGGATGATGTGCGGCGCTTCGTCCGGGCCATTGCCTGCCAGTCCCGACGCCGCCGCCAGCCAGCCCGCGTGCCGGCCCATTGCCTCGTACACGAACACCTTGGTCGACGTGTCGGCCATCGCCGCGACGTCGAGCGCGGCTTCGCGCACCGACACAGCGGTGTACTTCGCAGCCGAACCGAAGCCCGGGCAGCAGTCGGTCACCGCCAGGTCGTTGTCGACGGTCTTCGGCACGCCGACGCAGGTGAGCGGGTAGTCGAATTCCTGCGCCAGCTGCGACACCTTCAGCGCGGTGTCGGCCGAGTCGTTGCCGCCGTTGTAGAGGAACCAGCGCACGTCGTGCGCGCGGAACACGTCGATCAGCCGCTCGTACTTCGCACGGTCGGCCTCGATCGACTTCAACTTGACCCGGCATGACCCGAACGCGCCACCGGGCGTGTGGGCCAGCGCGCGGATGTTGGCGGCGGGTTCCTTCGAGGTGTCGATGAGCTCCTCGCGCAGGGCGCCGAGGATGCCGTTACGCGCTGCCAGCACCTTCACCTTGCGCGCGCGCGCGGCCTGGATGACGGCGGAGGCGGTCGCGTTGATGACGGCGGTGACGCCGCCGGACTGCGCATAGAGCAGGGTGCCGGAGGACATGGGGACGGGCCTCGATACGGTAAGCTGGCAGTCTAAACAGTGGATCCAAGCACATGCGACTGGTACTACTCGGCGCCCCCGGATCAGGCAAGGGCACCCAGGCCGCCCGGCTCATGGAGCACCTCCAGGTGCCGCACATCTCCACGGGCGACCTGCTGCGTGCGGAGGTGGCCGCGGGCAGCGCGCTGGGCCTCGCGGCGAAGGAAGTGATGGCCCGCGGCGAGCTCGTGTCCGACGCGATCCTGCTCGGCATGCTGGAGGCGCGCTTCTCGCGCGACGACACGCGTGGCGGCTTCATCCTCGACGGCTACCCGCGCAACCTGGCGCAGGCCGACGCGCTGGATGCGCTGCTGGCGCGCCTGCGCCAACCGTTCGACCACGCTGTGCAACTGGACGTGCCGACCGACCTGCTGGTGGACCGCATCGCCGGACGCGCCTCGGCCGAGGGCCGTGCCGACGACAACCCGGAGTCGGTGCGCAAGCGTCTGGACGTCTACGGCAGCCAGACCGCGCCCGTCATCGAGTTCTACCGCACGCATGGCCAGCTGGCCGTGGTCGACGGCGTCGGCTCGCTGGACGAGGTGTTCAACCGGATCCTCGAGGTCATCGCGCCGGTGCCGGAAATCGGCTGAGCCACTTCGCGTGGTGCAAAAAAACGCCCCGGCAAGCCGGGGCGTTTTCGTTTGCGGATCGACTCAGCGGATCACTGGGTCTTCAGGGTCAGGCCATAGGCCTGGAGCAGCGGGTTGATCGGCTGGAAGTAGCTGGTCGCCAGCTTGGCCTGCTTGCCCTTGCAGCTGTAGTTGCCGCCAGACAGCACGCCCTGCGCCTGGCCGACGCTGGTGATGAACGAGCCACCGGAGTCGCCGCCTTCCGCGCAGACCTTGACCTGGGTGAGCCCGTTCACGGTCGCATCGGGGTACTGCACCGTCGCGTTCTTGGCCTCGATGATGCCGCAATGCATGCCGGTGGTGCGGCCGGAACGGCAGACCGCTGCGCCGACCGGGGCCTCGAGGCTGCCGTGGACCGGGACGTCGCCATCGCCGTATCCGTCCACGACGGGCAGCAGGTCATGTGCCGCGTCCACCTGGACCCACGCGCGATCCGTGTTCGGGAACGCCGAGGCGGCGAACACGCCGATCTGCCGCACCGTGCGCCGGTTGACGGCCACGAACGCGCGGTCGCCAGCCGAACCGCAATGGCCTGCGGTCGCGAAGCCCTGCGCACCGGTCTTGGTGACGGAGAAGCCCACCGAGCAGTAGTAGTAGTTGGTCCCGTCGTTGGACAGGTACTCGCTACCGCCCATGAACGTTTCCAGCGGCTTGGGCTGGGATGCCATCGTCTCGAAGCGGACGGTGGAGGCATCGGCGTCGCTCGCGGCGACGAAGTCGATCGCCGCGGACCGCGCGCCGGGGGCGACGTTGACGGTGACGCTGTTGTCCTGCACGTCGATGTACCAGCCGTACACGCCGTCCGGGGCATTGCCACGGCTGGCCGCACCGTCGAGCTGCGCCTTCGCTGCATTGAGCGCCGCGAAATTGTTGCGCACCTGGCGGACCTCGATGTCGCCCGGGGCATTGCCGTCGGCAGACGTGGTGGCGACGACCACCTTGAAGTCGCCGTTGGATGAACGCTCGATCCACTGGCCCGCGAAGTCGCCGCCTTCCGCCGCGGCCAATGCACTGGCTTCCCGCGCCGCCAGGCGCTCGGCCTTCAGGTATTGCGACACCTGCGCCGGGACGAGGCCGAGGTCGCGCTGCAAGGCATCACGCACCGCTGGCGACACCGCGTTGTCGGAGGGACCGGCGGTGGCGGCCATGGACATCGCCATGGCGAGGGGCGAGAGGACGAACAGGCCGCGTTTGGCCCAGGAAGCTAACTGCTGCATTGGCATTCTCCTTACGGTTTGAAGGTCGAAGTGCTCGGGATTTGTCGGCCGATGCCGCGACGCGTCGTCAGTAGCGGCGGCCGACCGACCGATCCTGCCACATGAACGCCTCCTGAATGTAAACGGGGTGGGCCGCCGGGAAAGGGTTCCGGCGACAATGGACGGCATGACCAGACTCCACATCCTCGGCATCGCGGGCACCTTCATGGGCGGGGTCGCGGCGCTTGCCCGCGAACTCGGGCACGAGGTGGAAGGCAGCGACCAGGCTGTCTATCCGCCCATGTCGACCCAGCTCGAGCGGCTCGGGATCGGCCTGCGCCAGGGCTATTCGCCCGACAACATCTCGGCCGATTGCGACACCGTCGTCGTCGGCAACGCCCTGTCGCGGGGCAATCCGGCCGTCGAACAGGTGCTCGATGACGCCCGGCCCTACACCTCGGGCGCGCAATGGCTGGCGGAGCAGGTGCTGCCTGGCCGCGACGTAATTGCCGTGGCAGGCACGCACGGCAAGACCACCACCAGCACCATCCTCGCCTTCCTGCTGCAGGCGGCCGGGCGCGAACCGGGATTCCTGATCGGCGGCGTGGCCGAGGACTTCGGCGTGTCCGCACGGCTCGGGGGCGGCCGGGAATTCGTGGTCGAGGCCGACGAGTACGACACCGCCTTCTTCGACAAGCGCAGCAAGTTCGTGCACTACCGGCCGCGCGTGGCGATCCTCAACAACCTGGAATTCGACCACGCGGACATCTTCCCGGACGTCGCGGCGATCCAGCGGCAGTTCCACCACCTGGTGCGGACGGTGCCGCGCAACGGGCGCCTCGTCGTCAACGGCGAAGACCCGCGCCTGGCCGAGGTGTTGGCGATGGGGTGCTGGACGCCGGTGGAAACGTTCGGCCTGGGCGACGGCCATGACTGGCGCGCCCGGCTGGCGGCGGCGGACGGCAGCGAGTTCGACGTCCTGCATCGCGGCGCGGTCCTCGGCCGCGTGCGCTGGCCGTTGCTGGGCAACCACAACGTGCTCAACGCGTTGGCCGCGCTGGGGGCCGTGCATGCGGCCGGAGTCGACGTGGCGTCGGTGCTGCCTGCGCTGGCGGGTTTCCGCAGCGTCAAGCGGCGGATGGAATGGCTGGGCGAGGCGCGCGGGATCACGGTGTACGACGACTTCGCACACCATCCCACGGCGATCGCCACGACATTGGCCGGCTTGCGCGCGCGGGTCGGCACCGCCCGGATCCTCGTGGCCATGGAGCCGCGCAGCAACTCGATGCGCCTGGGGGCGCATGCCGATGCGCTGGCGCCGTCGCTGGCGGACGCGGATGCCGTGGTGTTCCTGCATCGCCCGGAGCTCGCGTGGGATGCGGGCCGCGTGGTCTCCGGCCTGTGCGGCGAAGGCATCGCGGTCGCGGACGTGGACACGTTGCTGGCAACGCTGCAGCAACGCGCCAGCGCCGGCGACCACGTAGTGTTCATGTCCAACGGGGGCTTCGACGGCGCACCGCGCCGGTTCCTGGCCGCGCTCCAAGAGCCTTGAAAATTTGTGGCTGAGCTCTTGCTCTTTCCGTTGCCCACCGTGCTACTGCCGGGGGCCAGCCTGGGGTTGCGTGTCTTCGAGGCGCGCTACCTGGACCTGGTGAGCGAATGCAGCCGGGACGGGCGGGGTTTCGGCATTTGCCTGCAGTCCGCGGGCAGCGGAACCGGTGCGGCCCGCACGCCTGCGGGGGTGGGGACCGAAGCGTTGATCGAGGACTTCGGTAGCGGCCGCGACGGCGTGCTGACCCTGCGCGTGCGCGGCGCCCGGCGCTTCGACGTGTCGCGCACGCGCGTCCGCGAAAACGGCCTGGTCGTCGGCGAAGTCGAGTGGCTGCCGCCCGATCCCGACGACGAACTCCGCCCGGAACACGGGCTGCTCGGCACGTTGCTGATGCACATCCTGGACAAGGTCGGCGGCGAATACGCCCGCGCGCCGTCGACGCGGCTCGACGACGCGGCATGGGTGGGCTGGCGGTTGGCCGAGCTGTTGCCGATCAGCGACGAGCAGCGCCACGCCCTGCTGCAGGAGCAGGATCCGCACGCGCGCCTGGACCGGTTGCTGGCGCTGGTACCGGAATAGCGGACGCACGCGCATCCAGCCGCAGCACGGGGAGGCCGCTGTCCGGGTGGGCGGACACCAGCGTGCGATATCCACCCAATGCTTCGGCGACCGCCGCATGCGCCGCCGCCTGGCCATCGGCGACGGGCCGCCACAATCCGAACGCATCCAGCGGGTGCTCGAAGCGCATGGCCTGGCTGCTGCCGATCCACAGCGGCGCGCCGTCGGACATGCGTGCAGGCGCGGGCCACAGCCGCAACACGTGCAGCTCGCCCGGCCGCGTCCCGGTCCTGCGCATCAGCAGGGATTCGGCGTGCCCGCCGAGCGTCGCGGGCAACACGGGCTGGCGTGCGGGCGCCTGGTCTTCATCGAGCAGCCGCAGCGTGCGCGTCCAGTCGGCCTGCGACTGGGCGCGCCAACCGTGCGCCTCGAGGCGCGCCTGCACGGGCGCGAGCGGGCCGGCGACCTGCACGTCCAGCGGCCAGCCCCGCGCGGCATCGGGTTCCTCGCGTCGCGCGGGCAACGCGGACCAGCCCGCGCCTTGCCAGTAAGGCGCATTGAGCAGCGCCTTGGGCGGTGGCGGCACGAACTTCGCGAGCACCGCGTCCACCTGCCGGGGCACGTGCCACAGCGCGGCGAGCACGAACGCGCCGTAGAACGCGATCGCCAGCGGCCGCATCCACAGCGAGCGGGTCACGTGGCTGCGGTAGGCCATGCCCAGCACCAGCAGCCAGACGATGCCCAGCAGCACCCCACCGGCGATGTCGCTGAGCCAGTGCGCACCGAAGTACAGCCGGGCGAACCCGAGCGCGGCGACGGTGACGCCCGCCACGAGCCAGGGCCAGACGCGGTCGCGTCCCGGGAGCTCGCGCGCGATGAGCACCGCGAAGAATCCGAACGTGATGGTCGCCATGGTCACGGCGACCGAGGGGAACCCGAAGCCGGCGACGGCCGTCTCCGGCCGCGGCATCTCGATCACCGCTTCCAGCCACGCCGTGAGCACGAAGCCGAACGCGATCGCCGCGAGCCAGTGCGCGGCGGCCATCCAGCGCCGGCGCCAGAGCAGCCACAGCAGCGCGGCGGCCGATGCCGCGCCCAGCACCTGGGCGTCGCCGAGCGACGCGAGCGCGGCCATCATCCGGTCGGCCAGCGGATTGCGCAGCGCGAACATCGCCTCCTGCACGCGCAGGTCGATCGCCAGCGGCTCGCCACCGGCGACCACGACGAACAACAACGCGAACCATGCCCAGCCGATGGCGAGCAACACGACCGCGAGCACCAGGAGCGACGCGGATTCCGGCCGGTTCGGGTCCACCAGCGCCGCGGCGTAGCGGCCCAGCACCGGGTGCGCCCGCGTCCACGCGAGCAGTTGCGCCAACCATGTGTTCGCATGTCCATCGAACCAGCGCCAGCCGTAGACGATCACCGCCCACACCAGCGCGACGACCCCCAGCATCGCGACGATCACCAGGGCAAGCCGGTCGGCGACGGCGGCCACGGCGTCGTACGACGTGCCGAAGATCCATCCGGGCGCCAGGTGCACGACGGCCCACGTCACCGCCGCGAACGCACTCACCGGCAGGTAGCGCTTGAGCGGCATGCGCAAGGTGCCTGCGATCGCGGGTACGAACGGCCGCACGGCGCCCACGAACCGCGCGATCAGGAGCGCCTTCGCCCCGTGCCGGCGGAAGAGTTGCTCACCCCGCAGGATCAGTCGCGGAAAACGGCTGAAGGGCCACTGGTCCCGCATGTGCGGACCCCAGCGATTGCCGACCCAGTAGCTCAGGCCGTCGCCGGCGAGCGCGCCCAGTGCCGCGCACGCCACGGCGTAAGGCCCGTCGATGTGGCCCAGGCCGACCAGCGCACCCACCGCGAACAGCAGCGGCAGCGCCGGCACGATGATCCCCACGACCACCAGGGCATCGCAGAACGCGACCAGGAAAATCAACAATCCCGCCGCGTGGGGATGCGCGCCGATCCAGGCGACGGTGCTGTCCAGCCAGGCGGGATTCATTGCGGGCGATTATAGGAAGCGCGCCGGAGGAAACTACAATCGGGCGATGGAACAGGCGATCGACCAGGCACCCGGCACGCTCCGCGGCAAGACCGTGTTCGTCACCGGCGCCTCGCGCGGGATCGGCCGGGAGATCGCACTGCGTGCCGCGCGGGATGGCGCCAACGTCGCCATCGCGTCCA
>DASTUL010000094.1:0-28851 GCA_035759645.1 Lysobacteraceae bacterium | reverse complement strand
GGCGTCTTGCGCACGGCCAGCTTGTACGAGAACGGCCGGCCCGCCTCGTCGACACCGCTGAGGCCGTGGATGCCATCGGACAGCTCGTACCAGTCGGGTTGGCTCTGGCGCACGCTTTCGAACTTGTCCGGCGTGAACGCGAACGCGCGCATCTGGTCGACCGGCAGGCTCGGATTCTGCGGGTCGCGCTCGTACTGCTGCGCGTACAGGTCGATGTTGCGGTTCATGACGTCGACGACGAGCTTGTCCTCAACCTCGTCGCGCACTTCGCCCACCGACCAGGCGAACAGCGCGGTCAGGCCGAAGCCGAGCAGCACGAAGGAGAGGATGATGCGACTGCGCAACCGCCGCCGGTAACGACGCGCGCGGCGCGCCTGTTCCGGGCGGAGATGCTCAGCTGCTGGCATCGGGGGCGGCGATCCGGTAGCCGATGCCGTGGCGGGTCTGGATCAACTGCGTGGGGAACGGCTTGTCGACCACCGCGCGCAGGCCGTGGATGTGCACGCGCAGCGAGTCGGAATCCGGCAACTCCTCGCCCCATACGCGCGTTTCCAGTTCCTGGCGCGTGACCACCGCGGGCGAGGCTTCCATCAGCGCCTGCAGGATCTTCAGCGCGGTCGGGTTCAACTGCAGCAGCCTGCCCTCGCGGCGGACTTCCAGCGTGTCCAGGTTGTACTCGAGGTCGCCGACGTTGAGCACCCGCGTTTGCACGCCGCGGCCGCGGCGCGCGAGCGCGTTGAGCCGGACCTCGACCTCCTCCAGCGCGAACGGCTTGATGAGGTAGTCGTCGGCGCCGGAATCGAAACCGGCCAGCTTGTTGTCCAGCGAATCGCGCGCGGTGAGCATCAGCACCGGGGTCTGCTTGCGCGCCTCGTTGCGCAGCTTGCGGCAGACCTCCAGGCCGTCGAGGCCCGGCAGGCTCAGGTCGAGCACCACCGCGTCGAAGTCGTGGACCACCGCCAGGTGCAGGCCGGTCACGCCGTCGGCCGCGAAGTCGACGGTATGCCCGCGGTCCTCGAGGTAGTCGCCGAGGTTGGCGGCGATGTCCTGGTTGTCTTCGATCACGAGGATGCGCATTGGGGAATCCTTCCTGGGGGCGTGCCCGAGTTTGCCAGAGCGCAAAGGAAGGCCCAGTCGCGGCGGGCGCCGCGCTGGGCCAAAAGTGTTACCCCGATTACCGTAATCTGCTTCGTCCAGCGAGGGATGCCTGTGCGGTACCCGGTCCGGAAAGCGGCAGGACTTCGGTCCGGACTAAGCTACGCCGGGGGCGATTAAAGCCTCGTTAAACGCCGGGGCCAATTGCCTCGCCGCGCCGACCCCGCGTCCAAGTGATTGATTTTACTAGTGGCGGGCCAACGACGGCGCCAGGCCCGGCCGTTCCCGGGCCAGCCGCAGCCGGGTGGGCCGGATCCGCGCCGAACGGCGCTGCAGGCGCCCGGCGACGTACTCCACGATGCGCGCGGCCACGTCTACGCCGGACGCGCCCTCGATCCCTTCCAGGCCCGGCGAGGCGTTGACCTCGAGGATCAGCGGCCCGCGCCTGGAGCGGATCAGGTCGACACCGCAGACGCCAAGGCCCAGCAGCCGGGCCGCCCGGATCGCGGTCTCCTGTTCGGCCGCCGTGGCGGTCACCGCACGCGCCTTGCCGCCGCGGTGCAGGTTGGACCGGAAGTCGCCCTTGGGCGCCTGCCGGCGCATCGCCGCGACGACCTTGCCGCCGACCACGAAGCAGCGCAGGTCCGCGCCCTTCGCCTCGCCGATGAACTCCTGCACCACGAAGTTGGCGTACAGCCCGCGCAGCGCCTCGATCACGCTGCGCGACGCGGACGGCTTCTCGGTGAGCATGACGCCGGCGCCCTGCGTGCCTTCGGTCAGCTTGATGACATGCGGCGGCGGGCCGAGCAGCGACAGCAGGTCGTGGGTGTCGTCGGGGTTGTCGCCGAACACCGTGACCGGCAGGCCGAGGCCCTGCGCGGCGAGCAACTGGTGGCAGCGCAGCTTGTCGCGCGCGCGCAGGATCGCATCGGACGGGTTGGGCGTGTAACTGCCCATCAGCTCGAACTGGCGCAGGACCGCGGTGCCGTACCGCGTGACCGACGCGCCGATGCGCGGGATCACCGCGTGGTAGCCGGCCAGCGGCTTGCCGCGGTAATGCATCGCGAAGCCGTCCTCCGCGATGCGCATGTAGCAACGCAGCGGGTCCAGCACGCGCACGCTGTGTCCCTGTTCGCGCGCGGCCTCCACCAGGCGGCGCGTCGAATAGAGCTTGCCGTTGCGGGACAGGATCGCCAGCTTCATTCGCGCACTCCCCCGGGCACGTCCCCGGACACCAGGAACGAGCGTGCGGGATCGACCGTGAACGCGCCGGCGATGGCCGTGCGGCCGAGCAGCATCGGGAAGCGCATGCCGTGGCGGTCGGCGAGGTTGACCTCGACGTCGCGCTCGATGCCGGCGAGTTTCAGCCGCGTGCGCAGGAACGCGCGACGGGTCCGGTGGCCGCCCGAGTCGGTGACGTCGCGTTCCTCGAGCAGCGGAGCGGCGCCTTCGGTGGGGATCGTCCCGGCCTCGCCCGTGGTGACCCGGAAGCCGACCCATGGCGCGCCGGCTTCCGTGAAGCGCCATTGCTCGTCGACATGCAAGGCGCAAGTACGGGCGCCGGTATCGACCTTCGCCCGCAGCGCCGGAAGCCCGAGTGCGGGAAGCGCCACCCATTCGCGCCAGCCGATCAGGATCATGGCGCTCGTTCCCGTAGTGGACGGGTGGGAAATGGAGCGGGTGATGGGAATCGAACCCACGCTAGCAGCTTGGGAAGCTGCAGTTCTACCATTGAACTACACCCGCATGCGGCCGCCATTATGGCCGCAATCCGGCCGGGGCTGGAAGCACCCCGGACGGTTGCGCCGGGCCGTCAGAAGCCGCTGCCGACCGTCACGAAGACCGTCGCATCGGTGCCGCTGCCCTGGTTGACCGTCGTGCTGGCGCCGATGTTCGCGTCCAGGCCGAACAACCGGGTCCGCGCGCCGATCGTGGCCGTCGCGTACTGGTCGTCGTAGTCCAGCCCGGGCACCGCGTACGGCAGCGACCCGGGGATCGACAACGCCTGTGCGAAGGC
This sequence comes from Lysobacteraceae bacterium, assembly GCA_035759645.1. Lineage (GTDB taxonomy): Bacteria > Pseudomonadota > Gammaproteobacteria > Xanthomonadales > Xanthomonadaceae > CAMPJU01. The sequence goes on along the minus strand of DASTUL010000094.1, from coordinate 25,739 downwards.
CTGTTCCGGCGCGTCCTCGAATTCCCGGTCCAGGGTCAAGCGAGCGTAGGGCCGGAACCGCGGGTCGTCCACGAAGCTCGCCTGCCAGCCGATGCTGCCGATCAGCGAGTCGTACTCCTGGTCCGGGAACGCCAGCGCGCTGGACGACAGGTTGTCCTCGCTGTAGCCGTCGACCTCGATGCGCTGCGACAGGATCGACACCACCGGCCCGTGCCGCACCGCGCCGTCGCCGAACGTCCAGCCGGCATCCACGCCGACGCTGAGGTTGCTGCCGTCCGGCGAGCCGCTGTGCGTGCGCGTGGCGGGGCCAAGCTGCACGTCGCGCGCGACGTCGAACCCCAGGCGCGTCCAGCTCGCCTGCGCATTCGCCCACAACGCCCCGCCTTGCCAGCCGAAGTAACCGCCCACGGTGGTGTCGCGCTGCTCAAACTCGCCGCGGCGCAGGCCCCAGTCGATGTCCTGGCGGCCGACGCCGACGAACGCCCCGTACGCCATCCCGTCGTTGCCGCTGCCGATGCCGACGGTGAGCGTCGGCCCCATGCCGTCGTACGCGTCGCCGCGCTCGTAGCGCTGGAAGTCGCCGCGCACGTCGGCCCACCAGTGCAGGCCGGCGGTCGCGCTGGCCGCGCCCGCCTGGGCCGAGACCCGCCCCGCCCGCGCGCGACCGACCATCGCGGCCGAGTGCGGTAGCACTGCGACCTGCCGAGGGCCTTCGAGTGCCGAGAGCGCGAGGTCGGCGATGATCTCGTGCGCCGCGCCGGTCGGATGCACGCCATCGGCGAACGCATACGTGTCCGGTGCACTGGGGCTCGCCAGGCTGCCGGGGTTGCAGGTCAGCGCCTGCGCGGTGAACGCGGGCAGGCAGGCGGTGCCGGTGACGTTGGAGAATCCGTACGTGCCGGGATCGGCGGCGATTTCCTGCAGGATGCTGAACGCGTCGACCGGAATCACCGAAAGTCCTGCCGCCGCCAGCGCGTCGAACAGCGCCGCGTTGTAGGCCGTGGCCAACGCGGTGCCGGTCGCGCCCTGGCCCGACACCAGGAAGGACGGCGTCAGGCCGAGGTCCGGCACGTTCGGCATGAGCACGTACTGCGCGCCTGCGCCCTGCAGCAGCCCGATCGCGGTGACCTGGGCGCCGACGGCCGCCGCCATGGTGGCCGCGACGGGCGCGCCGCCGGCAATCGCGAAGAGGTCGTTGTTGCCACCCCACACCGTGTACAGCGCGTTCGGGTCGGCCACGCCGCCCGTGGCCGCCAGGTACGTGTTGACCTGGGTCAGCACGGCGGGCACCGGCCCGAGTGCTGTGGTGGTGTTCGTGCCGTTGCGCGCGCCGCCGACCGCGAAGTTTGTGCCGCCCTGGTTCACCGGCGTGGCATCAGTGCCGTAGAAGTCGGCCAGGTAGTCGGCCCAGATGAAGTCCGGGTTGGTCGTGAAGCGCCCGAGGATCGCGCCGTTCGGCCCCACCACCTGGACCAGCGCCGGCCGGAACGCGCCGGTGTCGGTCAGGCTGTCACCGAAGAAGATGGTCTGCGAATACGTCTGGGCTGCGGCGGGGGCGGCGGCCAGTGCAAGCGCGGCGGCGAGGGCGGTGCGGAGAGGACGGGACATCAGGCGCATGCGGACCCTTCTATACGGTGGCGGATGGACCATCGTTCCACGGATCGGGCCACGCCGGCAACGCCTAGAATGGCGCCATGCACGGGACCTCCATCGACATCGTGTTCAACGACGCGCCGCTGGGCGTGCCGGCCGGTTGCACCGTCGCCGGTTTACTCGAACGCGAGGGGCTGGCGGGGCGCCGCGTGGCGGTCGAGGTCAATCGCGAGATCGTGCCGCGCGGCGCGCATGCGACACGGGTCCTGGAGGCGGGGGACCGGGTCGAAGTGGTGCATGCGCTCGGGGGCGGCTAGGAACAGCCGTCGCCACCAGGCGAAGTGCGCGATGCGCACCGCGGAACGGGAACCCGGCGATCCACGGCAGGGGGAAAGTTGCCGGGACCCGTAGCTTTGCGACCCCGGCTCTCGCCGGGTGTGCCTTTTGGCGTGCAGCGGTGGCGCATCGCGCGGCGTGGGCCGGCGTCCTTGCAGCAATCGGGGGGATGGCCACATCCCGGTCCACGGATTGGGACAACGCACCGCGTTCCCGCGACCGGCCAGCGTCCTCCGCGGACCGGGCCGACGGGGGAGCGCTTGGTACCATGCACGCATGCCGAACCCCCACGAATCCGCGCCCGATGACCGCGGGTCCGACGACGCCCTGGTCGTCGCCGGCCGCCGCTACCGCTCCCGCCTGCTGACCGGCACCGGCAAGTTCACCGGCCTCGAACAGACCCGCATGGCCACCGAGGCCGCCGGCGCCGAGATCGTCACCGTCGCCATCCGGCGAACGAACATCGGGCAGACGCCGGGCGAGCCGAACCTGCTCGACGTCCTTCCGCCGGATCGCTACACGATCCTGCCCAACACCGCCGGCTGCTACACCGCCGACGACGCCGTGCGCACGTGCCGGCTCGCCCGTGAACTGCTCGACGGCCACAAGCTGGTCAAGCTCGAGGTCCTCGGCGACCCGCGCACGCTGTTCCCGGACGTCGTGCAGACGCTCGCGGCAGCCGAGACCCTCGTCGCCGACGGCTTCGACGTCATGGTCTACACCAGCGACGACCCGGTGCTCGCGAAGCGGCTCGAGGAAATCGGCTGCGTCGCGGTGATGCCGCTCGCTGCGCCCATCGGCTCCGGCCTCGGCATCCAGAACCGCTACAACCTGCTGGAGATCGTCGAGAACGCGAAAGTGCCGATCATCGTCGACGCGGGCGTCGGCACCGCGTCGGACGCATCGATCGCGATGGAGCTGGGTTGCGACGGCGTGCTGATGAACACCGCCATCGCGGGCGCCCGCGATCCCGTGCTGATGGCGCACGCGATGAAGCTCGCGGTCGAGGCCGGGCGCGCGGCGTTCCGCGCAGGCCGTATTCCGCGCAAGCGCTTCGCCAGCGCGTCCTCCCCGGTGGATGGGCTGGTCGGCTGATGGCGGGTCCCAAGCCCTTCACCGTCACGGAGGGCCGGCGCAGGATCCGCAGTTTCGTGTTGCGCCAGGGCCGGTTCACGCCGGCGCAGCAGCGTGCGTTCGATTCAGCGTGGCCACGCTTCGGCCTGGACTACGCAGGCACGCTCCGCGACTTCGATGCCGCTTTCGGGCGCCACGCACCCCGCATCCTGGAGATCGGCTTCGGCAACGGCGAGGCATTGCGCTTCTCCGCCGCGCTGGATCCCGGTCGCGACCACATCGGCATCGAGGTCCACGCCCCGGGTGTCGGCCGCCTGCTCAACGCGCTGGACGATGACGATGCACGCAACGTGCGCCTGTACCACCACGACGCGGTCGAAGTGCTCGAGCACGAGATCGCCGACGGGAGCCTGGACGAAGTCCGGATCTACTTCCCGGATCCGTGGCACAAGAAGCGCCACAACAAGCGGCGCCTGGTGAACCCGGGCTTCGCCGCCCTGCTCGTGCGCAAGCTCGCACCCGGCGGGCGCTTGCACCTCGCGACCGATTGGCAGGACTATGCGGAGCAGATGTGGGACGTGCTGGACGCGACGCCGGGCATCGCCAACCGGGCTGGCCCGCGCGGCGCGGTGCCTCGGCCGCCCTGGCGCCCGCAGACGCACTTCGAGGCCCGCGGCCTGCGCCTGGGCCACGGGGTCTGGGACCTGGTCTACGACAAGACGCCGGACGCCTGACACGTGATGGACACCGCGCTGACGCTCACCACCGACATGAAGCTCGTGCTCGGGCTGGTGGGCTTCACGATGGCGATGTTCCTGTTCGAGCGGATCCGCGCCGACGTCGTCGCGCTGGTGGTGCTGGTGCTGCTGGGCCTGACCGGGCTGGTCGCGCCGGAAGACCTGTTCAACGGCTTCTCGGGCAACGCGGTGATCAGCATCATCGCGACCATGATCCTGGGCGCGGGCCTGGACCGCACCGGCGCGCTCAACCGCCTGGCCGGCTGGCTGCTGCGGCGCGCGCACGGCATGGAGAGCCGATTGCTGCTGCTCACCTCGGCGGTGGCCGGCCTCAACTCCTCGATCATGCAGAACCCGTCGGTGATGGCGCTCTACCTGCCGGTCGCCTCGCGCTTGTCGTCGCGCACCGGGCTGCCGCTGTCGCGGCTGCTGCTGCCGCTGGCCACGGCCATCGTGATGGGCGGCACGCTGACCATGGTCGGCAACTCGCCGCTGATCCTGCTCAACGACCTGCTGGTGTCGGCGAACGCCAACCTGCCGTCGGGCGTGGCGACGCTCGAGCCGCTGCGCATGTTCGCGCCGTTGCCGATCGGCCTGACGCTGCTCGGCGCGGCGCTGCTCTACTTCCACCTGTTCGGCGACAAGCTGCTGCGCGAGGACGTCGACAAGGGCGTCACGCCCGCGCGCACGCAGAGCTACTTCGCGCAGGCGTACGGCATCGAGGGTGACGTCTACGAACTCACCGTCGCGGCCGACAGCCCGCTGGTGGGCATGTCGCTGGGCGAGGCCGAGGCGCTGCACGGCGCGCCGCTGGTGCTGGCGCTGAAGTCAGGCAACGAGTCGCGGCTGGCGCCGCCGGCCGACACACGCATCTGGGTGGGCAGCGTCCTCGGCGTGATGGGCGAGCGACAGGGCATCGCCGATTTCGCGCAGAACAACTTCCTGCGCCTGTCCTCGCGGCTGCGCCACTTCGGCGACCTGTTCAATCCCAGCCGCGCCGGCATCTCCGAGGCGGTGGTGCCGCCGACGTCGAAGTTCCTCGGCAAGACCGCGGGCGAACTGCAGCTGCGCAAGCAGAAGGGCATCAGCCTGCTGGCCATCAACCGCGACAAGCAGGTGCTGCGCGAGGACGTGCGCGACGTGCCGCTGCGCGCCGGCGACATGCTGGTGCTGCACAGCATCTGGACCGACTTGGCCGTGGCCGCCAAGGGCAAGGACCTGGTGGTGGTCACCGACTACCCGAAGGGCGAGCAGCGCCCGCACAAGTTCAAGATCGCGATGGTGGTGTTCGCGATCACGATGCTGCTGGCGCTGTCCACGCGGCTGCCGGTATCCATCGCGCTGATGACCGGCGTGGCCGGGATGCTGGTCACCGGCGTGCTGCAGATCGACGAGGCCTACGCGGCGATCAACTGGAAGACCGTGTTCCTGATGGCCTGCCTGATCCCGCTCGGCTGGGCGATGGACAGCAGCGGCGCGGCCGCGTGGATCGCGGGGAATACCCTGGACCAGCTGCCGCAGGACCTGCCGGACTGGATCCTGCAGGCGGCGCTGGCGCTGCTGACATCGATTTTCTCGCTGGTCATCAGCCACGTCGGCGCGACCATCGTGATGGTGCCGATGGCGATCAACCTGGCGCTCGCGGCCGGCGGCGACCCGACGGTGTTCGCGTTGATCGTCGCGCTGGCGGCATCCAACAACTTCATGACCGCGTCCAACCCGATCATGTCGATGATCACCGGGCCGGCGGACTATCGCAGCGCCGAGCTGTGGCGGGTGGCGGGGCCGCTGTCGGTGGTTTACCTGGTGATCGTGGTGATCGCGGTGAACCTGCTCTTCTGATGTGGGAGCCGCTACAGCGGCGAGTTCTTCGCGAAAAGCTCGCCGCTGTAGCGGCTCCCACAAGATCAGGCCAGCCACACGGCGCCGTCGCGGATCTCGACCGGCACCGCGCGCAGGTGCTCGCCGCGGCAGGGACCGGCGACGCATTCGCCGGCCCCGAGTTCGAAGGTGGCGCCATGCACCGCGCACACCAGCCCGCCGTCCTTCGTACGCAGGAACTTCCCGGGCGACCAGTCGAGCCGACGGCCGGCGTGCGGACAGATGTTGAGCCACGCGCGGACGACGTCACCGTTGCGGTGCAACAACAGGGACTCCGGTTCGCCGTCGACGGTCGCTTCGGCTGCGCAGATTTCGCCGTCCTGCAACTGCGACAGCGCGAACAGCGCCACGGGTGCGCCCTCCGTCGCAGTTTCGGGCTCCCCGGCAGGCCGGCCCGGGTCGTTTAACGAGTTCCTCACATTCTCACCTGTTCGTCACCCGATACTGCCCGCCCGGTCCGCCGTCATTGTGTCATTCGCCGATGTTCGCTCGCGCCTTCCGTTTCGACACGTCCCGCCTGCAAGCCGCCTTCGCGCCGCGCAAGCCGCGCAATCCGCTGCTGCGCCTGCTGGCCGGCATCGTCGGCCTGGTCGTGCTCGCCGCGATGCTGGTGGTCGGGTTGTTCGTCGGCACCGCGATGCTGATCGCCGGCCTGGGGCTGCGCCTGCTGCGCCAGCGCAATCGACCTGCTGCCGCGCGCCCGCGCGACGTGGTCGAGGGCGAATACAGGATCGTCGGCAAGCCCGGCCTGCCGCTCGCCCGCTGACGCGGCGCGTGGCTTTCGTCTTCCCACCTCCGCCGCAGCCCAGGCTGCGCGTCGCTGGCGCGTCCGGCGACGACACCTGGTTCCCGGTCCGCCGCATCTATTGCGTCGGCCGCAACTTCGCCGACCATGCCCGCGAGATGGGAGCGGCCGCGCCCGTCGCGGGCGCCGACCGCGGCAATCCCGTGTTCTTCCTCAAGCCTGCCGACGCACTGGTGCCCGGTGGTGGCGGAAACGAAGAAGTGTGTGTTCCGTATCCGCCCGGCACGCGCGAGCTGCACCACGAGGTGGAGATGGTGGTCGCGCTCGGCCATGACGCGCCTTCCGGCATCGTTTCGCCCGCCAATGCGGGCAGGCTGGTGTTCGGTTACGGCATTGGCCTGGACCTGACGCGACGCGACCTGCAGGCCGCCGCCAAGGCGAAGGGCCTGCCTTGGGACACAGGCAAGAGTTTCGATTTCGCCGCTCCCGCGAGCCCGCTGCTGCCCGCGGCCGAGGTCGGCGCGCTGGGCGGTCGAACCCTGTCGCTGGACGTGGACGGCGTGACGCGACAGTCGTCGACGCTCGACCGGATGACCTGGTCCGTCCCCGAGATCCTGCACGAACTGTCGAAGCTCTACGCGCTGCGCGCGGGCGACCTGGTGTTCATGGGCACGCCCGCCGGCGTCGGCCCGCTGGTGCCGGGCAACCGGTTCCGCGCGGCGCTGGACGATTTGCTGGAACTACAAGGAGCGATCACATGATCAACGAGTTCAAGGCTTTCATCGCGCGCGGCAACGTGCTGGACCTGGCGGTCGCGGTCGTCATCGGCGCGGCCTTCGGCAAGATCGTCACCGCGCTGGTCGACGGCATGATCATGCCGGTGGTCGGCCTGGCGATGGGCGGCGTGGATTTCTCGCAGCTCTACGTCGCGCTGGACGGCAAGGCATACGCGAGCCTCGCCGCGGCGCAGGAAGCCGCGGCGCCGGTGGTCACGTATGGTGCCTTCCTCCAGACGATCGTCGACTTCGTCGTCATCGCGTTCGTCATCTTCCTGGTGGTCAGGGCCTACAACCGGATGAACAAGCCGGCCGAGGCCGCGCCCGCCGCACCTTCCGAGGAGATCCTGCTGCTGCGGGAGATCCGCGATTCGCTGAAGCGTTGAGGATTTCCATGCGCCCCGTTGTCGTTTCGTTGCTTGCGTCATTCCTGCTCGCCCCCGCCGTGCACGCGCAGGATCCCGTCGAGCAACTGCGCGCGACAGCGCTGGAAAGCGACCTCGGCTATCGCATCGTCGAGTCGCTGACGACCGAAGTCGGGCCGCGACCCGGCGGCAGCGAGGCCGACGCACGCGCGGTCGCCTGGGCCGAGGCGAAGTTCCACGAGCTGGGTTACGACAAGGTGTGGACCGAGGCGGTGACGTTCCCGCGCTGGGTGCGTCGCAGCGAGCAGGCCGAAGTCGTGGGCGCGCACGCACAACCGCTGGTGATCACGGCGCTGGGCGGCAGCCCCGGCGGCACGGTCGAAGGCGAGATCGTCCGCTTCCCCGACCTCGAGTCCTTGCAGGCGACGCCGGCCGGTTCGCTGGCGGGCAAGATCGCGTTCGTCGATTACGAGATGGCCCGCGCGCGCGACGGCAGCGGCTACGGCCCAGGCTCGCAGGTGCGTTCGCGCGGCCCCTCCGCCGCGATCCGCGCGGGCGCGATCGGTTACCTGATGCGTTCGGCCGGCACCGACTCGCACCGAAACCCGCACACCGGCGGCACGCGTTACGACGAGGGCCTCACGCCGATTCCTGCCGCCGCGCTGTCGATCCCCGATGCGGACCAGCTCGCCCGCCTGCTTGCGCTCGACGTACCGGTGCGGGTGCGCATTGCGCTGGACGTCGGCTGGGACGGCATGGCGACCTCGCACAACGTCATCGGCGAGATCACCGGCAGCGAGCGCCCGGAAGAAGTCGTGCTGATCGGCGCGCACCTGGATTCCTGGGACCTCGGCACCGGCGCGATCGACGACGGCGCCGGCATCGGCATCACCATGGCCGCCGGCAAGCTGATCGGCGACCTGCCCCGCGCGCCGGCACGCACGATCCGCGTGGTGGCGTTCGCCAACGAGGAGCACGGGCTGTCCGGTGCGAAGGGCTACGCCGCCGCGCACGCCGACGAAGTGGCGCTGCACCAGGTCACCGCCGAAAGCGACTTCGGCGCCGGCCGCATCTACGCCTACGCCAGCTCCGGCGCACCCGAAGCCGCAGCCGCCGACGCCCGCATCGCCAAGGCACTCGCGCCGCTCGGCATCGCGCACACGCCCGGCGAAGGCGGCCCCGGCCCCGACATCGGCCCGCTCCGGGACCTCGGCATCGCGTGGGCCACGCTCCGCCAGGACGGCACCGACTACTTCGACCTGCACCACACACCCGACGACACCTTCGACAAGATCGACCCCGCCGCCCTGGCCCAGAACGTCGCGGCCTACGCGGTGTTTGCGTATCTCGCGGCAGACGCCAAGAACACTTGGGGTAGTGCACCGAAGGTGCCTGCTTCTCAATAAAAGCGCCGGAAGACTTTCGAGGGCGGAGTTGCATGTCCCTGGCGGGACAATACGCGCCATGGATGGCGCGGATTAGCCTACATGGACGTATTCACGGCGTGTCCCGGCAGGGACATGCAACTTCGCCACCCGCGAAACAACCCGCCGCCCGCTCTTCAGTCCAGCAGCGACGTATCCAACACCTTCGACTTGCGCCCGAGCACTTCGCGGGCGGCGTCGCGCAGGCTTTCGCGCGAGACTTCACGATCGGGGAGGAGGCGACGCACGACGTCGTCCAGGTCGCGCTTGCCGTCGGTGGCGCGATCGATCTCAGCGGCTAGATCCGCGAACAGTTCGACTGCACGCGCCGTGGTTTCCTCGCGCGAGCGATTGGTGTCGAGTCGGTCGACGTGCTCGCCGTGCTCGCGCATCCAGTCGAATGCCTTCCTTGCGCGGCTGTCGCTGAGCAGGCCCGCGCGGCGTGGTAGTTCGATCGAGTAGTACTCGGCCAGCCCTTCCACGATCCAGTCGTCGTCCTTCGCGCCGCGCAGGCGCGTCACCACGTGGACGAGTTCGTGGGCCGGCGTGCTGCTGCCGTTCTCGCTGATCAGCGGGCGGTCCTGGTGCAGGTAGAGCGAGCGCGGGCCGGACAGGCCGCCGCGCCACATCGGGTCCGCGGCCTGCACCAGCAGCAGGCGCGGTGGGAGTTCGCCGAAGGCGCGTTCGAGTTCGGGACCCAGTGCGGTGATGAAGGCGAGCAGGTCGCCGCGGTGCACGTCCTGTCCGGTGGGAGCGGCGACCGCCACGCGCATGCCGGCGATGCGGTCGCGGCGCACGCCCAGGTTGCCGAAGATCATCCAGCCCTCCGGCCGGTCCATGCGCCGCTCGGGATCCACGACCACGTAGGCCTTGCCGTCGTTGCTGCGTCCGTAGGGAACCTCGGCGCTCCAGCCCTTGGGTAGCGCGAAGCGCAGGCGCGCGCGCGCGTCGGCGCCGCGCGTGACCGTCGCCTGCAGCGGCGGCACCAGGTCGTCGCCGCGCAGCAGGGCCCACTGTTTGGTGATCCGCGCGTCGTAGCCGTCGCCGCGGCGCTCGTGGTCGATGCGCACGCGGTACTGCAGGGTGCCGCCCTCGCGCGGCACTTCCCAGGTGTAGTCGTCGCCGTCGCGCGAGAGTTCGCCGTCCGCGCGGACCGCGTGGTAGCGGTCGCGATCCAGGGGCACGCGCACGCGGATCAGGCGTCCGTCGATCGGCTCCGTGGAGATGACCACGTGCGCCTCGCCGGTCGCGGGCAGCAGCGCCACGCGGTAGTCGAGCGCGAAATCGGACGCGGCCGCCGCGAATGGCAGCAGCAACAATACGGACAGTGCGATGCAGGACGGGAACAGGCGCATGGTGCGCATGATTCAACCCTCCCGCTGAACCCAGGCCGCGAGCAGCACTGCAGTGGCGGCGGATACGTTGAGGCTCTCCACCGCCCCGCTGCCGGGAATCGACAGCCGCAGGTCGCAGGCGCTGGCGAGCGCCGGATCCATGCCCTCGCCCTCCGCGCCCAGGACGTACACCAGCCGGTCAGGCAGCGCCGCGGCGAACAGGTCGCCGCCGCCATGCACCACGGTCGCCGCCATCCGGAAGCCGGCGCCGCGCAATTGGGCGATGGCGTTGTCGCTGCGCCCCATGCGGACGAACGGTACGGCTTCCGCGCCGCCTTCCGCCACGCGAGCCGCGGCACCCGACAACGCGAGCGGTGCATCCTTCGGCAGCAGCATCGCCGCGACGCCGAAGTGCGCGGCACTGCGCAGGATCGCGCCGAGGTTGTGCGGGTTGCCGACACCGTCGAGCCACAACGCGCAGCAAGGTCCTTCCGGCAGTGCGCGCAGCCACGTGGTCAACACCTGCGGCTCCTCGCGCAGCACGTCGGCGACCACACCCTCGTGGTGCGTCGTCGCCGCCAGCTTGCGCAGGTCCTCGTCCTCCACCACCCGGTAGCCGACGCGGTGCGCCGCGCACCACTTCAGCACCGGCTGCAGCGCGCCGATCCGGTCCTCGCGCAGCCACACCTTCCGGATCGCGCCTGGCCGTCGCGCGTGGACAGCCAGGATCGCGTTCAGCCCATGCAGCCGGAGTTCGGCGGCCTCACCTGCCATCGCGTTCCTCGGGAAGCGGCAGGTCGGGCTCCTGCCCGGCCGTGCGGCGCTCCCAGTAGTGCGCGTTGCGGATGCCCAGCGCCACCGGGTCGAAGGTGAAGTCGCCTTCCGCGCCGATGCCCGCGTTCTTCTGGCGCTTGTAGTCCCGCAACGCGACCAGTGCCGGCTTCTGCAGGATCACGATCGCGATCAGGTTGAGCCAGGCCATCGTGCCGACGCCGATGTCGCCCAGCCCCCACGCCAGGGCGGTCGTGCGGAACACGCCGTACACCACCGCGGCCAGGATCACCACGCGCAGCACCTGGATCAGCCACGGCCGGTGCACCTTGCGGTTGATGTAGGCCACGTTGGTTTCGGCCATGTAGTAATAGGTGACGATGGTGGTGAACACGAAGAACAGGATCGCCAAGGCCACGAACCCGGCGCCGAGGCCCGGGAAGACACTGTCGACCGCCGCCTGCGGGAAGTCGGGTCCCGCGACCGCGCCTTCGAGTCCCTGGTGCAGGAAGCCACCGGCCGGATTGACCACGTTGTACATGCCGGTGCCCAGGATCATGAAGGCGGTGGCGCTGCACACCAGCAGCGTGTCCACGTACACCGCGAACGCCTGCACGAAGCCCTGCTGCGCCGGATGCTGCACCTCGGCCGCAGCGGCCGAATGCGGACCCGTGCCCTGCCCGGCCTCGTTCGAGTAGATGCCGCGCTTGACGCCCCATTCGATCGCCAGGCCGAGCATCGCGCCGAAGCCGGCATGCACGCCGAACGCGCTCTCGAAGATCAGCGCGAACATGTCGGCCACGTCCTCGGGGTTCAGCACCATGATCGTGAACGCGACCAGGATGTAGGCAACCGCCATGAACGGCACGACGAACTGCGCGAACGCCGCGATGCGCTTGACGCCGCCGTAGATGATCAGGCCCAGGAACAGCACGATCACCGCGGCGATGACCCACGGGGGAATGCCGAAGGCGGTGGTCATGCTCTCGGCCAGGGTGTTGACCTGGACGATCGGCAGCAGGAAGCCGCAGGCGATGATGGTGACCACGGCGAAGATCCAGGCGTACCACTTCTGGCCCATCGCCTTCTCGATGTAGTACGCCGGGCCGCCGCGGAACTGCCCCTGGTCGTCCTTTTCCTTGTAGATCTGCGCCAGGGTGCACTCGACGTACGAGGTCGACGCACCCAGGAACGCCATCACCCACATCCAGAACACCGCGCCGGGGCCGCCGAACGCGATGGCGGTGGCGACGCCGGCGATGTTGCCGGTGCCCACGCGACCGGCCAGCGACATGGCCAACGCCTGGAAGGACGACACGCCAGCCTGCGACGACTTGTTGTTGAACATCAGCCGGATCATTTCCGGCACGCCCCACACCTGCATGAACCGGGTGCGGATGGAGAAATAGAGTCCGAGCCCGAGGCACAGGACGATCAGCGCCTGGCTCCAGATGATGGCGTTGAGTTGGTTGACGACTGCTTCCACGTGGCCTCCCCCAGGGATGGGCCGGCGCACCACGGGCGGCCGGCGAGCGGCCACCTTACAAGATTCAGGCGGCGCGCTCGCCCACCTGGGGCGTGCCTGCCTCGAGCCTGTCCAGCTCGTGCCCGACGGCGTCCGGCGAGCGGGTGAACGGGGCGAGCAGCACGTAGGCCGCCGGCACCACCAGCAGCGAAAGCACGGTCGAGAACGCCACGCCGAAGATCACCACCACGCCGATGGCCGCGCGGCTGGCCGAGCCGGGTCCGCCCGCCAGCACCAGCGGCAATGCGCCCATGATCGTGGCCACGGACGTCATCAGGATCGGGCGCAGGCGGACGGTCGCCGACTCGACGATCGCGTCGTGGATGCTGCGCCCCTGGTCGCGCAGCTGGTTGGCGAACTCCACGATCAGGATGCCGTTCTTCGCCGCCAGGCCGACCAGCATCACGATGCCGATCTGGCTGAACAGGTTGAGCGTGCCGCCGGTCAGCGCCAGGCCGATCAGCGCGCCGAGCACCGCCAGCGGCACCGTGAGCATGATCGTGAACGGGTGCACGAAGCTCTCGAACTGCGCCGCCAAGACCAGGTACACCACCAGAAGCGCCAGCGCGAAGGTCAGCAGCACCGCGCCGCCGGTCTTCTGGTACTCGCGCGACTCGCCCTTCCAGTCGACCTGCGCGTACTCGGGCAGCTCGGCCTCGACCACGCCGTTGACCCATTCGATCGCTTCGCCCAGCTCGTAGCCCGGCGAGAGCCCCGCGCTGATGGTGATCGCGCGCAGCCGGTTGAAGCGGTTGAGGCTGCCGGCTTCGGCCAGTTCCTCGAGCGTCACCAGGTTCGACAGCGGCACCAGGGTGTCGTCGCGCCCGGGCACCTGTAGCGCCGCCAGGTCCGCGGGATCGGTGCGCCCGCTGCGGCCGGCCTGCACGATGACGTCGTACTCTTCGCCGTCCTGCACGAAGGTGGTGACGCGGCGCCCGCCCATCATCGTCTCGAGCGCGTGGCCGATGTCGGTGACGCTCACGCCCAGGTCGGCCGCGCGCTGGCGGTCGATCTGCACGCGCATCTGCGGCCGCGTCTCCTGGTAGTCGGAGTCGACCGAGAACAGCCCGGGGTTCTCCTCCATCCGCGCCATCAGCAGGTCGCGCCAGCGCGCGAGTTCCGCGTACTCGGGGCCGCCGAGCACGATCTGCAGCGGCTGCCCGCGGCTGCCGACGAGACCGGAGCTGACGCGCGGATTCGCGCGCACGCCGGGCAACTGCTCCAGCTCGCCTCGCAGGTCCGCGACGATCTCGTTGGTGCTGCGCTCGCGCTCGTCCCAGTCCTGCAGGAAGACGATGACGTTGCCGGTGTGCATCTCCTCGCTGGCGCCCCACCCGCCGGGCACGCGCGTGTTGTAGCGCTCGATCGGTTCGTCCTCGCCGCTGATGCCGGCGAAGATGTCTTCGACCTGCTTCATCTGTTCGACGGTGTAGTCGAACCCCGCGCCCTCGGGACCGACGATCGACACGAAGAACGCGCCGCGATCTTCGGCGGGAGCGAGCTCGGATGGCACCAGGCGGATCAGCAGGAAGCTGAGCGCCAGCGCGCCCAGCATCAACGCGCCCCAGAGCAGCGGCCGGCCGACACTGCGTTCCAGCAGCGCGCGATAGCGCAGGCTCGTGGCATCCAGGCGGGCCATCACCCATCGATGGACGGCGGTGGACTTTTCCTCGCGATGTGGCCGCACCAGTTTCGAGGCCATCATCGGCGTCAGCGTCAGCGCGACGAAGGCGGAGATCGCCACCGCGCCGGCCAGCGCGACGGACAACTCGCGGAACAGGCGCCCCGCGCTGCCTTCCATGAAGCCGACCGGCAGGAACACCGCGATGAGCACGGTCGTGGTGGCGATCACCGCGAAGGCGACCTGGCGCGTGCCGCGTCGTGCAGCGACCAGCCGCGGCTCGCCCAGGTCCGCGCGCCGCTGGATGTTCTCCAGCACGACGATCGCATCGTCGACGACGAGCCCGATGCACAACACCAGCGCGAGCAGCGTCAGCAGGTTGATCGAGTAACCGAACAGGTACAACGGCACGAACGCCGCCACCAGGCAGACCGGCACCGTCATCGCCGGGATCATCGCAGCGCGGAAGCTCCCCAGGAACAGCCAGATCACCAGCACCACGAGCGCCACGGCCTCGGCCAGCGTCCAGTAGACGCGCTTGATCGATTCCTCGATGAACACCGTGTCGTCGTAGGCGACGAAGATCTCCATGCCCTCGGGCAGCGTCGCCTGGATCCGCTCGGCCTCCGCGCGCGCGGCGCGGGCGACGTCCAGCGCGTTGGCGGTCGAGGTCTTGACGATGCCGAGGCCAATGTTCGGCTGGCCGTTGCTGCGGTAGTAGGCGCGGCGTTCGGCCGAGGCCAGTTCCACTTCGGCCACGTCGCCCAACCGCACCGGGTAGCCGTCGGCGCCGTCGGTCAGCGGGACCTCGGCGAAGTCGCCGGGTTCCAGGTATTCGCGCGCGACGCGCAGGGTGAAGTCGCGGTCCTCCGACTCCAGGCGCCCGGCGGGCAGCTCCACGTTCTCGGCGCGCAGGGCGTCCTCGACGTCGGTGACGTCCAGGCCACGCGCGGCCAGCGCGTCGGCGTCGAGCCAGATGCGCATCGCGTAACGCTGCTGTCCGCCGATCCGCACCTGCGCCACGCCGTCCAGGCTGGACAGGCGGTCGACGATGTAGCGCTCGGCGTAGTCCGTCAGTTGCAGGGTGTCGAGGCCGGCGCTGCTCATGTTGAGCCAGATCACCGTCTCCGAATCGCTGTTGGCCTTTTCGACTTCGGGCGGGTCGGCCTCGTCGGGCATGCGGTCGGCGACATCGCTGATCGCGTCGCGGACGTCGTTGGCCGCGGCCTCGATGTCGCGCTCCAGGGTGAACTCGATGTTGACCGACGCGCGCCCATTGACGCTGCGCGACTCGATCGTCTCGATGCCCTCGATGCCGGACAGCGCGTCCTCGAGCAACTGGGTGACGCGGGTCTCGACGACCGCCGCCGACGCGCCGGGATAGCCGACGTCCACGGACACGATCGGTGGGTCGATCGCCGGCAACTCGCGCAGCGTCAGCCGGCTGAAGGCCATCACGCCCAGGACGATCAGCAACAGGCTCAGCACCGTGGCGAACACGGGCCGGCGGATCGAGACGTCCGAAAGCCTCACGGGGCTTCGCGCCCCCCGGCATCCTCGACCACGCTACCCGGCCGCAACTTTCCGGTCCCGTCCACCACGATGCGATCCCCTGGCTCCAGCCCGGACAGGATCTCCGCCTGTCCCTGCTGCCGGCTGCCGATCTCCACCGGCGCCCGTTCCACCTTGCCGCCTTCGCCGACACGCCAGGCGAACGCCTCGGACCCCACCTGCACGATCGCGATCTCCGGCACCACCAGTGCCTCGCGCTCGGGTTGGTGCAGGCGCACCTCGACCAGCATGCCGGGGCGCAGCCGGTGGTCCGGGTTCGGAAAGTCTGCGCGTACCGTCAGCGTGCGCGTCGACGGATCGATGCGAGAACCAATCGTCGACACCGTGCCCTCGAACGCGATGTCCGGGTAGGCGGTCGCGCGCCCGCTCACCCGCTGCCCGGTCGCCAGCGAGGCGAGTGCGCGTTCCGGTACGGGGAAGTCGACGTACACGCGGTCGATCGCATCAAGCGTGGCGATGACGGTGCCGGGCGTGACCAGCGCACCCGGGCTGACCTCGCGCAGTCCGAGCTTGCCGGCGAACGGTGCGCGGATGGTGCGGTCGCCCAGCTGCGCGCGAACCTGCGCGACGCGGGCGCGGGCGGCATCGCGGGTCGCCCGCTGGGTGTCGAGTTGCGAACGCGCGATCAGCTGCTGCTCGGCGAGTTCGGACTGGCGCTGGTACAGGCGCTCGGCTTCATTGACCGCAGCCTGCGCCTCGGCGAGTGAAGCGCGTTGCTGGCGTCCCGACAGGGTGACCAGCGGCGCGCCCGCGCCGACCGTGTCGCCGCTGTCGAAGTGCACCCGCTCGACGGTCTCGCTGACCTTGGCGGTGACCGCGACCGACTCGTGCGCCTGCACGGTCCCGACCGCGCGCAGCAGGTCGGTCCACGGGCGCACGGCGACGGTGGTCGTGGTGACGGGAATGGCCTGGGTGGCATCGGCGGCGCGCGCTTCGTCCCGGTCGCAGCCGGCAAGGACCAGGGTGGAAAGCAACAGCGCGCCGGCAGCGAAGCGCCCGGGGCGGCGTGGGGGGGTCGTCTGGGGCATCCGGGAATTGTACGGGCCGCACTCCCTGCAGGCCCGTGACAAGGGTTGGGGTTCGGCGTAGAAACTGGCGTTCCCGGCGAGGATCCCCCATGACCATCCACGACGACATCACCAGCACCATCGGCGACACGCCGATCGTCCGCCTGCACCGCATCGTGCCTGCGCACGTGACGCTGTACGCGAAGGTCGAGTCCTTCAATCCCGGCGGCTCGGTCAAGGACCGTCTTGCGCTGGCGATCATCCTCGACGCGGAACAGCGCGGCCTGCTGAAACCGGGCGACACCGTGGTGGAAGCCACGTCCGGCAACACCGGCGTGGCACTGGCGATGGTCTGCGCCGCGCGGGGCTACCGCTTCGTGGCGGTGATGAGCGAGACGTTCTCCGTGGAGCGCCGCAAGCTGATGCGCGCGTACGGGGCGAAGGTGATCCTGACCGCCGCGGCCGAACGCGGCAGCGGGATGGTCCGCAGGGCGGCCGAGCTGGCCGAACGCCACGGCTGGTTCCTCGCGCGCCAGTTCGAAAATCCCGCAAACCCCGCGTACCACCGCAACACGACCGCCGCGGAGATCCTGCGCGACTTCGCCGGGCGCCGGCTCGACCACTTCGTCACCGGCTGGGGGACGGGCGGGACCTTGACCGGCGTGGCCCAGATGCTGAAGGTCGCGCGTCCGGAGGTGCGGGTGACGGCATGCGAACCCGCGGGCGCGTCACTGCTCGCCGGCGCCGAATGGCAGCCGCACAAGATCCAGGGCTGGACGCCGGACTTCGTGCCCGCGGTGCTGGACCGCGACGCCGCCGACGCGATCGTGCCGGTCGACGACGTGCTGGCGCGCGACACCGCGCGCCGGTTGGCGGCAGAAGAAGGCCTGTTCGTCGGGATTTCCGCTGGCGCGACCGTCGCGGCCGCGCTGCAGGTCGCGCGCGACGCCGCGGACGGCGCCGTGCTGCTGGCGATGCTGCCGGATACCGGCGAGCGCTACCTGTCGACCTTCCTGTTCGAGGGGATGGAGGAAGGCTCGGACGAGGCCTGGCTGGCTTCATTGTGATAGCGAGGAAGTCTCTTCAGAACACTTGCCCGGTTGCTCCTGGAGAACGGTTGGCCTTCAAAACAAACTGATCCTTATAGACGTAGCCGACCTTGCTCTTTCCATCGGGTCCGTTTTTCACCTCAAGATCCCGCTTGGGAACGCAATACCGCTTTGGAACTATTGGGCTTGAGTACTTGAAGCAATAGGCATCTTCACTTTGACTGTACAGATACCAAGACGCACTTGATTGAGAGTCGCTCGCCAGCACCAACTTCCGGAACCCATCCCCCGAAACTCGTTCCGCTCCGATGCTCAACCATGCAATGCCGGCGATTGCGAACAAAAGCGCAGCAGCCACCCATTTTCTCCAGTTCATCGCGCTAGTTTCCGTTGTTGATGATCATGGGACTTGGATTGAGTTTCCAGGAAACCGGTCATTCCAGAACCTGAGTTGGTCAGAGAGCGCCCGCGGCGTAGTAGCGCCCAGCGACGCCCAATCCGTGACCGAATCGATCAGTTCGAATCGCCTACGGTTTCTCTGGCGAATTCAAGCATGAGCATTCTGCCCGCACGCAGAATCGAATCGCTGGCCCGGGAAGCGCATATCGGCGACTACATAGGGCGCAATAGCTTCTGAGGTGCCAATTCCGGTCGCGATATCTCCACATACCAAGTCCGTGATGTCGGCACTTGGTCAGTCGCGGCAAGTATCGGAACAATCCATTTGCCTTGGCATTCTGAAATCCGGCCAAGCGCTAACTCGATCACCGGCACACCCACTTCCTGAAGAAAGTAATCTTTTGCAATTCGTGCAACTTCATCTCGATTACTGGCATTGGCCTGCACACATCCCGGCTCGATCTCACCAAAATTCACGAAGTCGATGTGAGCTTGCTCCTGACATCCAGCGAGCATGAATACGATTGCAAAAATCGTCACCACCCATATTCGTTGCATCGGTAGTCCCTCATCATCCTGTTGGCCTGAGCTTCCAAGTCTGCCAGTTCCTTTTCGCAACCAGGACTAAAGCAAGAGTTCTGCTGCCGCATCTTGTCTCCGCACTGCTTGCCTGCTCTCCAAGCGCGGCATTCAAATTCGTAGTACTGGAAAGGTTTGACCATATCGGCTTCGATCGTCGGGCTGGCTCCCCGCGGCTTTCCTTTGCAACGATTAGGAGCGCGCCTTAAGAAATCGGCGAGATGCTGATTTTCATGGATCTGCACGCATCCGGCAGTGCAATTAGTATTGCAAACGCGCGTCTCGAACCCGCCTTTACCGTCGCACACCAGCAAGCCTTGACCTCCAGCGCAACCGACATAGATCGGCTCAAGGCCATTGAAATCGAAATAAGTAAGCGGCTTGTTGGATGCATAGCTGTACGTAGCGATGTCACCGAAAAGCCCAATTGGATCAGAGGTCGGATACCGTCCAGTCGCTGGGTCGAAATCTCTAAACCCGTTCTGATTCAACCCGCTCGCTGCATCGTAGCGTTGGCCCGGGAAGCGCAGGTCGAACGCGAAAACCGTGCCGTCGCCGTCCGGATCTTCATTCGGCATGTCGTTGCCGAACGCCTCGCCGATCAGGGGCCAAGTCCAGATGGCGACGTCGCGCCGCGGGTCGATCACCACACGCGGGCTGCCCAGGTGGTCGGGCTGGATATGGAGCACCTGGGCCTCTGCACCGCTGCCGACGATCACGCCGACCGGCAAGTCGTCCAGCCAGATGACTTCCTGCAATGCGGCGCCGATGGCGTCGTACTGGCCCAGCAGTTGCCCGGCTGCGTTGTAGACGAAGGTCGCGGCCTGCAGCGTGATCCCACCGGGCGGGCCCGGGTTGTCGGGCTTGTGGCGGTTGCGTCCGCACTCGCCACGCTCCGGGCCACGCAGCCCCTCGCAGGGATTGCCCTCGTCGTCTCCGCTTCTGCCGGGTGTCTGGCCCTGGCACGCGCCGTGGTCGCGATCCGGATCCGCGCAGTCCACCCCGACCTGCATCTGGCGCCAGACTTGTTCGCCGCGGCCGTTGTAGCGGTACTCGCCGACCACCGCGCCGTCGCGCAGGGCCTGGCCCATCCGGTTCGCGGCGGTGTAGACGAAGCTGCGGGTGCCGATGGCCGTAGTGTTGCCGGCCGCGTCGTAGGCGCGCGGCACCGCCGCGACCTGGGCCAGGCGATGGCTATCGCCCGGATAGGCGTATAACGCGGTCACGCCGGCCTGTAGCGCGCGGGTCCGGTTGCCGGTGGCATCGTAGGCATAGCCCTGCAGTGGGGTGCCGGTAGCCCCGTCGTTGACCGCGGTCAGCCTGTTGAGCGCGTCGTAGTCGAACGTGCGCAATGGCGGCTCAGCTTGGTCGCTCTGGCGCAATGCGGCCAGATTGCCGACCGCATCGAACCCGTAGCCCAGCGACAGGCCGCCCGGCGCGGTGTCCTCGATGAAGCCGGGCTGGTAGTTCCGGTTGAGCGATCGCTTCAGGGTGCGGCCGTTCCCGTAGGTCAGCTCGGCCGCCGGGCCGAAGGGATACCAAGTGACGTGGGACAGTAGCGATTGCGCGCCAGCGACGGTGGTTACCGTGACGCCAGTCGGCTGGCCGAGTGCGTTGCGGGCATAGTCGACCCGCACGCCACTGGGGTAGGTGATCGAGGCCAAGCGGCCGGCGGATGTATGGGCGTACCGGGTGGTGAGGGTCGGGCCGTTGGTAGCCTGCACCTTACGGACGAGGTGTCCCCGGCGGTCGTGGCAGTACTCGGTGCTGCCGCTGCCGTCGGTCATCCGGCTCAAGCGGCCCATGGCGAAGGTCTCGTCGCTCGCGCAGCTGGCCGCTGTGCTGTCGTAGGTGTAGACGACATCGAGCGCCAGATCGGCATAACCGATACCGGTCAGACGGTTGAGCGCGTCGTAGGCGTAAATGGTCCGCCGGCCATCGGCATCGGTGCTTGCGATCCGGTTGCCAGCACTGTCGTAGGCGTGCGTGGTGACGCCCGTGTCGGGACTTGTCAGCTGGACCAGGTCGCCGAACGCATTGTAGGAATAGACGGTGTCCAGGCCCTTGGGGTCGGTGACCCGGACCAGCCTGCCCTGGGCGTCGTAACCGAACGAGGTGTCCGCCCCGATGTCGGCCACGTCCTGCAGCGTGCGGCGCAAGCGCCCCAGCGGATCGTAGTCGTGGTCCGTGATGCGGCCATAGGCGTCGGTCGTCGTGTCGACATTCCCTGCCGCGTCGTAGCTGAAGTCGGTGGGGTTCGCTTCGGCATCGGCGATCGTTTCCAGCTGGCCGAGCTGGTCGTAGACCCGCGACAGGGTGCGAAGCAGCTCGCCCGAGTTGTCGGTGGTGTCCTCGCGGATGCGGTTGCCCGCGTCGTCGAGGGTGTAGTCGATACGGTTGCCCTCGCCGTCCTCGATCGCGGTCAAGCGGTGGACCTGGTCGTATTCGTAACGGGTGGCGACGCCATCCGGGTCGGTGATCTGCCGCACCAGGCCGGTCGGCGTGTAGGCGATCCGGCTGATGGCATCGTCGGTCTCCGTGGTGCTGTCGTCACCCCGGACGTTGCGGGTGATCAACCGGCCGCGCGGGTCATGCTCGAAGTCGGTGATGACGCCATTGGCATCCTTGTGCGACAGCACCCGGCCGGCACCGTCGTACGCCAGGATCTCCGTGACGTGGCCGAGCGCATTCGTCATCGTCCACAGGTCGCCCTTGCGGTGGGCGCAAGTGGCGGGCGATGCCGCGCAGCTGGCGTCGTCGGCGGGGTAGTAGTTGAACGTCGTGACATCGGCGACATCCGTGCGCGGGCCATCGACCGACATCGCCAGGCCCGGCAGCGGGCAGGTTCCACCATCGACGTCGCCCGGTTCGCAATATCGCGTGGTGATAGTGCGAGCGACCCCGCTGGTGGGGTCGTGCCGAGTAGCGGCCAGCGCCTGCCCCCGGGTGTTGTAGGTCCAGGTGGACCGGGCAATCAAAGTGTTCGCTGCGTCGTACACGCTGCGCTCGACGGGCACCTGGAAATCGGGATGCCAGCTGGTCTGCGTGGTGCGCTGGTCGCGGGTTCCCTTTGCATCGGTCTGCCGGACGAGTCGCCCCCGATCGTCGTGGTCGTAATCGGTGACTGTTCCGTCGAACTGCGTTTCGATATCCACGAACCCGTTCTGGTCATACGTACGCGAGCCGACGCCGCGGTCGCCGCAGGTTCCGCAAGGCTCTGTCACGCTTGCCAACCGCTTGACACCGTGGCTCAGCGAAAAGCCGTACGTGCGGCGCCCGCCAAGCGCGTCGACAGCCGTCGTGGTGCCATCCGGGTTGTAGGTCAACGACACCCGGTCTACGGACGACCCAGTCGGGCCGTGGGCGCTGGTGACCGCGCGGCCCGATCCATCGTACGACCATGAAGCGGACCGGTTGCCCGCTTCGTCGGTGATCCCTGTCAGCGCGTGAGGGAATCGCGGATCCTCGTAGTGGTACTCGACGCCTGCTTCGGTCCCGGACGGTGCCGGATAGCCGACACCTGCGAGATTGCCGCCGGCATCGTACCGATAGGCAAACACGTTACCCGCGGGTCCGGCGATCTCCTGGATCCTGTTCGCGGCGTCGTAACCGAACGCCATCATCCGTCCGTGGCGATCGGCGACGAACGCCAGCCGGCCCTTGCCGTCGTAACCGAGTGTCACCAAGCCGTGGCGCGGATTGTCAATGCCGATGAGCCGCCCCTCTGCATCGTAGAACTCGGTGTTGTCGTCTTCGTCCTGGACCACCCATCCCGAGACGACGCCCGTCGAGTCGTATTCCGCGAGCACCTCCAACGTGACGTCGGGGTCGCCCGCCCAGGTCGAATCGCCGGCACGGTTGAAGGCGAACAGATCGCCGTTTGGCCGGTGGATCCATGCGGTGACCAAGCCGCCGGCGGCCGACCCATCGGACAGCGTGATCCTGGCCGTATAGCCGTGCCGCCAATGCTGTCCCATGGCGGTCACGCCCCAGTGTGGTGCGCTCGAATAGAACCGTTCGAATCTGAGTCCGGTTCCGAAATCGAAATCCAGCTCACGCTGCAGCTTGTGGCCCAGCGAACAATGAATAGGATTCGTCCCGTTATCCCCCGCTGTGCATGCCCTGTGGTTCTTGTGCGGGTTAATCGCGGATTCCGGCATGACGCAGTTGTTGCCCGCTCTGCTATAGCCGGGTGGACAGGTCACAGATCTGCGTCGAAATACGGCGAGCCCATCTTGGGCCGGGCCGTTCTCACAGGTCTCCCGAAATCTGTACGAGATTGTGTACTGGCGCGAATTCCTGGATTCGATACCCAATGTGTAGACGGGGTTACGTTTTTCGCCTCCGCACGCCCCGCCCTGCGGCTGTTGAAGCGTCCCCCACCCTGTTCGCGGTGCAGCGGACCAAGGGCAAAGGCGCGTGTAATAGTAATTTCGGTGTGCTCCGCCCGTGACTGCGGCACCCTCACTGGGGTAGCCGTTCACTGGAACACCGCATCGGTTCTCACCGTAGTCCCATGGGCCGACCAGAGGGGCCACGGTCGTCTGTGCAGACGCTTGAGCCGCGACTATCAACGCCACCAACAGCAGCCAGCGCATCGCGCGCGCGGCTGATGATTCATCAAACAAGGAAGGAACTTTCACGCGCGCACTCCTGGCGGAAATCGAATTCCATTGGCCATGCGCCGCCCCCTGCGACGCACAGCACCGACCTCCCTGGGAGGAGGACGTCCGCGCGTATTGGATTTGCTTGTATTGCTCGCGCCCGATCACCCGGGCGCCCCCTAGGGCTGTTCTATCACGAATCAGGACGGAAGCGCCCAGAAACGCAAACGCCGGCAGAAGCCGGCGTCTACGCTAGCTAAAGCCAGGCGCTCCGATTCAAGCAGCGCCTTCCCACTGGCCCAGAGCGGCGAGGCCGTTGTCGCGGGCGCGGGCGAAGACCGTCTCCTGCGCCTTGCCGACGTTGCCCACCAGGTCCTTCGACCACAGCTGCAGCGCGGCGGACTGCATCGCGCGACCGTACGAGAACGACAGCGGCCACGGGTTCGGGCCCATGCGGTTCATCATGTCCAGGTGCGCGGTGGCGTCCTCGTCGGACTGGCCGCCGGACAGGAAGACGATGCCCGGCAGGATCGCCGGCACGGTGGACTTCAGGCACTGCAGCGTGGCGGCGGCGACTTCCTCGACCGAAGCGTCTTCATCGCTGTTGCTGCCAGGCAGCACCATGGACGCCTTCAGGATGGTGCCCTCGAGCAGCACGTTGTGCTCGTACAGCGCCGAGAACAGCGAGCGCAGCGTGACCTCGGTGACCTCGAAGCAGGTGTCGATGTCGTGGCCGCCGTCCATGATGACTTCCGGCTCGACCATCGGCACCAGGCCCTGTTCCTGGCACAGCGCGGCGTAGCGCGCCAGCGCGTGGGAGTTGGCCTCGATGCAGGTGCCCGACGGGACGTCGTCGCCGATGTTGATCACCGCGCGCCACTTGGCGAAGCGCGCGCCGAGCTTGTAGTACTCCTCCAGGCGCGCGCGCAGGCCGTCCAGGCCTTCGGTCACCACTTCACCCGGGAAGCCGGCCAGCGCATGCGTGCCCTTGTCGACCTTGATGCCGGGGAGGATCCCGTTGTCGGCCATCACCTTCGCGAACGGCACGCCGCCCTTGGTCGACTGGCGCAGGGTCTCGTCGAACAGGATCGCGCCGGAGATGTACTTGGACAGGTTCGGCGTGGTCAGCAGCATCTCGCGGTAGGCGCGCCGGTTCTCCTCGGTGCACTCGATGCCGACGCCGTCGAAGCGCTTCTTGATGGTCGTGTTCGACTCGTCGATCGCGATGATGCCCTTGCCCGGGGCCACCATGGCCAGGGCGGTCTCGGCAAGCTGTTCGATGCTCATTTCAGGCTTCCTGCGGCGTTCGGGGAAACCCAAATTGTAGCCCGGATGCAGGCGCGAAGCGCCGGAATCCGGGGTTTCAGAGGTCGCCCAGGCCCTCGGCCGTGCCGTCCGGACCCACCAGCAACAGCCGCAGGGTGTTGGTCGCCCCGTGGTGCTCCATGTGGTCGCCGCTGGTGAAGATCACGCGGTCGCCGGCGGACAGCCGGCCGGCGTCGAACAACTGCCGCACCGCACTGCGGGCCGCGTCGCGCGAGGCCTGGCCGCGGCTGTCGAAGTCGATCGGGACCACGTCGCGCATCAGCGCCATCCGGCGCCGCGCGCCGTCATGCCGCGACAGGGCGTAGACCTGCGCCGGCGAGCGGAACCGGGACAGGAACCGGGCGGTCCCGCCGGATTCGGTCATGGCGACGATCGCGCGCACGCCGATGTGCTCGGACAGGAACATCGCGGCCATCGCGATCGCCTGGTCGGCGCGCTGCAGGTTGCGCGGCGCGGCCTCGAAGTCGGTGTCGTGGGTGAACTGGCGCTCGGCGCCGGCGCAGATGCGGGCCATCGCGGCCACCGCGCGCACCGGCCAGGCGCCGGCTGCGGTTTCCTGCGACAGCATCACCGCGTCGGTGCCGTCGATCACCGCGTTGGCGACGTCGAGCACCTCGGCGCGGGTGGGGATCGGGCTCTCGACCATCGACTGCAGCATCTGCGTCGCGGTAATCACCACCTTCCCGCGTGCCAGGGACTCGCGGATGATCTTCTTCTGCAGGCCCGGCAACTCCGCGTCGCCGATCTCCACGCCCAGGTCGCCGCGCGCGACCATCACCACGTCGCTCGCGTCGATGATCTCCGACAGGTTCTCGATCGCCTCGGCGCGCTCGATCTTGGCCACCAGCGCGGCATCGCTGCCGGCCGCGCGCGCGATGCGGCGCGCTTCGTTCATGTCCTCGGCGTGCCGGCAGAACGACACGGCGATGAAGTCCACCCCGATGCCGGCGGCAATGCCGATCAGCTCGCGATCGCGGTCGGTCAGCGCGCCCAGCGACAGGCCGCCGCCCTGCTTGTTCAG
>DASTUL010000093.1:0-6996 GCA_035759645.1 Lysobacteraceae bacterium | reverse complement strand
GGATCCGGGACCGCGTCAGCCCGGAGGCACGGGCCCCGCAATGAGCGCGCTGCTCGATTCGCTCGCGGCCACGTTCGACGGCGACGCCGCGCGGCGTGCGTCGCTGGACGCGGTGCTGCGCGACGGCCTGCCGGGACCGCGTAGCGAGGCATGGAAGTACACGCCGCTGCGGGCGCTGGAGCGACGCGCCTTCACGATGCCGGAAGCGGTCGCCGTCGATCCCGCGCTGCTCGCGGCGATTCCCTCGCCCCGGCTGGTCTTCGTCAACGGACGGCACGATGCGCGCCTGTCCGACCTCGCCGGCCTGCCCGACGGCGCGGTGCCACGGCTGCTGTCACAACTACTCGCGGCGGGCGATCCGCGCGCCGTGAATTTCCTGGAACGCCGCTACGAGCGTGCCGACGAGCCGTTCGCACGGCTCAACGCCGCGCTCGCGCGCGACGGCGCCGTGGTTCGCGTCGAGGAAGGCGTCCGCGTTGCCGCACCGTTGCACCTGGTCTTCGTTGGTGCGCCGTCCGCGGCGGATGCAGCCTGGCACCTGCGCGGCCTCATCGAACTGCGGCGCGATGCGGAGCTGGTCGTCGTGGAACACCATCTGGCCGCGGGCCCGCACGCGCACCTGGCCAATGCGCTGATGCACGTGCACCTGTCCGCTGGCGCGACCCTGCGGCACGCGCGAGTCCAGGACGAGGCGGAACGCGCCACCGTCATCGCGCGCACGGATGCCGTGCTCGCCCGCGATGCGCGCTACCGGCGCATCGACCTGGAACTGGGCGCCACGCTGTCGCGCCACGAACTCAACGTCCGGCTCGAGGGCGAAGGGGCGCGCGTCGACGCGAACGGCGTGCTGCTCGCGACCGGCCGCCGCCACCTCGACACGCGGCTGGGCATCGAGCACATCGCCCGCGACACCGGCTGCGGGCTGACCTGGCGCGGGCTGGGCGCGGGCCGCGGGCGCGCCGTCTTCCACGGCGGCATCACCATCCGCGCGGGCGCAGACGGCAGCGATGCCGCGCTGTCCAACAAGAACCTGCTGCTGACCGAAGGCGCCGAAATCGATACCCAGCCGGTGCTCGAGATCCATGCCGACGAGGTCAAGGCGGCGCATGGCGCCACCGTCGGGCGCCTGGATCCCACCGCGCTGTACTACCTGCGCTCGCGCGGCCTGCCGGGCGACGAGGCGCGCCGGTTGCTGACCGCGGCGTTCTGCCGCGAGGCGCTGGCAGGCGTCGCCCTCCCGGCGGTGCGCGAACGCCTGGATGCCGCGCTCGACCGCGCACTGGCCACGCTGGAGGACGCGTGACGATCGACTGGGCACGCGTGCGCGCCGACTTCCCGCTGCTGGCGCGGGAGGTGCACGGCAAGCCGCTGGTCTACCTGGACTCTGCGAACACGGGACAGAAGCCCGCGTCGGTGATCGAGGCGGTCGACGACTTCTACCGCCGCCACAACGCCAACGTCAGCCGCGCCGTGCACCAGCTCGGCAGCGAGGCGACGGAAGCCTACGAGGCCACGCGCACGAAGATGGCCCGCCACCTCAACGTGCGCCGCGACGAGCTGGTGCTGACCAGCGGCACGACCTTCGCGATCAACCTGGTGGCGTACGCGTGGGCCCTGCCCCGCCTCGGACCCGGCGACGCCATCCTGCTGACGCAGATGGAGCACCACGCCAACATCGTGCCGTGGCAACTCGTGGCCGAACGCACCGGTGCGACGGTCAAGGTCGCGCCGATGGAGCTCGACGGCAGCCTGGACATCGACCGCGTGCGCGCGGCGATGACCCCGGACGTGAAGCTGTTCGGCATGGCCCATGTCTCGAACGTGCTCGGAACGGTGAACCCGGTGCGCGGGTTGTGCCGCGAGGCGCGCGCGCGCGGCATCGCGACCCTGGTCGACGGGTCGCAGGCCCTGCCCCACCTGCCGGTCGACATCACGGCGATCGGCTGCGACTTCTACGCGTTCACCGGGCACAAGATGTGCGGCCCGACCGGTACCGGCGCGTTGTGGGCGCGGCGCGCGCACCTGGAGGCGATGCCCCCGTTCCTGGGCGGTGGCGAGATGATCCGCCAGGTGTGCTTCGAGGGAACGACCTTCGCCGACCCGCCCCACCGGTTCGAGGCGGGCACGCCCAACATCGCGGGCCACGTCGGCCTCGGCGCGGCCGTGGACTACCTGGACGCGCTGGGCATGGACAATGTCGCCGCGCGCGAGGCGGAGCTGCTGGCGCACCTGTCGGAGGCGATGGGCGAGGTGGAAGGACTGCGCATCATCGGCACGGCGCCCGGCAAGGCCGCGGTCGTGTCGTTCCTGGTCGACGGCGCGCACGCGCACGACCTGGCGACGCTGCTGGACCTGGAAGGCGTGGCGGTGCGCTCCGGCCATCACTGCGCGCATCCGCTGATGCAGTTCTACGGCGTGCCCGCGACCTGTCGCGCGTCGGTGGCGTTCTACAACACGCACGACGAGATCGACGCCTTCATCGGCGCCCTCCGCAAGGTCCGAAAGCTGCTCCTGTGACCACCCTGCATTTCCGCGATGCCACCGTGGCGGACATCCCGGCGGTCGTGCAGCTGGTGACGTCGGCCTACCGTGGCGAGGCCAGCCGCGCCGGCTGGACCACGGAGGCCGACCTGCTGGACGGCGACCGCATCGACCCGGGCGTGCTGCGCGCGGACATCGAACGGCCGCACAGCCGCGTGCTGGTGGCAGAGCGCGACGGCCTGCCGGTCGCGTGCGCGCACGTCGCCGTGGAAGGCGATGCAGGCTACTTCGGGATGTTCGCCGTGCGGCCGGAGCTGCAGGGCGGCGGCACGGGCCATGCGTTGCTGCTGGAGGCCGAGCGCGTCGTGCGCGACGAATGGGCGTTGCGCACGATGCGCATGACGGTGATCGACGTGCGCGACGAGCTGATCGCATGGTACGAACGCCGCGGTTATCGCCGCACCGGCATCCGCAAGCCGTTTCCCTATGGCGACACGCGATTCGGTGTCCCGCGCCGCGACGACCTGCGGTTCGAGGTGCTCGAGAAGACCTTCGTGGAGGCCGCAACACGATGAACGGATGGATCCGCGTCTGCGCCACGGCCGAGTTGCTGCCAGGGGAAACCACCGTCGCCTGGGACGGCGACACGCCGATCCTCGTCGTTAACTACGACGGCGACTACTACGCGATGGAAGACCGTTGCTCGCACGAGGACTTCGAGTTGTCCGCGGGCACCTACGACGGCGAGGAAGCGACGATCGAATGCGTCCTGCATGGCGCGAAGTTCGACGTGCGCGACGGCCGCGCGCTGTGCGCCCCGGCGTATGCGCCCGTCGTGCGTTTTCCGGTGCAGGTCGAGGACGGTGCGGTGTGGACCCGGGACGACCGCTGAGGGGCCCGGTCCTTTTTTCGACACTCGTTGCAAATGGGAATCTTTCTCATTACGATTTCCGTCGCCGGCCGGGGCAGTCGCCCAAGGCCTATCTTTCCCGCACGGAACGCAACCATGTCCCGCTCGAATTTTTCCCTCTCCCCCTTGGCCGGCGCCCTCGCCATGGCCCTTGGCCTGCCGCTGCTCCCGGCTGCCGCGCTCGCCGCTGGCGGTCCCTCGCCCGCCCCCGCGTCAACGCCCGACCCGATCGTCCAGGCCACCAACCTCGACGCGATCCAGGTCGAAGGCCAGCGCGTCACCGCGCCGCAGTCGCCCAAGTACACCCAGCCGCTCGTCGACACGCCCGCCACCGTCACCATCGTCCCCTCCGACCTGATGCACGCCCAGGGCGTCACCACGTTGCGCGACGCGCTGCGCAACGTCCCGGGCATCAGCATCCAGGCCGGCGAAGGCGGCGTGCCGGCCGGGGACAACCTCACGTTGCGCGGCTTCTCGGCGCGCACCGACCTGTTCGTCGACGGCGTGCGCGACATCGGCGGTTACTCGCGCGACCCGTTCAACATCGAGCAGGTGGAAGTCGCCAAGGGGCCGGCGTCCGCGCGGACCGGCCGCGGCTCCACCGGCGGCTCGATCAACCTCGCCAGCAAGACCGCGCGCCTGGGCGATTTCAGCCATGCCAGCGCCAGCGTCGGCGACAACGCGCTGCTGCGCGGCACCGCCGACCTCAACCGCGCCATCGGCGACAACGCCGCGTTCCGCGTCAACCTGATGACCCATGCCAACGAGGTCAACGGCCGGGATGCGGTCGAGAGCGAACGCTGGGGCGTCGCCCCGACAATCGGCTTCGGGCTGGGTACCGACACCGCGGTCACGCTCAGCCTGTTCCACCTGGAGCAGCAGAACGTGCCGGACTACGGCCAGCCGTGGGTGCGCGACAGCCACGAGATCCTGGTCGAGAGCCACGACGGCCGCTCGCCGGTCGACCGCGCCAACTTCTACGGCCTGCTGGACCGCGACTACGAGGACACCAGCGCCGACCTGGCCACGCTGGTCCTCGAGCACCGCCTCACCGACACCATCGACGTGCGCAACCTCACCCGCTGGGGCCGCAGCGAACGCGATTCGATCATCACCGCGCCCCGTTTCGTCGCCGACGACTCCCTGCAGGTCAACCGCAGTGGCAAGACCCGGCTGTCGGAACACACGATCCTGCTCAACGCGACCGACCTGACGGCCGACTTCGAAACCGGCGGCGTGGCGCACGCACTCGTCGCGGGCGTCGAGTTCAGCCGCGAGGAGTCGTCGAACCTGGACCGCGTGGTATCGAGCCAGCCGTACACGGACCTGTTCGCCCCCGACTTCCGCGCACCGTATACCGGCGGGATCGAGCGCAATCCCCAGCGGGACGCTGACGCCGAGGCCAGCTCCGCCGCGGTCTACGTGTTCGACACCCTGACGCTCGCGCCGCAGTGGGAACTGACCGGCGGGCTGCGCTGGGACCGCTTCGAGGTCGAGGCGAGCGGTTTCGACCGCGACCTCGACGCACGCGGCACCTGGTCGCGCACCGACACCGAGTTGAGTGGCAAGGCCGCCGTGGTGTTCAAGCCCGCCGCGAACGGCAGCGTCTACCTGGCGTACGGCAATTCGTTCAATCCCTCGGCGGAGGAACTGGAATTGAATGCCAGCCTCGCCGCGCTGGAGCCGGAAAAGAGCCGAACCGTCGAACTCGGCACGAAGTGGAACCTGTTCGGCGAACGCCTGCTGCTGAGCTCCGCCGTGTTCCGCACCGAAAAGACCGACGCCCGCGTCGACGACCCGCTCGACCCCGGCCGTGCCGAGGTGCTGGACGGCGAGCAGCGCGTGCAGGGGTTCGAGGTCGGCGCGATGGGCCAGGTGTCGGACGACTGGCGCGTGTTCGGCGGCTATACGTACCTGGACAGCGAAGTGACCGAGTCGACCGAGGCGGCGGTCATCGGCAACGCGCTCGGCAACACCCCGCGACACAGCGCCAGCGTGTGGACGAGCCATGACGTCACCGATGCACTCGAGGTCGGCTTCGGCATCCAGCACGTCGGCGCGCGCTGGAGCAACGAGGACAACGCCCGCCGGGCCAAGGCCTACACCGTGTACGACATGATGGTCGGCTACCGGGTCAGCGACGCGCTGGGGCTGCGGCTCAACGGCTACAACCTGAGCGACAAGGACTACGTCGACCAGGTGGGTGGCGGCCATTACGTGCCGGGCGCCGGCCGGACGTTCATGCTGAGCGCAGACTTCACCTTCTGAGGGCCAGGCCATGCTGCTGCAGATCCCGGACGTGCTCGATGCGGGACAGGTCGCGCGGTGCCGCGAGGCCCTCGATGCCGCGGAATGGGCGGACGGCCGCGCCACGGCCGGCTACCAGTCGGCGCAGGCCAAGCGCAACGAGCAATTGCCCGAGGATTCACCGGTGGCGCGCGAGCTCGGCGAGGTGGTGCTCGCCGCGCTGCAGCGCAACCCGCTGTTCGTGTCCGCGGCGCTGCCGTTGAAGGTGTTCCCGCCGCTGTTCAACCGGTATGCGGGCGGACAGGCCTTCGGCAGCCACGTCGACAACGCGATCCGCCCGATCCGCGGCACGCCGCATCGCGTGCGCACCGACCTGTCGGCGACGCTGTTCCTCGGCGCGCCGGAGGAGTACGACGGCGGGGAACTCGTGGTCGAGGACACCTACGGCACGCACGCGGTGAAGTTGCCGGCCGGCCACATGGTGCTGTACCCGGCCAGCAGCCTGCACCTGGTCAAGCCGGTGACGCGTGGCGTGCGTATCGCCTCGTTCTTCTGGATCCAGTCGATGGTCCGCGACGACGGCCAGCGCACGCTGCTGTACGACCTGGACCGCGCGGTGCAGCAGGTGCACCGCGACCTGCCCGACTCGCAGGCCGCGGTCGGACTGACCGGCGTGTACCACAACCTGCTCCGCCGCTGGGCGGACGTCGGCTAGGCGAAGCAGGATGACCGTGCGCAATGCGATCTTCCAGGTGCACTGGCTGCTGGGCATCACCGCCGGCGTGGTGCTGGCGCTGGTCGGGGCGACCGGCGCGATGCTCAGCTTCGAGGACGCGATCCTTGAGCGGCTCAACCCGGGCGTGCTGCGGGTCGAGGCGCGTGGTGAACCGTTGGCGCCAGTCCAGCTCGTCGATCGCGTGCGCGCCCAGCGCAGCGACGACGCCATCGCATCGCTGACCCTGTCGGCCGATCCCGGGGGCGTGGCACGCGTTGCATTCGAACCGAAGGGCGACGGCGGCGGCCGCGGCGAGCGCCGCACGCTGGATCCATACACCGGCGAACTGCTGCCGGCGGCCCGCGGCGAAGGATTCTTCCGCACCACGATGCAACTGCACCGGTGGCTCGCCGCGGACGACGTGGGCAAGCAGGTGGTCGCGGCGTCGACGGTCGCGCTCGTGTTCTTCTGCCTGTCGGGGTTGTACCTGCGCTGGCCGCGCGGCCGCGCCAGCCTGCACGCCTGGTTCGCGCTGGACTGGAAGCAGCGCGGACGCGCCTTCCTCTGGCGCCTGCACGCGGTCGTGGGCACCTGGGTGCTGCTGGCCTACCTGGTGATGGCGTTGAGCGGGTTGTGGTGGTCG
>DASTUL010000092.1:0-4349 GCA_035759645.1 Lysobacteraceae bacterium | reverse complement strand
GCCGAAGAAGATCACGCTCAACCGCAAGAAGGTGCAGGAACTGACCGTCGGCGGCGGGCGCACCCGCAGCACGGTGGCGGTCGAGGTCCGGCAGAAGCGCACCTACGTCAAGCCGACCGAGGCGGAGACCGCGGTCCCGGCCGGCACCGATCCGGAGCGCGCGGAGATCCTGCGCAAGCTCGAGGCGTCGCGCCAGCGCAACCTGGAAGAACAGCAGCAGCTGGCCGACGCCGACCGCAAGCGCAACGAAGAGGCGATCGCCGCCCAGCGCCGCTCGGCGGAGGAAGAGGCCGCGCGACTGCGCGCGGAGGTCGAGGCCGCGGAGCTCGCCGCGCGCGAGGAAAAGGCCGCCAAGCCCGGCCACCACGGCCACCCGAAGCCCGCCCCGGCGCCGGCACGCGAGGAACCGCGCGGGCACAAGCACAGCCAGAAGCACAACCGCGGCTCGCACGTGATGGTCGCGGGCGTCGAGGACGACGACAGCGCCGCCCGTTTCGCCGGGCAGTTGCACCTGTCGGCCTCGGAGCGTGCGCGACGCACGACTGCGCGCGGCCGCTCGCGCCCGCGCCGCCAGGCCGAACAGGCCCGGTCCGGCACCGGCTTCACCCGCCCGACCGCGCCGGTCGTGCGCGACGTCGCCATCGGCGAGACGATCACCGTCGCCGAGCTGGCGCAGAAGATGGCGCTCAAGGGCAGCGAGGTGGTCAAGGCGCTGTTCAAGATGGGCGTCATGGCGACCATCACCCAGACGATCGACCATGACACCGCGGCGCTGGTCGCCGAGGAAATGGGCCACAACCCGGTGCGCGCCGACGAGGGCGATGTCGAGAACGCGCTGCTGGCGCACGTCGACAAGCCGCAGGGCGACACCGCGCCGCGTCCGCCGGTGGTCACCATCATGGGCCACGTCGACCACGGCAAGACCTCGCTGCTGGATTACATCCGCAGCACCAAGGTGGCGTCCGGCGAAGCCGGCGGCATCACCCAGCACATCGGCGCGTACCACGTCGAGACCGCCAACGGCGTCATCAGCTTCCTCGACACGCCGGGCCACGCCGCGTTCAGCCAGATGCGCTCGCGCGGCGCGAAGCTCACCGACATCGTGGTGCTGGTCGTGGCCGCGGACGACGGCGTGATGCCGCAGACGATCGAGGCGGTGCAGCACGCGCGTGCCGCAAACGTCCCGCTGATCATCGCGGTCAACAAGATCGACAAGTCGGATGCGGACCCGAGCCGGGTCAAGAACGACCTGCTCGCGCAGGACGTCGTTTCCGAGGAGTTCGGCGGCGACACCCAGTTCGTCGAGCTGTCGGCGAAGACCGGGCAGGGCGTCGACACGCTGCTCGACGCGATCTCCCTGCAGGCCGAGGTGCTCGAGTTGCAGGCGGTCCCGACCGGCCGTGCCTCGGGCACGGTCATCGAATCCGCGCTCGACAAGGGCCGCGGCCCGGTCGCCACCGTGCTGGTCCAGGCCGGCCAGCTGAAGAAGGGCGACTACCTGGTCTGCGGCGTGCAGTACGGCCGCGTGCGCGCGCTGTTCGACGAGACCGGCAGCCAGGTTCCGGAAGCCGGCCCGTCCATCCCGGTGCAGGTCCTGGGCCTGTCGGGCGTGCCCGACGCCGGCGACGACTTCGTGGTCGTCGAGGACGAGCGGCTGGCCAAGGAAGTCGCCGAGCAGCGCGATGCAAAGCGCCGCGAGTCGCGCCTGTCCGGCCTGGCCGGCAACCGCATGGAAGACATCATGGCCCAGATGGGCCAGAGCGAAGCGCAGCTGATGCTGCCGCTGATCGTCAAGGCCGACGTGCAGGGTTCTTTCCAGGCGTTGCGCGAAGCGCTGACCGGGCTTTCCACCGAAGCGATCCGGATCAACGTGATCGGCGGTGGCGTCGGCGGCATCACCGAGTCCGACGCGCAGCTGGCGTCGACGTCGAAGGCGACGATCATCGGCTTCAACGTCCGCGCCGACGCCTCCGCGCGCAAGGTCATCGAGACCAACGGCGTCGACCTGCGCTACTTCTCGATCATCTACGACGTCATCGACCAGGTGAAGCAGGTCGCCTCCGGCATCCTGGGCGTTGAGATCCGCGAGGAGATCATCGGCACCGCCGAGGTCCGCGACGTGTTCCGCAGCTCCAAGTTCGGCGCGGTCGCTGGCTGCATGGTGGTCGAGGGCGTGGTCAAGCGCAGCAAGCCGATCCGCGTGCTGCGCGACAACACCGTCATCTTCGAGGGCGAG
Organism: Lysobacteraceae bacterium; assembly: GCA_035759645.1. Classification (GTDB taxonomy): domain Bacteria; phylum Pseudomonadota; class Gammaproteobacteria; order Xanthomonadales; family Xanthomonadaceae; genus CAMPJU01. The sequence goes on along the minus strand of DASTUL010000092.1, from coordinate 2,113 downwards.
CTGGAATCCCTGCGCCGCTTCAAGGAGAACGTCGACGAGGTCCGCGTCAACACCGAATGCGGCATCGGCGTGAAGCAGTACAACGACGTCAAGCCGGGCGACCAGATCGAGTGCTTCGAACGCATCGAGGTCCAGCGCACGCTGTGAAAGCCTTCAAGCGCACCGACCGCGTCTCCGCCCAGCTCCGCCGCGAGCTGGGCACGCTCGTGCAGGCCGCGATCCGCGAACATGGCCTGCCGTTCGGCAGCGTGTCCGACGTCGAGGTCACGCGCGACATGGCGCACGCGAAGGTGTTCGTCATCGCGCTCCAGCCCGAGCGCTCGACCGAAGTGGTCAAGGGCCTGAAGGCCCTGGCGCCCGAGTTGCGGTACCAGCTCGCGCAGGCGCTGGAGATGCGCCACGTACCCGAGCTGCACTTCCATTACGACGACTCGGTCGACCGGGGCGCACGGATCGAACGCCTGCTCCGCGACGCGCCGGACAGCGGGCGCGACCCCGGTTGAGCCGCGACGGCCGTCCTGCCTCCAGGCCGCTGGACGGCATCCTGCTGTTGGACAAGCCCCCGGGCCTGAGCTCGAACCAGGCCCTGCAGCGGGCACGCAACCTGTTCCGCGCCGAGAAGGGCGGGCACACGGGAAGCCTCGATCCGCTCGCCACCGGCCTGCTGCCCCTGTGCTTCGGCGAGGCCACCAAGGTCGCCGGCCTGCTGCTGGGCGCGCGCAAGGCGTATGACGCCGAAGCGGTGCTGGGCGTGGTCACCGACACCGACGATGCCGACGGCGCCGTGCTGCGCGTGCGTGATGTCCCGCCGCTCGACGACGCGGACATCCGCGCCGCACTGGAGCCGTTGACCGGCCGGATCGCCCAGCGCGCGCCGATCTATTCGGCGCTCAAGCAGGGCGGCGAGCCGTTGTATGCGAAGGCGCGCCGCGGCGAATCGATCGAGGCGCCGGTGCGCGAGGTCGAGGTGCACCGGCTCGAGTTGCTTGGACGCGACGGTCCGCGGCTGTCGCTACGGGTCGAATGCGGCTCGGGCACCTACGTGCGCGGCCTGGTCCGCGACCTCGGCGAGGCACTGAGTTGCGGTGCTCACGTGACGGGCCTGCGCCGGCTGTGGGTCGATCCCTTCACGCAGCCGCGCATGCACACCCTCGATGAACTCGAGGCGCTGGCGGATGGCGACCAGGCGGCGCTCGACGCTTGCCTGCTGCCGATCGAAGCCGGGCTGGCCGCTTATCCCCGGGTCATCCTCGACGCCGACGAGGCCCGCCGGCTGGCGCAGGGACAGGGCGTGGCCGCGCACGCCGGGCCGATCGCGGTCGTGGCGGTGTTCTCGAAGGGGGGCAGGCTGCTCGGCATCGGCCGCCGCGAACCGGGCGGCCTGCGGGTCCAGCGCCTGTTCACCTGGGGTGCGGCACTGGGCCAGCCCACGTCGTAACGCCTTGTTCCGCAAGGTCGTGGCACGTTACAATTCCGCGGCTTTTCCGGGAGCTTTCCGGCAAGGCCCCAACGAAGCACTCGCTTCATTCCAGCAACGGCGGGCCAGGCGGTGCCCCGGCGACGCGCGATTCGCGTCCCCGGCGTTCCTGCCAGCCACGCGTCACAGAGGCAATCCATGTCCATCGACACAAGCAAGGTCATTGAAGAACACAAGCGCGGCGACAACGACACCGGCTCCACCGAAGTCCAGGTCGCCCTGCTCACCGCCCGCATCGAGCACCTCAGCGGCCACTTCAAGACCCACAAGAAGGACCACCACAGCCGCCGCGGCCTGCTGATGATGGTCAACCAGCGCCGCAGCCTGCTCGATTACCTGCACCGCAAGGACGCCGAGCGCTACAAGGCCCTGATCCAGAAGCTGGGCCTGCGCCGCTGACCTGAACCCACGCCGCGGCGCAGCGATGCGCCGCGGTTTTGTTTTTCCAGGCGCCACTGGTTCGCAGGCGCCGATCCGGTTCGTCGAATCCCCAGGTCGCCACGGCGGCCGCCCGCGCGGGGCATGGGTCCCGCCGGTCAATCCGCTAGCGCACCGCAAGGACATTTCACGTGGCGAAAGTTACCAAGAGCTTCCAGTTCGGCCAGCACCAGGTCACCCACGAAACCGGCGAGATCG